>JAFXDB010000216.1 GCA_017516305.1 Clostridia bacterium | reverse complement strand
CTCGATATGCTCCATGATGCCGGGGATCAGCACGTCCTCGCCGTCACAGATGGCGTCGGCCTCGGCCTCGATGCCCTTGAGGTACTGGTCGATCAGGATGGGGTTCTCGATGCCCTGGGCCAGGATGATCTTCATGTACTCGACGATGTCGGAATCCTGATAAGCGATGATCATGTTCTGGCCGCCCAGCACGTAGGAGGGGCGCACCAGCACGGGATAGCCGAGGTTGTTGGCGGCTTCCAGGGCCGCCTCGGTGGTCATGACGGTGGTGCCCTGGGGGCGCTTGATGCCGTACTTCTCCATGGCCGCGTCGAAGCGCTCGCGGTCCTCCGCAGCGTCGATCATGTCGGCGGAGGTGCCCAGGATCCTGACGCCCGCGTTCTCCAGCGCATGGGTCAGCTTGATGGCGGTCTGGCCGCCGAAGGCCGCGACCACGCCCACGGGCTTCTCCGTGGCGATGATGCCCAGCACGTCTTCGGGGGTCAGGGGCTCGAAGTACAGGCGGTCGGCGGTGTCGAAGTCGGTGGAAACCGTCTCGGGGTTGTTGTTGACCATGACCACGTCATAGCCGGCGTTCTTGAGCATCCACACGCAATGGACAGAGGCGTAGTCAAACTCGATGCCCTGGCCGATGCGGATGGGGCCGGAGCCCAGAACCATCACGCAGGGCTTCTTCTCACGCTTGCTGAGGAACTCGGCAGCCTCATTCTCCTCGTCATAGGTGGCGTAGAAGTAGGGGCGCTGGGCCTCAAATTCGCCCGCGCAGGTATCGACCATCTTGTAGACGGGATCGCGGTGCATGGGCACCTTTTCACCGGACAGGCGCTCGATCACCTTGTCCGGGAAGCCCATCTTCTTGGCCTTCATGTACAGGTCGCAATCGACATTGCCCTGCATCAGGCGTGCTTCCATGTTCCACAGGTTCTGGAACTTGTTCAGGAAGTACATGTCGATCATGGTGATCTCGTGCAGCTTCTCCAGCGTCACGCCACGGGCAATGGCCTCATAAACGGCATACATACGCTGGTCGGTGCAGCGGCCGATCAGGTCGAGCAGCTCCTCGTCCGTCAGCTCCAGCAGGGACTTCATGCGCAGGGTGTCGCAGCCGATCTCCGCGCCGCGCACGGCCTTCATCAGTGCCTGCTCCACGCTCACGCCGATGGACATGACCTCGCCCGTCGCCTTCATCTGGGTGCCCAGGGTGCGCTTGCCGTAGACGAACTTGTCGAAGGGCCACTTGGGCACCTTGGCCACGATGTAGTCAACGGTGGGCTCGAAGCCCGCCAGAGGCTTGCCGGTCATGGCGTTGGGGATCTCGTCCAGCGTGTAGCCGATGGCGATCATCGCGGCGGTCTTGGCGATGGGGTAGCCCGTTGCCTTGGAGGCCAGCGCGGAGGAACGGCTCACGCGGGGGTTGACCTCGATGACGGCGTACTCAAAGCTGTCAGGCTTCAGCGCAAACTGGCAGTTACAGCCGCCCTCCACCTCCAGCGCGGACACCATGTCCAGCGCAGCGCGGCGGAGCATCTGATACTCGTCATTGGACAGGGTCAGCGCAGGGGCCACGACGATGGAGTCGCCGGTATGGACGCCCACGGGGTCGATGTTCTCCATCGAGCAGACGGCGATGACGTTGCCCTTGGCGTCGCGCATGACCTCGAACTCGATCTCCTTCCAACCAGAGACGCACTTCTCGATCAGCACCTGGGTGATGGGAGAAAGGCGCAGGCCGTTCGCGGCGATCTCGCGCAGCTCCTCCTCGTTCTGGCAGATGCCGCCGCCCTCGCCGCCCATGGTGAAGGCAGGACGCACGATAACAGGATAGCCGATCTTCGCGGCCAGCTTGATGGCGTCAGGTAGGTTCTCCACCACATCGGAGGGGATGCAGGGCTGGCCGATGGATTCCATGGTCTGCTTGAACAGCAGGCGGTCCTCAGCCTTCTCGATGGTCTCGCACTTCGCGCCCAGCAGCTTTACGCCATGCTGGTCGAGGAAGCCTTCCTTCGCCAGCTGCATGGAAAGGGTCAGGCCGCTCTGGCCGCCCAGGGTGGACAGCAGGGAGTCCGGCTTTTCCTTAATGATGATGCGGCGCAGCGTTTCCAGAGTCAGAGGCTCGATGTAGATCTGGTCGGCGGAGGTGTGGTCGGTCATGATGGTCGCGGGGTTGGGGTTGACCAGCACCACCTCCAGACCCGCAGCCTTCAGCGCCTTACAGGCCTGGGAGCCCGCGTAGTCAAACTCCGCCGCCTGACCGATGACGATGGGGCCGGAACCGATGATCATAACTTTCTTGAGCGAAGGATTCAGCGGCATTCCTTGTTACCTCCCATCAGCGCAATAAAGCGGTCGAACAGGGTGTGGGTGCCGATCTTGGCCCCGTTATGGATACCGCCGGTCATGGCGGGCTGGAACTGCACGGAGAACACGGGCATATCCAGATAATCAATGCCCTCGCAGGAGCCGTCGTTGCGGTTGATGTAGCGCAGAGAGGCATTTTCCGGCAGACTTTCCTTATCCACCTCATAGCCGTGGTTCTGGCTGGTGATGCCGCACACGCCGGTCTTCACATCCTCGATGGGCTGATTGCCGCCGCGGTGACCATAGGACAGCTTGCGGATGGCCGCGCCCTGGCTGATGGCGATCAGCTGATGGCCCAGGCCGATGCCCATCACAGGCAGATGCTTGTTGTTCAGCAGCGCGGCAATCTCATCCGCCACATCCGCATCATCCTCGGGGCTGCCAGCGCCGTTCGTGATCACCACGCCGTCGGGCTGCAGCGCCGCGATGGCGTCCGCGGTGGTTCCGGCCGGAGCCAGGGTCACCGCGCAGCCGCGCTTTTCCAGCTGGGTCACGGTGTCGGCCTTCGCGCCCATGTCCCACAGGACGACACGGTACTTGCCGGGCTTCTCAGCGGGGATGATGTCCTCCACGCCCGTCTCGGTTTCCGCCGGGATGACCAGGGAAGCCAGCTCAGCGGCAGCAGCGGCCACATCCGCGGGCTTTTCGGTGAGAATGGCGGCGTTCATCGCGCCCTTCTCGCGGATGCGGCGGGTGATGGCGCGGGTGTCCACGTCCGTCAGGCAGGGAATGCCGTTGTCCGCCAGGTACTTTTCCAGCGTGCCCTGGCAGCGGAAGTTGCTGGGCGCGTCGCACAGCTCGCGGCAGACATAGCCATTGAGGCTGGGCTTCACCGCAAGGTCAGCCTCCGGCACCACGCCGTAGTTGCCGATCTGCGGGAAGGTCTGCACCACGATCTGCCCCGCATATGCCGGGTCAGTCAGGGTATCCATGTAGCCAACCACGGAAGTCAGGAACACTGCCTCGCCGCTGGACGCCTTGTCCGCGCCGCGCAGCACACCCTCGTACAGCTGGCCGTCCGCCAGCAAGAGGTAGCCTTTCTTTTCCATGCTGATTCCCTCCTGTTACTCCTGCACGTCCTGCATACAAGCCACCAGTACGGCCTTCTGCGCGTGCAGACGGTTCTCGGCCTCGTCGAAGATCTCGTCGGCATGGGCCTCGAAGACCTCCTCGGTGATCTCCTCCCCGCGGTGGGCAGGCAGGCAGTGCTGCACCATGCAGCCCTCGTGGGCCACGGACAGCAGCTGCGCGTTGACCTGATAGCCCTCGAAGGCTTTCTCGCGGGCAGCGCGCTCCTCCTCCTGACCCATGGAGGTCCACACATCGGTGAAGATGACGTCGGCGTCCTTCGCCGCTTCCATGGGCTTGTCGGTCATGAAGAACTTGCCAGGGTAGGCCTTGGCGAACTCCAGCACCTGGGCGTCGGGCTGATAATTCTCCGGGCAGGCGATGGACACACGCGCGCCCACTTTCAGGAAGCCCACGATCAGCGAATTGGCCATGTTGTTGCCGTCGCCGATATAGCACATGTTGACGTCCAGGGTGCCCTTGTGCTCGCGGACGGTCTGCAGGTCCGCCAGCACCTGGCAGGGATGGCAGAAGTCGGTCAGGCCGTTGATGATCGGGATGGAGCCGTAGCGGGCCAGGTCCTCGACCTCCTGCTGGGCAAAGGTACGGATCATGATACCGTCCAGATACCGGCTCAGCACACGGGCGGTGTCCTGCACGGGCTCGCCGCGGCCGATTTGCAGATCGCGACTGGACAGGAACAGCGCCTGACCTCCCAGCTGGAACATGCCGGTCTCAAAGGAGACGCGGGTGCGGGTCGAGGACTTCTCGAAGATCATACCCAGGGTCTTGCCCTTGAGAATCGGATGCGGGATACCGGCCTTGTTCTCGGCCTTGAGCCTGTCAGCCAGATCCAGCAGGCTGACGATCTCCTCCTGGGTCAGATCCAGCAGCTTCAGCAGGTGCTTCATACGGGAAAACTCCACCTTTCCGAATTCAGAATATATGGTCAGGGAAAAACGGTCTTGCCATATGGGCCGCGGCACACAAAATACAGCGCGCCTGCGCACCCACCCTGCATTATAGCATAGATTATCAGCAAGGGCAAGGGGAAAACCTGCCCCCCAGGCTGCGCAAACTGCGGAAATTGCAGAAAAAGCAGAAAAAAAGCGGGGAAAAACGAGAAAAAACAGTTCCTGTGCAGCCCATTCTCACCCCAAGCCGAAAAGGAGGATTGCCCATGGAATATCAGGGACGCATCTGCCCCCGGGGGGCGAGCTACTACACCTGGCGCGCAGGGGACACCGCCCAGGCCGTCGCCCAGAGAAACGGTACCACCGTGCAGGCTCTGCAGGTGCTCAACCCGGACGTGAACTTCGCCACCCTCCCCGCCGGGACAGAGATCTGCCTGCCCAGCCAGTCCTACACCTGCATTTCCGGCGCACCCTACACCGTGCGGGCGGGCGACACTTTTACATCCATCGCCGCCGCCTACGGCATTGCCACCTACGAGCTGTTGGAGCGCAACCCCGGCGTGTCCCCGGATAATCTGATGGTGGGCCAGGTCATCTGCGTCCCTTTTGCATCCAGCGGCGATGAACCGGACATCAACCAGCCCGCTCAGCCGGACTCCCCCAACCTGCCCACACCTTCTCTTCCCTCGCAGCCCGACCGCCCCACTCCGCCAGTCATCATCGTGCCGACGCAGCCCGCCTGTCCTGCAGGCTACACCCGCACCTCCGTCGCTGCAGGAGAAACCTACGCGGATCTGCTGGTGAAGCACAACGTCAGCTACCGGGCAATGCGCACCGCTAACCCGCGGCTTTCCCCGGGCTACCTCATCGCCGGGCAGACCTACTGTGCACCGCCCCACGGCACCCGCGCCGTCTGCAGCGGCACGCAGCCCTACACCGTCCTTGCCGGGGAGACCCTGGACACCATCGCCGCCGACCTGGGCGTGACCCGCGGGCGGCTGCTGTCCCTGAACCCGACCCTGCTGCCCAGCGATTTCACGCAGGGCGCAGTCATCTGTATTCCGTAACGCACGATATGGCAAGGGAGCGAGCCTTTGACGCCCGCTCCCCTTTTATGTGCTCTTCTTTGCTTTTCTCATGGCGTGAAGTAATTCATATTCCCGAAGAAACAGTAATGCACCGACTGGTGTTCGGCCAGTTCCCTGGCAAAGGCCAGTACCGCGTACAGCAGGAACAGCTTGCTCTCCCCGCCCGTCATTTCAAAATAGATCAGCGGCGCCTCGTCGATCATCAGCTCCCGCCGCTGGAAGAGGCCGCTTTCCGTCAGTCGGGCCTCCAGGGCCGCCTCGTCCGTCAGGCCGCACTGCTTCATCAGCGACGGCAGGGTGAAGGTCAGTGTCCGCCGGCTGATGATGTGATACATCGCCTTCCGGAAATCCCCATCTGCCGCAAGACAAAGAAGCGCCGCCACATCCTCCCGGGCAAACAGGCTGCTCCACCCTGCCTCCGGCCTGCGCAGCGCCAGCGCCCCCAGCGCCTCGCGGAAGTACAGCACATCCCGGTCGTTTTCGATGATCGAGCGGGTCTGCACGTCCTGCTTCATGGCCCGCTTGTACTGTGCCAGCTCCTCGCGGAAGCTGCCATCCCGCGCCGGTTCCCAGCATGTACCCACAATGGTCTCCCGGACACACTCGATCACGCGGTCGATGGCTTCCTCCGGCGTAACGGCGGCATGCCCCGCCTCCCGGCCGTAGAGCGCGTCCACCGTTACGCCGAACACGTCCGCAATCACCGGCAGCAGCGCCGCATCCGGGCAGTTTGTGGCGGTCTCCCACTTGCTGATG
>JAFXDB010000215.1 GCA_017516305.1 Clostridia bacterium | reverse complement strand
GCCGCGGCGTCACTGTGCCGGTGCTGGGCGTTTTCCGCACGTCCCAGCCGGTGGTGGTGCTGGTGGAGTGCGCCTTTGCGGCCTATATGCTCACGGCGGTCATCCGCACACGGAAGTGATGGCCTGTGGATGGCTGGAAAAAGAGGAAGACACGGGAAGAAAAGGCGGCGGTCATCCGTTGTGTGTGCAGAGGATGGCAGCTGACGCCATCCTACACTCCCCATACCCCCTATACAAGGAGGAATGCCTTATGAAGAAGATGAAGAAAATGAAGAAAATGCTGATGCTCCTGCTGGCGGCGATGCTGCTGCTGGCTCTTCCCCCCGTCCTTGCCGAGAAGGCTGAGACGCCGGCGGTGCCCGTGCAGATTCTGCCCCAGGGCGAGGGAATGCTCCTGATGGCGGACGCCATTTCTGCGGCGAAGGCCACCATGGCCGTGCTGCCTGCGGACTGCCTGACCCGCGCCGAGCTGGTGCTGATGAGCGATGGCAGCCACCAGTGGATCGTGACCATCTTCGACCTGGCGAACTTCGCCGACGGCTGGTGCATCGCGGTGGATGCGGTCAGCGGCGAGGTGCTGATGACGGACGCGACGAATATCGGTTATTTTGATACCGTCTGCGCCCGCTGGGAGACTGTGAAGGGCGTGGAGGCCCTCTGGTCCCTGGAGGACAAGCTCCTGTTTGACAACCTCTACACCATGCAGCCCACCTACGGCCTGCCCATGGACGGCGACATGGCCCAGGGCGAGGCGCTGGTGAAGGCCATGGCGGCTGTGGGCGTGACCTCCGTCTCCGATTATCAGATCGGTTACGGCTACATCATGGGCGCGGGCGATACCAACGGCGTGTGGGAGGTCTGGTTCATGAATGGCGACGAGATGATCTACAAGGTCAACCTGGACGCCGTGACGGGCGAAATCTACCTGATCGAGCCGGACGAGGAAGGCAATGGCTGATAAGGTGACCTTCCCGCTGGACCGGACGAAAGGGCTGGCGCGGGGCGTTGTGATAGTGGGCTTTGCGTTTCTGGCGCTTGTCTTTGCTGCGGCTACGCTGTACCTTCTCCTGTCCTGCCTGGTTCTGCCCTTCGTTCTGGATGGCCTGTGGAAGACGCCGCTGTTCCTGCTGCCGATATCCGTCTGGACGGGTTGGATGGCGGGGAACTTCGCGCTGATGCTGGGGCATATACTTACCTGCGCGGAGGTCAGCACCGGGGGCGTGACGCTCCTGCGGCCGCTGCGAAAGGCGAAGACATACCCGTGGAGCGAGTTCCAGCAGGTGTGCATCTGCTATTCCTCCTCCGTGCCCGGCAAGAATGACGGCATGAGCGTGCTGTGCTTCATCCGTCACGGGGAAAAGCGGAACATCTACGACCGCTGGAAGACAGACAACGCCTGGCATTACCGGCGGATCACCGTCACCGACCATACGGCGGAGCTTGAAACGGCTGTCTGCGCTCTCTGTCCGATGGAGGTCAAGGATTTGCGGGGCAGCATCGCATACCCAGATCCGAATAAGTGAATCGATCCCTGTCCGTTCGCGCGGGCGGGGACTTTTCATGCCCCGTCTACCACCCCTCCCATGCTTCCCCCTTTACGCATCGGGCGCGGTGTGGTACAATAGTCCCGGCATATGCTGAAGAAGAAAAGAGGAAGGAGCCACGGCTTGAAGCAGAGCAAATGGAGCAGGATATTCAATGCGGCGGTGATCATGCTGTCCGTGGCGGTGGTGGGGTGGATTCTGCTCTCCACCGATGACCTGAGCCGGGTGGGGGAGGCGCTGACGCATCTGCACCCCGGCTGGCTGGCGGCGGCCTTCCTCAGCTACGGCGGGTACCTGCTGTGCGAGGGGCTGGGCCTGATGGCCCTGCTGCGTCCCCACGGATACCGCATGCGGGCGGCGGACGCGGTGCACCTGTCTTTGATCGGCGTGTTCTACGGCTATATTACCCCCGGCTATACCGGCGGACAGCCGATGCAGGTCTACCACATGGTGCGCCGGAAGATCGACGCGGGCGTGTCCCTGTCCTGCGTGGCGGCGCGGCATTTCTTCAATCATCTGACCATCACGGGCATGACGCTGCTGCTCTGGGCGCTGAATGCGTCCTTTGCAAGCACGCAGGTGGGGCATCTCACCGCGCTGATCGTCATCGGCCTCGTCATGACCTTTGCCAACGTGCCCATCACCCTGGCGGTGGTGCTGAACCGGCCGCTGGTGGAGCGCCTTGTGATGTGGTTCATCCGCCTGATGGAAAGGTGGCGCATCTGCCGCCATCCTGACAGGTGGCGGGAAAGAGCTGTTCACACCATGGACGAGTGCCAGCAGGCCCTGACGGCGCTGGCGAGGAGTCCCGGGCGGGTGCTGCTGCAGCTGGTCATCAGCAGTGTGCAGGGCCTGTGCCTGATGGCCGCGCCCTGCCTGGTTTACAAGGCGCTGGGCCTGTCGGGGACGGCGTGGTATCATGTACTGACGATCTCGTTCCTGCTCTTTGTTAGCGCCAGCTACGCGCCGCTGCCGGGCGCGACGGGCGCCCAGGAGGGCGGCTTCGTGGTGTTCTTCGCCGGAATCTTCGGCGAGCATGCACCGGTGGGGCTGCTGATCTGGCGGTTTGTGACGTTCTATCTGTGTCTGCTCATCGGCTGCGCGGACACGGTTTTCATCAGCAGCCGGGAGCCGCGGCCCTGTGCGCGCGCGGCGATGGAGGAGAAAGTATGAAGCAAGAAGTGCACGGCAATCTCACGGGCATCCGCGACAGCGTGATCGACGCCCTGGCCCAGCTGTATCTGTATGAGGTGGAGGACGGCGATTTCCTGCCCCGGGAGCTGATGCAGTTCCTGGCGAAGTTCTCCAATGCCCTCAACCGGGAGATCGCCATCTACATCACCCGCGACGGCGAGGTGGTGGACGTGTCCGTGGGCACCGACCGGGACGTGGAGCTGCGGGACTACCGCCTGCGCCGCAATGCGCAGCGCCTCTCCTGCGTCCGCTGCGTCCACACCCATCCCAATGGCGACGGCAGGCTGTCCGACGTGGATCTGTCCGCCCTGCGCTCCTTCCGCTATGACGCGATGGTGTCCGTCGGGTGCCTGAAGGGCGAGCCCACCACGGTGCAGGCGGCCTTCCTGACGGAGAAGCAGAACATCCTCATGGACGAGCCGGTGCGCTGGTACAAGGTGCCGGACGCGGCCTGGAATGCCCAGGTGGAGGAGAGCGACCGCATCGTCGGCTGGGAGGACGAGCAGAAGAACCTGGGTGCGAAGGAACGCGCCGTCCTCATGGGCATCGAGAACGAGGAGAGCCTGCAGGAGCTGGCCCGCCTGGCAGACACCGCCGGCGCGGAGGTCGTGGGCATGTTCCTGCAAAAGCGCGACAAGCCCGATACGGCCCTGTTCATCGGCAAGGGCCGCGCGGACGAGCTGGCCCGCCAAGCCCAGGCGCTGGAGGCGGACATGGTCATCTTTGACGAGGAGCTGTCCGGCATCCAGGTGCGTAATCTGGAGGATATGCTGCGCGTGAAGGTGGTGGACCGCACGACGCTGATCCTGGACATCTTCGCCCAGCGCGCTTCCAGCGCCGAGGGCAAGCTGCAGGTGGAGCTGGCGCAGCTGCAGTATCAGTCCACGCGGCTGATCGGCCAGGGCCTGGTGCTGTCCCGTCTGGCGGGCGGCATCGGTACCCGCGGCCCCGGCGAATCCAAGCTGGAGATGAACCGCCGCCGCATCCGGGAGCGCATGACGGAACTGCGCAGAAGACTGGAAACAGTAGAAAAGCAGCGCGAGCTGCGCCGCAAGAACCGCGAGAAGAACGAGATCCCCGTGGTGGCCCTGGTGGGCTACACCAACGCGGGCAAGTCCACGCTGCTGAACAAAATGACCGGCAGTGATGTGTATGTGCAGGATCAGCTCTTTGCCACGCTGGACGCAGTGTCCCGCCGCATTGAGACGGCAGAGCACACGCCCTTCCTGCTGGTGGACACCGTCGGCTTCATCCGCAAGCTTCCCCACGCGCTGGTCAGCGCCTTCCGCTCGACGCTGGAGGAGGCGACCCTGGCGGACGTGCTGCTGATCGTCAACGACGGCGCGTCCACCGAAATGCACAAGCAGCATGATGCGGTGGAGAAGGTGCTGTCCGAGCTGGGCGCGACGGAGCAGCCGCGCATTGAGGTCATCAACAAATGCGACCTGGGCGGCGTGGAGCCCACCTTCCCCGGCGCGGTGATGGTCAGCGCGAAGACCGGTGACGGCATCGACGAGCTGCACCGCCGCATTGCCGCCGAGCTGCAGAAGACCTTTGCCCCGGTGACCTTCGTCATTCCCTTCAGCCAGTATGGTCTGGTGAGCGCGATCCGCCCCCTGGGCCGCGTGGTGAAGGAGGACTACACGGACGAGGGTACCGAGCTGACCATCATTATCGGCAATGCCGACCGGGATCGCCTGGTGGCGAAGTATGGCCGCGGCATCATCAAGGAATAACCGCAAAGGAAAAGCAGCAGGGCTTGCGGGCCTTGCTGCTTTTGTGTTATGGCTGGAAGAAACAGTCGGTTTCCCAGTTGTATGGGTTTGCATCGATGTATTCCCAGATCAGGCGGTATTCTCGCTCATTGCGGATGATGTGGTCGTGGAAGCTCTTTTGCCAGAGGGAGTGGCCGAGCGATTTGCTGACGATGCGTTTCATATGCCCGACAACCTGGGAAATGGAGGGAGCCTCTGAACCCACGGTGGTTGTAAGAGGGGGCTAGCCGCCCCTACAATCGATCCGAGCAGGCATTGCCGGTCTTTTACACAGAATGTCACGAAATACGCCGTCGGTGTGCTGTAATCGAAGCCGGTCAACCGATTGGGCTTGCGTTGTGGGTGTTCTTTCATTCGGACACCACGCCCCGGCAGTTCCACCTCACCACTGTCCTGTATCCCAGCCGGGCGTACCAGTGGCCCACATGGGTGTAGTGGATCCAGCTCAGGTCGTAGCCGTCCGCTTTCAGCACCTGTGTGGCCAGCTGGATCATCCGCAGGCCGATGCCCTGCTTGCGGTAGGCAGGCACGGTGCCGACACAGCCGGGCGCGCCAATTCTGAGGCCTTCGTATTCGCCGAAATCGTCCAGCAGACAGAAGCTGACGACCTTATCGCCATCCAGGGCGACGAAGGTGCGGCTGTCCGGCCGGAACCATTGTGCCCAATCCTCGTCCACTGCACGGACGGCTTCCAGCAGCGCCGCGTGGTCGCCGGTGTAGCGGCCGTAGGTGATGTGAGCAGGGACGGGGATGGGGAGCGCGGCAGGGTCGTAGTCCGACAAGGGAAGAACCTGCTCGTCGAAAATGTGCTCCGGGGGCAGGGCGCGGATGTAGTCCTTTTCGAAAAAGCCGGGCTGGATGTGGGAAAAGACGTCGGCATAGTCGAGCCGGGCAATGGCGTCCGCCCGATTCTGCGCGCGGATGGCGTCCATCTCTGCGATCAGCTCCGCCAGCGGACGATGCTCGCCGCCCCACCACTCGAAGACCCGCATGCCCTCGTCCTCCAGGACGGGGCCGGTCAGGTGCATTTCGATTCCCAGTTGGCGCAGGAGCGCCTCCCGGTCGATGGACGGCGCGTCAAAGGGCGTCAGGCGGGAGAATTTCTCCCACGAAACGCCATAGACCACCTGGCGTACGCCCAGGGAGGCGATGGCGCACAGGCAGCGCTCGCAGGGCGCGCAGCTGGTGTACAGGGTCGATTCCCGCAGGACGTCGTCAGAATAGCGGTTTGCGCATAGGTGTACCAGGTTGAACTCCGCGTGCCCGAAGAAGCCGCGTTCGTAGTCGGCTGTGTTTTCGGCGGACTCAAGCACCTGTCCGTTGCGGACGAGCAGCGCGCCGAAGGTGTCAAAGCCCTTCCTGCCGGCAGATATGGCCAGGTCGTAGCACTGGCGGATGTAATTCTCGTGATGCATATGTCCTCCTCAGCCGAAGTTCAGGGCCAGCTTGTCAAACAGGTCCCCCAGGATAAAATGGCTGTTCATGGTGTGGAAAACGCGAATCCTGCGGTCCGGCAGCTCCTGGGTGTAGAAGGTGTCCGCATCGATGAGCCAGGCGTTTTCCCACTGGCTGCGGCCTGCGCAATCGTCAATGACCACGGCGACGGAGGGGTTATCCCCCAGGGACCAGCTTTCGCCCGCCGTCCAGCCTGCTCCCTCGGACTGGTTGTATTCATCCATCTGATGCAGCAGGTACGCGCCGACCTCGCCGCAGGGGGCGACGTGCCTTTGCAGGGTTGCGAGGCTCACGCGGATGTGGGCATAGCCGCTGGCAGGGATCTGCCACACCTCGGCCCTGGTGTCCCGGAGGATGTAGTTGATGGCGTCTGGGTCGTTGCCCCAGTTGAATTCGCGGAAGTCGGTGTGGTGCTTGCCATAGCCACGTCCGCCGATGGTGACGATGGTGAGCCTGTCTGCGATGTCCGGAGCGGCGCGCAGGGCGTCGGCCATGGTCGTCGTGGCCCCCATGAGAAGGATGAAGAGCCGGTGAGGATCGTCTCTGCGGGCCTCGTCGATGATGCATTGCGCGCCCTCGCTGAGCTCGCCGTTCTTCGGCCAGACCTGACCGTGCAGGACGGGTACAGAGGACTTCATCAGTCCCAGCAGCTTCTGTGCAGCGGTAAAGGAGCGCTCCATGGAGCCCTCGCACATGAAATGCTCGGCGACGACGGCCTTTACATCCAGCTTGGGGGAGAGGAGCGCGTGGGCGATGGCAAAGGGATCATCCGCCTCGCAGGCGGCGTCGGTGGACACGATGACGCGCACGCGCTTGTAGTCCGGGACGGTGAACTGGTACTTCATCTTTTCTTCTCCTTACTTGTAGGGCGGGGTGTCGCGCAGATCAACGATCTCCAGCGGGCAGAGCTTGCGGATGGCGTCGTCGATCTGTTCGTCGTAGTCGATGGCGATGAGCTTGCGGTGCTGGAAGGCGCTGTGGGTCTTCCAGCGGTCGAAGAGGTTCTTCTTCGCACCGGGAAGAACGAAAACAAGCTGTGGGTGGCCGTGGCCGCCGATTTCGCCCATGCGGCGGTTATACAGGCAGATGCAGACCTGCCGGACGTCCTCCCAGCGGATGACCTGCGGCCTTGCCAGGGGTCGGGTGACAGTGACGCCCTCCGCCGTGATGCAGGCTTTGCCAAGATACTGCTGCAGCTCCAGAAAACAGCCGATGCTGAAATATGCGCAGGGCAGGATCAGCGGCAGGGAAAAGATGAACAACATCACGGACGGGAGCGAGTCAATGATGAAATACACCGCTGCCGCGCCGAACAGGGGCATACCAAGCAGCATCAGCGGCCACTGCTCCCGGCAGGAGCCCTCGCCCTGCTTGCACAGCGGTGTTGTGTACTCTGTCATAACGTCCTCCTTACAGCAACTCCCCGACGAATAACGCCGGGGAGGATGGCTGTACAAACTCAATTCAGCATTAAGAATTAAGCATTAAGAATTCCATATCACTCCATCGCTGCCGAGTCCGGCTCGGGCGTGGGGGTGACGAAGATCTCGAAGTGATTGTAGTTGTCCTGGGAGATCCACACGCCGTCCTCCAATTCGGGGGCGGGGGTGGAGCCGGGGACGATGACGCTGGCCTCGGCGCTGCCGGGACGGGCAAAGACGAGGGTCATCTGCAGCCAGTTTCGGCCGTCGCTGTACTGATTGGGGTAGTAGGCGAAATAAGCGCGGGGCTGCGCGCCCTGGATTTCGTTGACCTCCTCCTCGAAGGAGTGGGTCATGGCGGTTTCCGGGCTGCTCTGGGCAGCCTGCAGGTCGCCCAGCATCACGGCGGCATAGGCGGAAGCGATGGCCGTGGCGGTATCCAGGGAGATGGCGTTGGGGCTGGAGGCGTGGATGCAGGCCGCCGCCACCAGGATGAAGCGGTCGGGATCCTGCATGCGCAGGGTGATGGAATGCAGCCCCTCATCCCCCAGGGTGAGGCTGATCTCCGCTGGGAGATCCACCTGGACGAAGGGATCGTCCGGGAGCTCAATGCCGTCCATGCCCAGGTCGGCATAGCGGCCGGTGAGCATGTGCAGCACGTCGATCTGCCCGCCGCCGGTGACGGCCAGGACGTCATTCACCATGGTGATATAGATCTGAAGCTGCTGCTGCCCCTGATTGACGGGCTGGGGCCAGGTGATGTCCGCCATGGCCACGGCGCCGGCCAGAAGCAGGCAGACCAGCAGGAGGATGAGCTTCTTCATCGGGATCACTCCTTCGCCGCCTCGCGCAGCTCCAGGAATTTCTCGATCAGCGCCACGGCGCCCTCCACGCCCAGCACACCCGTGTCGGCCACCAGGTCGTAATTCTCAATGTCACCCCAGGTGGCGGTGGCGTAGTAGTTGTAGTAGGAGGCACGCTGCTTATCGGCCTTGCGGATGCGCTCTTCGGCCTTGTCCTCCTCCACGCCGTAGTATTTCACCGCGCGGGCGATCTTGCTGGGCATATCCGCCTTGACGAAGACGCGGACGGTGTCGGGATCCTCGCGCAGGACGTAATCGGCGCACCGGCCCACGATAACGCAGCTGCCCTCGGACGCCAGCTTGCGGATGGCGTCAAACTGCGCCAGGAAAATGCGGTGATTCAGCGGCATGTCCATGTAGAAGTTGCCGGTGCCCATGTGGTGCTGCATACCGGTGACGAGGCTGAAGAGGAGAGAGCGGGTGGGCTTCTCGTCGTGATCCTCCATGATCTCCTCGCAGATGCCGCTTTGCTTGGCGGCCTCGCTCAGCAGCTCCTTGTCGTAGAAGGGAATACCCAGCTTCTCTGCCAGCAGGCGGCCCACATAGCGTCCGCCGGAGCCGAACTGACGGCCGATGGTGATGATGATCTTCTTTGCCATATAACGTTCCTCCTGTTCTGTTGGCGCTCCTTGTGCGCATAAGCCTGTGTGTATTCAGTATATCACAAAAATGGGCCGGAGGCAATGGGTTTTGCAGTCAATGATGGCTGGTGGCAGGCGGTGGATGAAGGGTTGCCTGATTTGCCTGAAATGGCAGAAAAATAGACGGGATTTCCATTGACAACCGCCCCGCACATCTGTTACAATTTCTCTTAACCATAAACCATCTACCTGCGATTTGTGAGGAGGATTTACGCCCATGCTTCAGAAGGTTGTGCGGGAAGGTCTGACTTTTGACGACGTGCTGCTGGTTCCGGCCCGCAGCGAGGTGCTGCCCAAGGATGTTGATCTCTCTGTCCAGCTGACCCCTGTGATCAAGCTGAACATTCCCTTCATGTCTGCTGCGATGGATACCGTTACGGATTCCCGGATGGCCATTGCCATGGCCCGTGAAGGCGGCCTGGGCATCATCCACAAGAACATGTCCATCGCCGATCAGGCTGCGCATGTGGACAAGGTCAAGCGCTCTGAGCACGGCGTGATCACCGACCCCTTCTTCCTGGCTCCCCACAACCTGATCCAGGATGCGGAGAACCTCATGGCCCGCTACAAGATCTCCGGCGTACCGATCTGCGAGGGCGGCAAGCTGGTGGGTATCCTCACCAACCGTGATCTGCGCTTCGTGACGGATTACTCCCGCCCCATCCATGAGTACATGACCAGCCAGAACCTCATCACTGCCCCCGTGGGCACCTCCCTGGATGAGGCCAAAATGATCCTGGCAAAGCACCGCATCGAGAAGCTTCCCATCGTGGATGAGAACGGCGTGCTGCGCGGCCTGATCACCATCAAGGACATCGAGAAGTCCACCAAGTACCCCAACTCCGCCAAGGACGCCAACGGCCGTCTGCTGTGCGGCGCTGCGGTGGGCGTGACCGGCGACGTGTTCGACCGCATCGACGCCCTGCTGGACGCCAAGGTGGACGTGATCTCCATCGACACCGCGCATGGCCATTCCGTGGGTGTGCTCAAGCAGGTGGAGGCCATCCGTAACCGTTATCCCAACATCCAGCTCTTTGCCGGCAACGTGGCCACCGCCGGCGCGACCCGTGACCTCATCGCTGCCGGCGTTGACTGCGTCAAGGTCGGTATCGGCCCCGGCTCCATCTGCACCACCCGCGTGGTTGCCGGCATCGGCGTGCCCCAGATCACCGCGGTCGCCGACTGTGCGGAGGAGGCCGACAAGCACGGCATCCGCGTCATCGCTGACGGCGGCATCAAGTACTCCGGCGATATCGTCAAGGCCCTGGCGGCTGGCGGCTCCGCGGTGATGCTGGGCTCCATGCTGGCCGGTACCGACGAGGCTCCAGGCGCTACCGAGATTTACCAGGGCCGTCAGTTCAAGGTCTATCGCGGCATGGGTTCCCTGGCTGCCATGGAGGCCGGTTCCAAGGATCGCTACTTCCAGGCTGAGTCCAAGAAGTTCGTGCCCGAAGGCGTGGAGGGCCGCGTGCCCTACAAGGGCGTCCTGGCGGATACCATCTTCCAGATGGTCGGCGGTCTGCGCGCCGGTATGGGCTACTGCGGCGCACCCACCATTGATCACCTGCGCGAGAACGCCGAGTTCATCAAGATCACCGGCGCGGGCCTGGCCGAGAGCCATCCCCACGATATCTCCATCACCAAGGAAGCCCCCAACTACTCCCGCTCCAACTAAGCATGAAATCGTCGTCCGTCTGCATGGCAGGCGGACGGCGATTTTAATTCGGAATTCAGAATTGAGATGGTGGAGCCGAGGCTGCTGTATGCGAAAGGCGGCTGTCGTCCCTGATGCCAGGACGGCAGCCGCTTTTGATTTGAATTGTCAGGCACCGGGTTCGGAACCACAAATCAAATTCCGAATTCCGAATTCTGAATTCCGAATTAACTCATTACTGCATCAGATACAGGCACGTCACCAGCAGGCCCAGGCACAGCAGCAGCAGGCCGAAGGACACGCTGACAGTGAGGGTGCGGGTGTCCTCCTTCAGCTCATGCCAGCTGGCCGCCAGCAGCACCTCGAAGTCGGTGCGCAGGGGCTTGCGGCGCAGGAGAGTTGCGTTGAGCAGGCGGGCGACGGCGTTCATCACGCGGCCCAGCGCCCAGGTAACGGGTGTGCCCACGGGGATCTCCTTGCGGGTGCGGCGGTGGCTGAAGACGGTTCTGCGGCCCAGCAGGACGATGTTCTCCGGAAGCTCGGCGAAGAAGCGGATCACGCCGGTGACGATGCCGGGGATGACCACTTTGACCAGCTTGCTGTCGGGCAGGCGGGCCAGGGTGCCGACGAGGAGATCGCAGGCGCCGGGGAGCCACTTCATCAGCAGGGGCTGATAGAGCAGGGTCTCCAGATCCAGCTTCTCGGGCCAGCGGTTGAGGTAGGCGCCCTTCTTCATCAGCAGGGGACGGCAGATCAGCAGATACACCACAAGGCCGATACCGATGGAGATGGCCGCGCCCTCCAGGTTCGCCGCGCCGAAGTAGGGGATGGCATGACTGGAGGTGTGCTGGCCGAAGAAGTGCATGGACTGCTCGGCGAACCACTGCAGGAACCTCTCCGGCATGGCGCCCAGGAAGGGCAGCACCACCGCGCTGCCCAGGATGGCCACGGCGGACAGGGGCTTCATGTAGCTGTACTGCTCGTCGTATTCCGCCTGGCGGGTGGGGTTCTTCTGCCAGAAGAGGCAGATGTAGAGCTTGAGCATGTAGGCCACCGTCAGGCCGCCGGAGATCAGGAAGAGGATCTCCGTCGCCTTGTAGGGCCACCACATGTGGCCATGGGCCTCCAGCTCGTGGATCAATTCGAGGATGGCCTCATGCAGCAGGGACTTCGAGTTGTAGCCGCTGCCGATGGGCGGGATGCAGGCGATGGACGTTGCGCCCAGGAAGAAGGCAATGTGCAGCAGGGGCTTCTTCCGGCCAAAGCCGCGGATCTCGTTCAGGTCCAGGCTGTGGGCGTTCATGTACACCACGCCCGCGCACATGAACAGCACCAGCTTGATCAGGCTGTGGTTGGCCATGTGCATCACCGTGCCGTAGGCGGCAAGGGAACCGTGCTCGCCCAGCAGCACCATCATCGCCAGACCCACGGCGATGAAGCCGACCTGGCTCATGGAGGAGCAGGCCAGGGTGCGCTTGAGGTCGGTGGAGAACAGGGCCAGGAGCGCGCCCAGGAACATGGTGATGGAGGCCAGCACCAGCAGCGCGTTGCCGAAGGCGGCATTGCCGGGCATCAGACGGCTGCAGATGACGATGAGGCCGAAGATGCCGGACTTGGTCAGGATGCCCGAGAGCAGGGCGGATGCGGGGGCCGGAGCCACCGGATGCGCCTTGGGCAGCCAGATGTGCACCGGGAACATGCCAGCCTTGCCGGCAAAGCCCACCAGCGTCAGCCAGGTGGCGACGGTCAGGACGGTGGAACCGCCGGAAGCCGCCATCTTCTCCTGCAGGCCGTCAAAGCTCAGCGTGCCCAGGTGGAAGTGCAGCAGGAACAGGCCCATCAGGGTCGTCAGGCCGCCGATGACGGCCACGGCCAGGTAGGTGTTCG
>JAFXDB010000214.1 GCA_017516305.1 Clostridia bacterium | reverse complement strand
GCAGCACGCCCACGGAGACAACCTTCAGGCTCATGTGGGTGTTCTGACCACCATAGACGCGGCGACCCTTCACCTGCTTGGCGATCTGCAGGGGGATACGACGCTCGCCCAGGTCCACGAAGGTCACCAGAACGATCAGGATGACCAGCAGCAGGATGATGCTCAGCGCAGCGATCCAGCTGGAGGCAGCGCCGGTGGTGATGGCGGTGGCGAAGGCAGAAATGATGCCGTTGAAGAGGTTGGAGATGATGCCGGCGAAGATCAGCAGGGAGATACCGTTGCCGATACCCTTCTCGGTGATCTTTTCGCCGATCCACATCGCCAGCGCAGAACCGCCAGCCATGGACACGCCCACCAGCACGGCATTATACCAGCCGTCCTTGGTGTAGCCCAGACCGCCGACCAGGCCAATCGCCTGAACAGCAGCCAGACCAACGGTCACATAGCGGGTGATCTGAGCGATCTTTTCGCGGCCGTCCTCTTCCTTCTGCATGCGCTCCAGTGCAGGGATAGCGATGCACAGCAGCTGCATGATAATGGAAGCATTGATGTAAGGCGTAATACCCATGGCCATGATGGTCATCTGGGAGAACGCATTACCGGTCATCATGTTGACCAGCTCCAGCAGGGGAAGCTGGGTGGCATTGCTCTGGCTCATGACCGCAGCAATGTCAACACCGGGAGCAGGAATCACACCCACGAGGCGGAAGAGGATCAGCATACCGAAGGTATACAGCAGCTTCTTCCGGAGATCCTCGATTTTCCACATCTTCTTCAGAGACTGGATCATCTTAGATCACCTCGGCTTTCCCGCCGAGCGCCTCGATCTTTTCCTTCGCGGAAGCGGTGAACTTGGCAGCCTGCACAGTCAGCTTCTTGGTCAGGTCGCCGTGGCCCATGATCTTCACGCCCGCCAGGGTCTTCTTGATGATGCCGGCGTCGAGCAGAGTCTGAGCGGTAATCACATCGCCGTCGTTGAAGATTTCAAGACGCTCCACGTTCACGCAGGCGTAATCGGTGCCGAAGATGTTGGTGAAGCCCTTCTTAGGCACACGACGATACAGGGGCATCTGGCCGCCTTCGAAACCGGGGCGCTTGCCGCCGCCGGAGCGCGCCTTGGCGCCCTTGTGGCCCTTGCCGGAGGTCTTGCCCAGACCGGAACCGGAACCGCGGCCCAGACGCTTGGGAGCAGTCGTGGAACCAGCCGCGGGGGTCAGCTCATGCAGTTTCATTGGGGTTTCCCTCCTTTACTCGTTGACTTCTTCGACCTTCACCATGTGCTTCACGGCGAAGATCTGCCCGCGGATGCAAGCGTTGTCAGGCTGGGTCACAGTCTGACCGACCTTGCGCAGACCCAGAGCAGCCACAGTGGCCTTGTGCTTGGGCAGGCAGGCGATGGGAGACTTCATCAGAGTGATGTTCAGCTTCATCGTTATTTCCTCCTTAGCCCAGCAGCTCTTCCACGGTCTTGCCGCGCATCTTGGCAACCTGCTCGGCGCTGCGCAGCTGCTTCAGCGCTTCCAGGGTAGCCTTGACGGTGTTGATGGAGTTATTGGTGCCGAAGGACTTGGTGCGGATGTTGCGCACGCCGGCCAGATCCAGCACAGCGCGGGCGGCACCGCCGGCGATAACGCCAGTACCTTCGGGGGCGGGCAGCAGCACCACCTTGGCGGTGGAGAAGTAGCCCGTCACATTGTGGGGGATGGTGGTGCCGTCCAGGGGAACGGTCACCAGGTGCTTCTTGGCGTCCTCGTTGGCCTTACGGATGGCCTCGGGGATTTCAGCAGCCTTGCCCATACCGGCGCCCACGCGACCCTTTTCGTCGCCGACGACCACCAGAGCGGAGAACCGCATGTTGCGGCCGCCCTTAACGGTCTTGGACACGCGGTTGACAGCAACAAGCCGCTCCTTGAATTCGCTAACCTGTTCGTTGCGATACATTTGCGTGCGTCCTCCTTCTTAGAAATCGAGTCCGGCTTCACGGGCGCCCGCAGCCAGCTCGGCCACGCGGCCAGTGTACACATAGCCGCCGCGGTCGAACACCACGGTCTTGATGCCGGCCTGGACAGCACGCTCACCGATGAGCATACCAACCTTCTTGGCGGCGCCCTTCTTGTCAACGTCAGCCAGGTTGCCCTTCAGGGCGGGATCCACGGTAGACGCGCTGACCAGGGTCACGCCCTTGGTATCATCGATGATCTGGGCGTAGATGTGGTTCAGGCTGCGGTACACGGACAGACGCGGCATTTCGGGGGTGCCGCTGATCTTCTTGCGGACGCGGGCATGACGGATCACGCGGATCTCATTACGGTCACGCTTCTTGAACATTTGCAGTCACTCCCTTTCTTACTTCTTACCGGTCTTGCCTTCCTTGCGGCGGATATGCTCATCAGCGTACTTGATGCCCTTGCCGAGGTAGGGTTCGGGCTTACGGATGGCGCGGATATCAGCGGCAAGGTTGCCCACGACCTGCTTAGAGATGCCCTTGACAACGATGGTGTTGGCATTGGGGGTCTCAAAGGTCACGTTTTCGGGGGCATCGAAAATCACGGGATGGGAGAAGCCGATGTTGATGGTCAGCTTCTTGCCGCCCTCAGCGGCAGCACGGTAGCCGGTGCCGACCAGCTCCAGGGTCTTGGCAAAGCCATCGGTCACGCCGACGACCATGTTGTTCACCAGAGCGCGGTACAGGCCGTGCATCGCACGGTGGGGCTTGGAATCGGTGGGGCGCTCGAGGGTCAGAACATTGCCCTCCTGCTTCACGGTGATGGCGCTGTTCACCTGCTGGGAAAGGGTGCCCTTGGGACCCTTCACCGTCACCAGGTTGTCATCGCCAACGGTAACCGTCACGCCCGCGGGGACAGTAATCGGAAGTCTTCCGATACGAGACATTACTCACACCTCCATTGACGTGTCGGTTTCTTACCAGATGTAAGCCAGCACTTCGCCGCCGATGGCGTTCTTGCGGGCTTCCTTATCG
>JAFXDB010000213.1 GCA_017516305.1 Clostridia bacterium | reverse complement strand
ATTTTGATACAGATTGCCGTGATACCTTTAACATATCTGCAAATTGCTCTTGCGTTAAGTTTTGTTCTTTGCGTAGTTTCGCTATTTTTGCACCTACTGTCATGTGGTATAACCTCCTTGCCGTTGATGATGAAATTGTAATACATCATGTTACAATTTCAAACCAATTACAGGTTGCAAAATGAAAAATATGGGTTGCTATTGGTTGGCAAAGAACTTGCAAATTCAAGTTTATCGCTTTCATTCTATCACGCAGAACAAGAAACAGTAAGCCTTGGCGGGCTTGCTGTTTCGGCATTTCTTTGGTTGTAAAGTGAAGGAGAACGTCATCCTTTCCATCACCCCTGCTGGCCTTCGCCACTTTTTTGACACGCTGAGGCCCTCGCAGAAAGGATTCCTGCGGGGGCCTGGCTGTTGGTTTATTTCTGCGGCTTCCAGGGGCCGGAACCGACGCTGACGGCGGTGAAGGCGAAGGTCAGCGTGCAGCCGGCGGGGAACTGCAGGTAGAAGCTGCGCTTGAGGCGGTCGGCCACGGCGGTGGCGTCCTCCTCCGTGGCATGGGGCAGGAGGAAGGCGACCTGCGTGGCGTTCAGGCGGGTGATGACGTCGCCGCGGCGGAGGCGGGCGACCATCACGTTGATGAGCCCGGTCATGGCGGCGTCCAGCTGCCAGGGGGATTTCTCCGGCCCGGTGAGCATGGCCACGCCCAGGGTGATGGTGCTCTCGGTGCGCTCCAGGCTGCGCTGCTCCAGGCGGAACAGCTCGCCAAAGACAACGCGGTCGCATACCAGGGCGCCGGGGGTGTCCACGCCCTGCAGCAGCTCAGCCTTCAGGCTTTCCAGGCTAGCGCGCAGGTCTCGGCTGCCCTGCAGCATGCGGGAATAGTACTCGTTCAGCGCATGGGTGGGGTTGTCGGCAGAGGCATGGAGCTCGCTGGCGTGGTGATACTGCTGCAGCGCCTCGCTCTCCCTGCCGGAGTGGATCAGCGCGTCCATCAGGCGCATGTTGAGGGCGCTGCTCATGGGGTCGGCGTCCAGGGCCTCGCGGCAGATGCTGACCATCTGCTGCATGCGTCCGGCGCTTTGCAGCTTCTGCAGGGCCTCCTCCACCACGTTCAGGTAGAGGCGGTGCAGCGCTTCTGCGCGCTGCTGCATCCACTCGGGCTGCTCCTGATTCTGCAGGAGGCGGCCGGTGTACAGGCTCATCATCCGGCGGAATGCGTGGGCCTGCAGGTCGTTTTCCACGTCGATGCGGCCGTGCAGCTCCTCTGCCAGGGCCAGGAAATCCTCCACGTCCACCGTGACGCCGGGCTGCGCCTCCCACTGGTAGCCGCCGCGCACGGTTTTCAGGCACTCGGCCAGGGTGGGGCTGATCTGCCCCATCAGCGTACGAAGGCGGCTGATGAGCGTCTTCAGGGCGCTTTCGGGGCGGACGGCGTCGCTGTCAGGCCACATGGCGCGGGTCAGGGCCTGGGTGGTCTCCATGTGACCACGGTTGAGGATCAGGTACTGTATCAGCTGAATGCCCTTGGGCGAGTGCGCCAGCACGTCGGTCATGGGCTTGCCGTCCACGTCCAGGTGGAAGCTGCCCAGCAGCCGGAGCCGGATTGCGCTCATGGGATCAAATCCTTCCTTGGTGTAGTCCAGATATTATAGCACAATTGATTGGAAACAGCAAGAGGGCGCATGCGGATTGCTGTAAATCACTTGCGATAATTCCTAATTCTGGGAGAAATCTGCGTTTTGATCGGTGGAGACCGGGGCGGCGGGCTCTGCTGCGGGGGAGGGCAGGCGCAGCAGCGGTTCGGGTGCATACAGCCGGGCATGCCGGGGCGGCAGGATGGGGATGGGCGGGGCCGTGCGCGCGGGCGCGGCAGGGGCGTGGGCATGGATGGGCGGCGCGGCTGCCGGGCGGCTGAGCCGGTTGGAGGGGATGACCGCGGCCAGGGTCATCATGATCAGCCCCGTGCAGGTCTGCCCGGCGAAGCCGCCGCCCAGCAGGAAGGGCTCGTCCAGGGTGGTGAAAAAGAGCGTCGCCGCAGAAAAGGGCGGCAGGGCCTGCAGCGCCGCGAAGGGTTCGGCGAGCAGGGGCAGCAGCAGCGTTCCGGCAAGGCACCCTGCCAGCGTACACAGCGCCTGTCCCGGGCGGCCACTGCCGGGGCCTGCGAAGGCCGTCAGCGGCGTGAAGCCGCAGAGCGCCGCCGCAATGCCAAAGACGGCTCCGCCCGCCAGCGCCCCGGCGGACAGGGGCAGGACCACAATGCCGTCCACGTCCATCACGGCCAGCCACATCAGCCCTGCCGTCATGGCGATGGATGCGCCCACAGCATACAGGAGTGAACGGGTCTCGTGGCACAGGCGCAGGGCAAGGGCGCGGCGCAGCGCATTGGGACGGCACAGGCGGGTCCAGCGCAGCGTCAGCCCCAGCAGCAGCCCCAGCGTTCCGGGCAGAATGAAATCCGTCAGGTTCCTCATGTGCGGCCCCTCCTTGCGGCAATGCGGGCGGTGACGAAGGCGGTCAGCGCCGCCGTACCCACAAAGGAGAAGGCCCCGGCGCTGCCCTCGGCCAGGGCAGACAGAATGCGCCCCGTCCCCGCCATGCCGCAGGCCAGCGCCATGGCTGCGCCGCACAGGAAGCACAGGAGCAGCTGTGTCCGGCGGGGCCTGACGGGTGTGCGCTTGCTGCGGCACAGAAGCTCCGGTATCGACGTCAGTCCCGCGCCCAGGGCCGTCATCAGCAGAAGGGTCAGGGCCTGCCGGTCGCCGCGCAGGGCGGAGAGCCAGTCTGCGCCGCCCGTCGTCACCAGTGCCGCCGTCAGCAGGCAGGCCAGAAAGAAACCACGCCAAAGGGGATGCACCCTGCGCATATGATCACCTCGCAGGAAGCATCCCCTGATGGACGCGGTCTTATTCGGCTGTCAGCACGGCCTCGCAGCAGGCGGTGATGGCGCGGGCGGCGCTGTCGGCGTCCAGGACGTCCCCATCGGGAACATGGACGAACAGCCCGCGATACCCCAGCTCCTCCTCCTGCAGCAGCAGGTGGTAGTACAGGTCATTGCACACATACGCTCCGGCGGAGAGGCTCAGCGCGTTGGGGACGCCCGCGGCGGTGAGGGCGTCGAGGATGCGCTGGATGGGCAGGGAGGTCATCAGCGCGTTCTCGCCGTGGGGCAGGATGGGCGTACCGGAAAACAGCTGCCCGGCGTTGTCCGGGATGGCGGCATAACGGAAATTCAGCGCCGCCAGCTCCGGCGTGACGGCCCTTCTCCCGGAGGCCACGCCGCAGCAGATAACCAGCGTGGGCCGGAGGCGGCTGATCTCCACCAGCAGCTCCGCCGCAGCCTTCTGGTAGACCACCGGCAGGCGCATGCGGTGAACCTCATGGCCGCAGATGGAATAGGGGACGCGCAGCACCGCCTCCCAGGATGGGTTGACGGACGCGCCGTTAAAGGGCTCAAAGCCTGTGAGAAGAATGGACATGGGAACCTCCAATGGGAATTCGTGATCGTGTATATTATAGCATGGGCGGACGCCGGGGGCAAGGGCGGATGAAAAGCTGCCGCGCCCGCACGCGGACAGCCTTCATAAAGAGAGATGGGATAAGGAGATAAGGAAATAAGGGACATGCGCGCACATGGGGGTGACCATCTATCCTGAAGGCCTGCGGGAGCCGGAATGTCAGGGCTGCCTTTGCCTGGGTAACCGCTGATTTATTCGGCGGCAGCGTTGGCGATGGCTTTTCCGCCATCTGCTGCTTGCATAAATCTCGATTTACCTCCAGTAAACCTTCGATTTCTGCAATTGCATCTGACGAAAAATTCATTCGCCACCGCACCACCTCATTAAATCATCGCTTACCTGACAGGAGCATGATAGCATGCCAATATGTCCCGGCTGTGAAGCAGGGATGAAGCGGCTGTGAAATTGCGGCTTCCCAGGCGTGAACAGATGTGATACAATGTCATATCATAGGGAAAGGATGATCGAAGATGAAAAGGGTTTGTGTGCTGCTTTCCGTTCTGCTGCTGTCTGTTTTTCTGCTGGTTGTGTTCGTGGTGCATGGCGTCGTGATCCATGTGGAGGAACAGCAGCCCCCGTACAAGCCGGAGCTGGAAACAGTGACGGTGGCGGAGCATGTGTCCGATACGCTGATCTGGCGCATCGGTGAAACGAAGGTGGACAAGGCCACCGTGTACGTCACCACCGTATGGATGGCTGACCCCGGCAGCCAGATCGGCAAGGCCACCGCGGACTGGGAGCAGAATGTGCTGCCCACGGCGGAGATCGCCGCCCGCGCCCCGGAGGCGTCCCTCATCATCAATGCCAGCGGCTATGTGACCCGTGTCTACAAGGAGATCCCGGACAACTATCCGGGGACCAGCAGCGATTACTACTTCACGCCCCTGGGCTCCATCACCGTCACGGATGGTGAGGTCTTCCGCTGCCTGGAGGGCGTGCCCTACTACGGCCTGACCCTCAACACGGACGGTCTGCGCCTCCATGTGGGCGATGACCCGGAGGCGGTGCTGGCGGACAAGCCCTCCCAGACCTGGTCGTTCTATGTGGAATGTCCCGTCATCCGCGATCATCAGTCCATTCTTGACCCGGCGTGGCGCTTCACCAACACGAAAGCCATGCGCACCGTCATTGCGAAGATCGACGCAAACAACTATGTCATCCTTACCGTCACCAGCAAGGGCGGCGGCCTGACCATGGCGCGGGTGGTGGAGTTCCTGCTGGCGGCGTTTGACCCCGAATGGGCCTACAACCTGGATGGCGGGCCCTCCAGTGCGCTGATGTACCGGGATGAGGAGGGAAAGCTTCAGACCGTGTGGAAAAACGGACAGGCCAATGCGGACATCATGACCTTCTCCGAGCTGGCGGGGGAATGATTGGAGATTTGAAATAAAATGTCGTCCGGCCGTGTCTGTACAGTTGAAAAGAAGGAGGTATGGCACATGAAAAAATGGCTCCGGCGCATCCTGAAATGGGCGGGTCTGCTGCTGCTGGCGGGCGTTGCCTTCACGCTGGCGTTCCGCTTCCTGTATGCCCGGGATTTTAAGGACAGTCCCTTTGATATGGACAAGCATGCCCAGGTGTATCTGCCCTGGGACAGCGCCCTGGCCGACGGCGTCCTCACCCATGAGGAGGTCGCCATTCACTACGCTCCTGTCATCGACCAGGCGGTGAATGTGCTGCTGTCCGGCGGCGGCCGTGGCGACTTCATCACCGCGGTGGACTACGACGGCGATGTTTCCTGTCTCAACAACTGGGAAAACCTGCTTTCCGGCGACCTGAGCGCGGTGGTGTACTACTCCGTGCAGGAGACGGACACGCACTATTTTGTCGGTTACTACTTCTACCATCCCCGGGATGACGCGGAAATCTGGCTCGACCGGCACGAGAACGACCTCGAGGGCGTGATGCTGGCCATCCCCAAGTCGGATGACGGCTTCTGCGACCCGGAGTACATGTACACCCAGGGGCACGGCAACCTCTACTTCTGCTTCGGCGAGGAGGAATCCGGCGCGGATGCGGTTCTGGGCGGAGAACGGATGCTGAACGGCAGCACCTTCGGCGGTACCATCAGCCTGGAGGCGGGGTGTCCGCACCTGTACATCAGCCCCAACGGTACGCTGCAGAACTGCGGCCACAGCGTCAGCCCGGCGGAATGGCACATTCCCTACTGGTCGGTGGGCGACAGCGGCGTGCGCTATGTGTACGGCGGCGAAGCAAGGAAGCCGCTGTTCTGGAACGGCCCCTTCGAAAACAATCCCTGTGCCTACGAGCTGCGTCCGCTGGAGGCGCTGTGGGTGTTCCGCAACGGCCCCTACGACGGTACGGGCGTGTTTGGCTCCTACGGCGCCTTTGACGGCGACAACTGGGGCGAGGACAAGGCCAATCCCCCGTGGGCCTGGCGGAACAAGATCATCTACGGCTTCGGCGGCTCCTTCCTCTCCGACCCTGCGTGGACGTTCAACCACGCCATCGCCGGGGCGAACCTCTCTGCCGCCTACACCGTCAACCCCTACGCGGAGTGGCGCATCAGCGATATCCGCGCGGCCATCCCTGTCACGGTGTACGCCTCTGAGGTGACGCTGCACCTGATCTGCGACGGCTGGGAGTTCTCCAACCCCGCCTGGTTCACCCTGACGGCAGTGGAGAACGGCTTTTATGACGTAAGCGTCGGCGGACAGGACGCCCTGTGGATCGCCGCGCCGGAGAGCACGACCTGGCGCTTTGAGGTTCGCGACGCCGAAGGGAAGTTGCTGACCATCTGCGCCGTGGGCTTCACGGCGGAGTACCGGACAGAATAACAAAGCAGAAAAAACCAGCATACCTCCCGCGCTGTCCGGCGAAAATACCGGCAGAACGGGAGGTTTTTGCATGAGAAAGGCGTCTTACTTGAAGCGCTCCGTGGGGCTGGTGGCGGCGGTTTTCCTGCTGCTGACGTGGTTCTCGCCCATGCAGCAGGCCCTGCGCACCCTGCCGGAGCGCATCACCCTCACGCAGGGGCAGCCCGGCACCCTGCAGCTGGGCGGGCTGACGGTCAGCGCCTCGCCTGCGCTGACGGTGACGGCCTCCGGGGACGAATCCCTGGCGGAGGCGGGCGCGGTGACGGTTGTGGCACATTCTGCCGGAACCTCGGAGATGCTGCTGTCCCTCTTCGGCATTCCGCTGCGGCGGGTGGAGGTGCAGGTGGACGCAGACAAGCGGCTCATCCCCGGCGGGATGGCCCTGGGCGTGGCGATGCGCACCGACGGAGTGCTCGTCGTCGGCCTGAGCGACGCGGCGCAGGGCGTCTGTCCGGCACGGGAGGCGGGGCTCATGCCTGGCGACGTCATCACCACGGTGGACGGGAGCCCCGTCACCACCGCCGACGCGCTGACGGAAATGGTGAATGCTGCCGGGGCGCGGGCGCTGTCCGTGGGCTACACCCGCGAAGGGCAGTCCCGCCTGACCACCATCACCCCCTATGCGGACGCGGCCACCGGGGCCGTCCGCCTGGGGGCCTGGGTGCGGGATTCCACCGCCGGGGTGGGCACGCTCTCCTTTTACGACCCGGAAACGGGGCGGTATGCCGCCCTGGGTCATGCCATCACCGACGGCGACACCGGCGCGGTGCTGACCGTCAGCGAGGGCCAGGTGCT
>JAFXDB010000212.1 GCA_017516305.1 Clostridia bacterium | reverse complement strand
GTGGAGGCTCCCGCTGTGGAGGCCCCCGCTGCCGACGCTGAGTAATCGCACGAACATCAAGAGGAAAGTCACATGAATAAGATCATCCTGATTGGCAACCTGACCCGTGATCCTGAGCTGAAGACCACGCCGAACGGCTACACGGTGTGCGAGTTCACCATTGCGGTGAACGACCGCAACGCCCGCCGCAATCAGCAGAATGGTCAGGACAGCGCGCAGTTCTTCCGCATCTCCGCATGGAGGCAGCTGGGCGAGAATTGCCAGCGCTATCTGGCGAAGGGCCGCAAGGTGTATGTGTCCGGTCCCCTGACCGCCCGCACCTATCAGGCCAACGATGGTACCACCCGTGTTTCCCTCGAGGTCACTGCTGACGACGTCGAATTCCTCTCCTCCCGCAATGATGACAGCATGGCCGGCGGCTACAGCCCCGCGCCCTCCGCTCCCGCCCCCATGGCGCAGAACAGCGGCTTCACTGCGGTTGAGACGGACGAACTGCCTTTCTGAGGCAACAAATCTCTAACAAATTACGCTTAAAAGCAAGTAAAGGAGGTCATCCTCATGTCTGAAGAACGTACTGAGCGTCGGCCCCGTCCCCGTGGCGGCCGCCGTCCCCGTCGCAAGGTCTGCGCTTTCTGCGTGGACAAGATCGAGTACATCGATTACAAGGACGTTAATCGTCTGCGTCGCTTCATCAACGAGCGCGGCAAGATCCTGCCCCGTCGTATGAGCGGCAACTGCGCCAAGCATCAGCGTCAGCTGTCTGAGGCCATCAAGCGCGCCCGTGCCATCGCGCTGCTGCCCTACACTGTTGACTAATTGATAACAGGCAACCCCCGGCTTCGAAAGAGGTCGGGGGTTTTTGTTGCGCCGGTCTTCTTACGGCGAATCCGGTTTCCCTGCGAAGGGGAGCCTCGTCCATGCCGTCACTTGTCTGTGACTTGCAGCTTCCCCCACGCAAAAAGGCCGACCCCAACCGGGATCGGCCCCTTTTTATTCGATCTTGCTCCACCTTGCCGGCACCATCGGGCATTGCTGCCCCTTCTTGGCGGCGCGGGTCTCCCCATAGCACCCGCAGAGCCGGCAGGTACCGTTCATCAGCTCCGGGCAGTCCTGGCAAAGGCTCAGCCGGGCGCGGTATTCCTCCTCCGGGGTGCGGACGGAGTCATCCAGGCCGGCGACGTACTCCGCCACGGTCCGGGCCATGTCCGCCTGACCAGCCTCAAGCAGCAGGCACCGGCAGGGCTTTTTCCCCTCATGCATGGATGGTCACTTCCACCACGGAACAGGCAGGCAGATTCATTTCAATGCCGGCCTCGGTGACGGCGAAATCCGTAAACGCAGCGATTTCCACCGCATGCTGATCTTCGAAGGTGTTCCTGGCGTGCATATAGCCAGTCAGAATGCGTGCGGTCACCTTGTTCGCCTCGCCGCCCGCGATCTCCAGCAGCACCTTTTCAGGCTGATCGGCATGCAGGTTGGCGGCCGTCAGGGTAATGACGTTCTCCTTCACGGAGGCAGAAGCCGTCACCTGGCGGAAGCCGTTAAGCTCGGCGCATTCCACCTCTGCGGGCAGGAGGGTGGCGTCATGATGGGCCTTGTACAGATCAAAAACGTGGTAGGTGGGGGTCTTGATCATCTGATCGCCGTCGGTGAGGATGACCGCCTGCAGGACGTTGACCGTCTGGGCAAGGTTGGCCATGACGACGCGGTCGGCGTGGCTGTTGAAGATGTTCAGGTTGATGGCAGCGACCATGGCGTCGCGCATGGTGTTCTGCTGGTAGAGGAAGCCGGGATTGGTGCCGGGCTCCACATCGTACCAGGTACCCCACTCGTCCACGATCATGCCCACGCGATGCTGAGGATCGTACTTGTCCATGACCTCCAGGTTGAGGCGGATGACCTCCTCCATGCGCCAGGTGCGGCGGAGGGTCTCGTAGTAGCTCTCCCGATCAAACTCGGTGGCGCTTCCCTTGGCAGACCAGTCGCCGGTGGGGAGGGTGTAATAATGCACGGTGATGGCGTCGCAATGGTTGCCCGCGATCTTCATCAGGGTTTCGGTCCAGTTGAGGTCGGCCTCGCCGGGGCCGCAGGCAATGCGGTAGAGCTTGTTGCCGCCGTAATTGCGGCAATAGGTGTTGTAACGGCGGAATTCGTCTGCGTAGTACTCCGGACGCATATTGCCGCCGCAGCCCCAGTTTTCGTTGCCAACGCCCCAGAACTTCACGCCCCAGGGATCCTTGCGGCCGTTTGCCCAGCGCTTCTTCACCACGGTGGAATCACCCGCGGAATTGAGGTACTCCACCCACTCGGCCATTTCGCGCACGGTGCCGGAGCCCACATTGGCGTTGATGTAGGGTTCGCAGCCGATCTGCTGGCACAGCTCCAGGAATTCGTGGGTGCCGAAGGAATTGTCCTCCACCACGCCGCCCCAGTTGGTGTTGACCATACGCTTGCGGGTTTCCTTGGGGCCGATGCCGTCCTCCCAGTGGTATTCATCGGCGAAGCAGCCGCCGGGCCAGCGCAGCACGGGCACCCGGATGTTCTTCAGGGCCTCCACCACGTCGGTGCGCATACCGTTGACATTGGGGATGGCGCTCTCTTCGCCGACGAACAGGCCGCCATAAATGCAGCGGCCCAGATGCTCGGAGAAGTGGCCATAGATGTTCTTGCTGATGACCGCACCCTGGTTGGCGAGATTCACCTTGATCTTCGCGGACATGGATGTACCTCCGGGGTCTTCGACCCATTTCTTATTACCTGATAAGAATATGCAAATCAGGTCATATTCTGTTTCGTGATGCGAAGGGGAAATACTGCCGGGAATGTGGGTTTTTTTGTGGAGAATGGAGTAATTCTTATTGCCAGTCGAGGGTCATATAGTAGGGAGGCTCATCCAGACTGACTTGCTCGTCGCACAGGATATAGCGAACTCTGCCTGTCTTTTCATCCCACGCAAACATGGTCAGCGAATGGAACCCGACGCGCTCCTCCAGCTGAAAGGGCGTAAAGTCAGGCGAAACCCATGCTTTCTCGATCAGACAGGTAAAGCTGCCCTGCTGCATCTGTAGATAACGCTCCGAGGCGGACAGAATCTCCTCGGCCCGGGTGATTTCTGCCGCAAGCTCCTCGGGAGGCAGCGTCCACTCCGCATAGAGAACCTGGTCAGAATCGTAGTCGCAGTAATAGTAGTAGCTTCCATCCGCCCCGGGCTGTGCGGGGAAAAGGCGGTCTGCGTCTTCGTACCAGAAGAAAAACTGATCGGTCACCTGTCGGTAATGGACGATGTCCTCCGTCTCAGAATAGAAATCTATCGAAAAAGCAGTAAATAGTAATCCCCACGGCAGGAAGTACAGCAATCCCAGCAGCGCCGTGACCAGCATCACATCATAGCGTACCTTCACGAACCGCCCCAGGAGCATCAGCCCGCCCAGTACGATGGTCGGCAGCAGGCCCAGAAGGATGCCGCGCCAGCTTACGTCCATGTGGAAAAAGCGGAAATCCAGCATGCCGTCGATGATCACGCCAGCCATCAGCAGCACCGGCCCCAGCATGACGACCCAGATGGGCAGCGCCTTGAGGACGGCCTTGAGCTTGTCTTTCCAATTCATGAGATCAACCTCCTTCAAGGGGCAGCTTTTCCCCTTTCTGGAAAGATTCTCCTTTGTGTAGCCTGCCTCCTGCCCCGAATTGTAACAATTGCGGCGGGGATGGGCCTCATTCAAAGACCTGTTTGATCTTCATGGTACAGTCACTCCTTCCGCGTTCCAGTCCAGCGTCCGGAAATACGGGTAATCCGTCCAGCCTGTCCCGATCATGTTTCCTACTCCATAGCGGACATGCCCAGACTCGGCATCAAAGGCAAACATCATGTAGTACCTGCCGCCTGTCCACCTTTCAGCAAAGGGATCGTGATCGACCTGTGGCCGCAGCGTCAGATCCATGATCCAGCAGGTATAATTCCCTTTCTCCAC
>JAFXDB010000211.1 GCA_017516305.1 Clostridia bacterium | reverse complement strand
TCCGCAACGTCGCCGCCCCGATATGCAGCCGCCTTTCCAACGCCTTGGGGGCAGGAGGGGGACGGGGGGTGATGCGCTGTTCGCATCCCGAATAGGAAAAAGCGCCTTTGCGCCGCTTTCGGCGGGCGAAAGCGGCTTCCCTCTTGCGGTTTGGGGTAGCTTTGAGAAAACATAAAGATGTAGTCCCTAATAAACGTGAAGAACCCTTTTTTCTGTTTCCTGTTGAGTTTACTGAGCAGGCTTGTCATGTCCGGCGGGCATGAAGGTGCAGACGCTCACAAAAAACGCGGCGGCGTGAGAAACCGTCCCCTTCCGTGCGTTGAATGGGCAAAAATGGCTTTCAGGCCCGAACAAGGAGGCAGAACGGATGGAAACCACCATGATGTACGTGTTCGACAAGCCCCTGACCTGCGAGGAATGCACCCGCCGGATGACGCAGATCTATCATGAACAGCTGCTCCCCATGCAGAACCTTTGCCGCAGCCGGGGGATCACCTTCCGCCTGTGCGGGAGCATGATCCATGTTGCCACCGCGCATGAGAGCTGGTATGTGTGCATGCATGTGCGCACGGGACGGCTGATGCTGCTGCACCGGAGCCTCTGCCGCCCCCATGAATCCAAAACCCCGCATTATCATGAGCAGGCCTGCCGCAGCGACAGCCTGACAGAGCTGCTGAGCTACATCATCGACCACGAAGACCTGCGCATGGCCGAGGCGGACGAGGCGGCGCGCCGCCAGATGCGCCGGGTGCAGCGGCAGCGGGAGCAGCAGACCCGCCTGCAGCAGCGGCGGCGCCTGGCGCGCCTTCTTTCCCGTCTGGAGGCGCGGGAAGGGGAGGAGGCGCCCGTCCTGGCCCCGGCGGTCTGACGCAGCCCCCGGCCAATGCTGCCGAGCAGGCGGCTGAACTGCTCATTTCTGTCCATATTCAGCGAAATTCTGCCCGTGAAATGATGGCGGAAGAACCCTGTCAGCCCGTAAATGCACGGATTGACAGGGATTTTTTTGTCTGAATGTTGTGCATTGTCAAATACGGTAAAGATGTTGACAGAATGGCCATGAATAGGTATAATGAAAACAAATATTTCTCGAAAGGTTTGGTGCCGCATATGGATAACAGGTCGATTTTTCGTAAATTTGCCGACTGGCTGCTGGCTGGCGGCGTGATGAAGACAATTGGCCGCGTGATTATGCTCGTTGGCATCATTGCGGCGCTGGTCATTACCGGTTTCGGCGTTGTGGACATGTACAAGGCAGCGGCTGCGGATCGTGAGGTGGCCTATGAGAAGGCCTATGTCAAGCAGCAGAAGAAGGAATACAAGGCTGCCAAGAAGGCCAATGACGATGCTGAAAAGGCCGGCGAGGAGCTGCCTTATCCCAACCTGCCCGCCACCCAGGAGGAGTGGGAGGTCGTGGAGCTGCCGGTGGTCAAGCTCAGCTTTGACGACCATATCGGCCCCTTCATCACCGGCTTCGTCAGCTGGGCGATTCTGGTTCTGGCGGGCAGCATCTTTATTGGCTGGTGTATCGGCAGCATTCCGGCATGGATTGCCGGGATGAAGGCCGCGGGCCCGGTGCGCGTCATTGCCGGCGCCATCTTCTGGGCAGGCGTGGTGATCGCCGTGTGCTTCGTGGGCGCTGGTCTGCTGAGAATCCTGAAGATCAACAAGAGCACCCTGCCCGAGGTGGGCAAGATCCTCTTTGAGGAGTATGCTGTTTACGGCGTGATCGCCATCGGCTCCGGCTTCGCGATCCGCTGGTTCATCCTCAACCTTGTCGACACCCAGCGTAAGGCCTTTGATCGCACGGGCAGCAAGCTCCGCTTCGTGGCCCGGTGCCTGTTCTGCCTGACCCTGATTGCCTTTGCGGCGCTGGTGATCGCCGGTCTGTGCACGCTGTGCTACTCCAAGTGGGCCGTCGGTATCGGCGTCCTGGTGGGCGCTGTGGCGGTGCTGGTTGGCGGCTGGGTAGGCAGCCTGGCCCTGGAGGCGCTGGGTACCTGCACCCTCATCATGGAGCCCCAGGTGAGGGCGGCCGAGGAGCGCGAGCATGACATGCGCAACGCGGTGATCTGGGTCTGCCCGGTCTGCGGCCAGGAGAATGCCCGCAGCATCGGCGAGTGTGTCAAGTGCGGCGAAACCAAGCCCGTGCGTGAAGCCTGATAACGCAAATTACGCCCCGGCTGCTTCCCTGCGGAAGGTCAGCCGGGGCTTTTTGTTGCAGGTATGCGCCGCGTCTGCGGACGGCGGCGGAAGGTCATCCCGGAAAGCTCCTGCGGATGCGGCTCCGCAGGGGCTTTTCTGTACGGGGACGACAGGAGAACAATGGCTGCAGGGGTCAGTGAAGCACCACCAGACCCCGTCGGCTGGCCTCCAGCAGATCGATCAGATCCGCCATGCGCTCGGCCAGGCGGTGGCCGTAGTCCGTGTCGGAAACGTACTTGCGCTGGGGATAGGTGGCAAACTCGTAGCTCTGGCTGTGGATGTCGCGGCCGCTCTGCTGGGCGTCCTCCAGGGTGGTGAAGGGCTGGTGGGACATGAGACGCATGCCGTGGCTGTTGGCGATGAGGGTGTAGCCCGCAATGCCCGTGGTCTTCTGATAGGCCCGGCAGAAGCCGCCGTCGATGACCACCAGGCGTCCGCCTGCCCGCAGGGGGCTTTCGCCGCTGCCGACGTGGATGGGCGTGTGGCCGTTGATGATGCGGCTCTCGTGGTCGGTGAGGCCGAATTCCTGCAGGATGGCGGTGCACTTTTCCTCCGTGCGGTACCAGCGGTAGTAGGGATCCTGCGGCTCGTGCCAGGCGGCCTTGTCCGGCACGAAGGCCCGGGCGAAGGTCTTGATGCGCCGCCCGCACACGGGGCTGTCAGTGCCGCACCACAGGTACCACATGAAGTCCAGCGCGTAGCGGTCGCCCGTGTAGAAAGCGCGGCGGGCAATGCGGTCGGTGTAGTTCATGAAGGCCTTGCCGGAGTACTTCTGGCTCTCAAGGGTCTTTTCATAGAAGGAGCCGTCCTCATTCATGGGGATGCAGCCGTGGTAGAGCAGGTTGCCGTTGTACACGCGGTACATGTACCCCTTCTGATACAGGAAGCTGATGTGCGCGTGCAGCCGGGGGCTGTGCATGAAAGCGCTGCGCAGCCCGGCGAGGACGGCGGCCTCCGCGTCGGTGAGGGCGTAGGGGTCATCCGTGCACACAGTGGGCAGGGGCAACTCCTTTACCGGCCAGGTGACGCCGTCGATCTCAATGGTATGCCTCTCCCTGTCCAGCTTGTGCAGCAGGAGCCGGTCCTCCATGGCAAATTCCGGGTTCCGGCGGATCAGCTGGCCCTCCAGCTTGAACATCATCACCGTGATGGCATGGCGGGGCGCCTCCTCGGGGGAGAGGGTGGGGTACTGATGCTCCGCAAACAGGCTCAGGTCGCGCAGGGGGATGCCGTAGCCGCGCTCCAGAATGTCCATGTTGCCGTAGGAGAGGCAGTTGCGCACCACGCCGCAGATGCAGGCCTCGCTGCCGGAGGCTGCGCCCATCCACAGCACATCGTGGTTGCCCCACTCAATGTCCACCGCATGGTGGCTGATGAGGATGTCCATGACCGAATCCGCCCGGGGGCCGCGGTCGAAGATATCGCCGACGACGTGCAGGCGATCCACGGCCAGGCGCTTGATGGTGCGGGAAAGGGCGCCGATGATGCGGTCACCGGTGTCGATGGCGATCATCGCGTCCACGATGGCGTGGTGATAGCGGCGGCGGTTGCCCTCCTGCTCGCTCACCACGTCCGCCTCGTCACTCTGGTAGTGCAGCAGCTCGTCCAGCAGGAACGCCCAGTTTTCCGGCATGGCCTCGCGGGCCTTTTCGCGGGTATACTTGCTGGTCAGCATGCGGGTGAGGTGCGTGAGGCTCTCAATGCGGCTGCGGTACCATTCGGGGGAGAGCTCCCCGGCGGCGTGCAGCTTCTTCAGCGTCTGGTCGGGATAGTAGATCAGCGTGCACAGCTCGTCTGCCTCCTGCTCCGTCAGGCGGCTGCCCAGCCACAGATGCACCTTCTCCCGGATAACGCCGGAGCAGTTGTTCATGATGTGGCAGAAGGCCTCGTATTCGCCGTGAATATCGCTCATGAAATGCTCGGTGCCCTTGGGCAGGCTCAGCAGCGCGCTGATGCGGCTGATCTCGGTGGACAGCGCCTCCAGGGTGGGGTAGCGCTCGGAAAGCAGGCGCAGGTATTTCAGCCTTTCGGGAGCCAGATGGGAGTTCATAGGCAGCCTCCTTGATGTGGGGTTGTCGTAAATGGTTGCGTTATAACGATATTATAACATGCATTGCGGGAGATGGACAGGGCAATCCACGCCCCCGGAATGACGTGAACGCCCGGCGAGGGCCGGTGACGCATAATCATACAGAAAAAACATGAAAGATACACAAAAACGCTTGAACAGGAGGACGTAAACCGATATAATAGGGTCATCCTCATCGCCCGAAAGAGGCGAGGTTATTGTTAGGGAGGTTACTGACATGAAGAAGCTGTTTGCTGCTGTGCTGGCCCTGTGCCTGGCTCTGAGCATGATCCCCACCGCCTTTGCGGATGACCAGGTCGTCATCAAGATCGGCGTTATCGGCCCCATGACCGGCGGCGCGGCTGTGTACGGCACCGCTGTTGCCCATGGCGCGCAGATCGCGGCGGACGAGATCAACGCTGCCAATGGCCCCATCCGTATCGTGCTGGACGTCCAGGATGACGAGCATGATCCTGAGAAGGCCATCAATGCCTACTACACCGTGCTGGACAACGGCGCGCAGATGATTCTGGGCACCGTCACCACCGGCCCCTGCCTGGCGGTTTCCGAGATCGCCTATGAGATGCGCGTGTTCATGCTGACCCCCTCCGCGTCCGCTACCGGCGTCACCGAGGGCAAGGACAATGTGTTCCAGGTCTGCTTCACCGATCCCGGCCAGGGCGTTGCTGCCGCTGACAAGATCCTGGAGATGAACGCCGCTGCGAAGGTCGGCATCATCTACAACAACGCTGACGCCTACTCCACCGGCATCAAGGACGCGTTCGTGGCCCAGGCTGCGGCCATCGGCCTGCAGGTCGTTGCCACCAGCTCCTTCTCCTCTGACTCCAACACCGACTTCTCCGTGCAGATCGCTGCCTGCAAGGACGCCGGCGCTGACCTGGTGTTCCTGCCCATCTACTACACCCCCGCTTCCCTGATCCTGAACCAGTCCAACGCCATCTCCTACGCCCCCACCTTCTTCGGCGTGGACGGCATGGACGGCATCCTGACCCTGGAGGGCTTCGACAAGGCCCTGGCTGAGGACGTCATGCTGCTGACCCCCTTCGCCGCTTCCTCTCAGGATCCTGCGACCCAGGCCTTCGTGGCTGCCTATGTCGCCGCCTACGGCGAGGAGCCCAACCAGTTCGCCGCTGACGCCTATGACGGCATCATGGCCCTGTACCAGGCCTGCCAGAACGTGGGCGTGACCAGCGACATGAGCTACGACGAGGCCTGCGAGCTGCTGTTGGCCGAGTTCCCGAACCTGGAGATCGCTGGCCTGACCGGCAAGCTGTCCTGGGACGCCACCGGCGCGGTCACCAAGGATCCCACCGTGTATGTCATCAAGGACGGCGCCTACGCCATGGTCGAGTAATCCCGACCGCTGACAAGCAGGCGTGCGCTTGCGCCCGGCTCCCTTGCCCAATGGGGGAGCCGGGCAGTTCTTGTACTTACCCCGATGCACCAATGAAGGTAATCCTGATAAAAAAGAGAGGTCAAGAAGGATGATTTCGCTCCTTTCCACCCTGTTGAATGGCCTGAGCCTGGGCAGCGTATACGCCATTATCGCCCTGGGCTACACCATGGTGTACGGCATTGCCAAGATGCTGAACTTCGCTCACGGCGATGTTATCATGATCGGCGCGTACATCTCCTTCAGTGCCATCCTGTATTGGAATGTCCCGCCCATTCTGGGCTTCCTGCTGGCCATGCTGGTGTGCACGGTGCTGGGCATTGTCATTGAGCGCCTGGCCTATAAGCCCCTGCGTCAGGCCACGTCCCTGGCCGTGCTGATCACCGCCATCGGCATCAGCTACCTGCTGCAGAACGGCGCGCAGCTGATCTGGGGCGCGAATACCAAGGCTTTCCCGACCATGGTGTCCCTGCCCAATGCCACCCTCTTCGGCGGCAGCATCACCATCAGCAACAACACCATCTCCCTCCTGGGCGATCAGCTCAAGATCTCCGGCAACATGCTGGTGACCATCCTGGCCTGTGTCGTCATCATGGTGGCGCTGACCCTGTTCATCAACAAGACCAAGATGGGCAAGGCCATGCGCTGCGTGTCTGAGGACAAGGGCGCGGCGGAGCTGATGGGCGTTGACGTCAACAAGACCATCTCCCTGACCTTTGCCATCGGCTCGGCCCTGGCGGCAGTGGCAGGCGTGCTGCTTTGCACCTCCTACCCGGTGCTGCAGCCCACCACCGGCGCCATGCCCGGCATCAAGGCCTTCACGGCGGCTGTGTTCGGCGGCATCGGCTCCATCCCCGGCGCCATGGTCGGCGGCATCCTGCTGGGCATCATTGAGAAGCTGGGCCAGACCTATGTCTCCGACCAGCTGGGCGACGCCTTTGCCTTCGCGGTGCTGATCATCGTCCTGCTTGTCAAGCCCACAGGCCTGATGGGCAAGAAGGTCCATGAGAAAGTGTGAGGTGGAAAGCATGAAGATCAACAAAAAGCTCCGCAGCGCACTTGTCACCTTTGCCATCGTGATTATTGCCTTCCTTGTGTGCGAGGCGGGCATCGAGGGCTGGGTGGATGGCTTCAAGCTCAAGTTTGCTGAAAAGGGCCTGCTGGTGCCCATCTGCTGCTACATTGTCCTGGCGGTGTCCCTGAACCTGATCGTCGGCATCTCCGGTGAGCTGAGCCTGGGCCATGCCGGCTTCATGTCCATCGGCGCGTTCTCCGGCGTGGTCATTGCCACCTGGCTGGAGAAGGCTGTTCTCACCATCAACGACGCCGGCAAGACCGTGCCCTTCTTTGGCGACACGGCCATCATCATCATCACCATCATCGTCGCGGGCGCTCTGGCAGCCCTGGCGGGCGTGGTGATCGGCATCCCGGCCCTGCGTCTGCGCGGCGACTACCTGGCCATCGTGCTGCTGGCCTTCGGCGAGATCATCCGCAATGTGATGAACTGTGTGCTGGTGGCGGTGGACGGCTCCACCATGCATTTTGCCCTCAAGATCAACGAATCCTCCGCCGTTGGCTTCGGCCAGGGGATGCAGATGGTCATCAACGGCGCGCAGGGTACCGTCAATAAGGTCACCAGCGCCGCCTTCAACAATGAGCGCTTCATCATCGGCTTCGGCCTGGTCATCTTCACCCTCTTTGTGGTGCTGAACCTGATCAACAGCCGCTCTGGCCGCGCGATCATGGCCATCCGCGATAACCGCATCGCCGCCGAGTCCGTGGGCCTGAACGTGATGAAGTACAAGATGATGGCCTTCGTCACCGGCGCTGCACTGGCCGGTATGGCCGGTGCGCTCTACGGCCTGAACATGAAGACCGTTACCGCTGTTGACTTCGACTACAACATGTCCATCGAGATCCTGGTCATGGTCGTGCTGGGCGGCATCGGCTCCATCCGCGGCTCCGTCATCGCGGCGGCTGTCCTGCGCTTCCTGCCGGAGAAGCTGCGCTTCCTCAACGACTACCGTATGCTGGTGTACGCCATCGTGCTGATCGTTGTGATGCTGGCAACCAACAGCCCCATCCTCAAGAACTTCTGGGCGCTTCTGATGCGTGTGAAGCCCCTGCGCGTGGCAGTCGAGTGGCTGCAGGCGCTGCCGGGCAAGGTGCGCGCCGCGTTCTCCTTTGGCAAGAATAAGAACGGAAAGGCAGGTGAGGCACAGTGACCCAGATGAAGAAGCGTCTTGTGGACACCAAGATGGTGCCGCTGCCCTCCGTATCCATCGTGCCCGAACGCGACGTGGGCAAGCGCCCCGTGCTGGAGACCCGCCACCTGGGCATCGAGTTCGGCGGCCTGAAGGCGGTGGAGGACTTCAACATCGCCGTGGGCCCCACCGAGATCTGCGGCCTCATCGGCCCCAACGGCGCGGGCAAGACCACCGTCTTCAACCTGCTGACCAAGGTGTACCAGCCCACCACCGGCACCGTCCTCATTGACGGCAAGGACACCTCCGGCATGACCACCGAGCAGGCCAACCGCATGGGCATCGCCCGCACGTTCCAGAATATCCGCCTGTTCGGCAACATGACCGTGGAGGACAATGTCCGCATCGGTCTGCACAACCAGATCCGCTACGGCATGCTGCAGGGCGTTTTCCGCGCCCCTGCCTACTGGAAGGCCGAGAAGCAGATGCACAAGCGTTCCCTGGAGCTGCTGTCCATCTTCGGCATGCAGGATATGGCGGACGTGAAGGCGGGCAGCCTGCCCTACGGCGCGCAGCGTCGTCTGGAGATCGTCCGTGCGCTGGCCACCAACCCCAAGCTCCTGCTTCTGGACGAGCCTGCCGCCGGCATGAACCCCCACGAGACCGAGGAGCTGATGCAGAACATCATCAAGATCCGCGATGAGTTCCAGATTGCCGTCATGCTCATCGAGCACGACATGAACCTGGTCATGGGCATCTGCGAGGGCATCTGCGTGCTGAACTACGGCCGCATCATCGCCAAGGGCACGCCGGAGGAGATCCAGCAGAACCCGGCGGTTATCGAGGCCTACCTCGGTTCCCAGGGAAGGGAGGAGAACGCCTGATGAGCCTGCTGAAAGTCGATGATATCCACGTTTACTACGGCGCCATCCACGCCATCAAGGGTGTTTCCTTTGAGGTCAACGAGGGCGAGATCGTCACGCTGATCGGCGCCAACGGCGCGGGCAAGTCCACCACGCTGAACACCGTGGCGGGCCTGCTCAAGCCCCGCAGCGGCCTGATCACCTTCGACGGCAAGCCGCTGAACAATGTTCCCGCGGCCAAAACCGTGTCCCTGGGCATGGCGTTGTGCCCCGAAGGCCGCCGCATCTTCCAGCAGATGACGGTGAAGGAGAACCTGGAAATGGGCGGCTACACCCGTCCTGCCAAGGAGGTTCCCGCCAGCATCGAGGAGATGTTCGAGCGCTTCCCCCGCCTCAAGGAGCGCGAGAAGCAGATCGCCGGCACTCTTTCCGGTGGTGAGCAGCAGATGCTGGCCATCGCCCGCGCGATGATGTCCAAGCCCCGCCTGCTGATGCTGGATGAGCCCTCCATGGGCCTGGCGCCCATTCTGGTGGAGCAGATCTTCGATATCATCAAGGAGCTGCATGCTGCCGGCGTCACCATCCTGCTGATTGAGCAGAACGCCCAGGCGGCCCTGTCCGTGGCTGACCGTGCCTACGTCATGGAGACCGGCAACATCACCATGGAAGGCCCGGCGGACGAGCTGCTGCACAACGACGATGTGCGCAAGGCCTACCTCGGCGACTGATCCATAACAAGAAACGTCCTCTCCGGTTACGCTTCCGGGGAGGACGTCTTTGCTATCGTGCCATATGGATTACCGGGGCTTGACCTCGCCGCAGCTGCACTGGCCCCGGTGGACGGGATTCACCTCGCCGCAGGAGCAACGCCATGCTTCGCAGTCGGCGCATTTGTGGGGGCGGCTGAGCCTGCTGTAGTAGAGAGGAACTTCTTGCTTGCCCTTCGCTGGCTGCATCGTCCGCAGATGACAGGCTCCATACCCGCCGCCTTCACCGCTGCGATGGCCTCCTCCTGCGTGGCGAAGTCAGCCGTGTGCTTCTGCCGGGTGTGGGTCGCCCACCAGCAGGGAAGGCTCAGGTCGTGTATCATGCCGCTCTCCGTATTGATGCGATACTGCTTGTCCATGAGGGTTCCTCCTGTTCGTTATATGGATATAATCCCTTGTCAACAGGATACACTCATCGGCGTCTATTGTCACGTTCGTATCATGCACATTGGCCGGAATACTGTGCAAATTGTGAACACTGGCTGACAATGCTCCCGATAACTACCCTGATTTGCGATATTGGCACGGATACGGCAGGGAAAAAGGGATTCCAGCCCCTCATGTCGAATGGATACACGCACGGACATAACGACCTGTGCGGAGGTGCGACAGATATGTGGAAGAAGCTCTGCATGCTGCTGACAGCTGCCATGCTGCTGCTGCCGGCGGCTGCGCTGGCGGATGTGGTCATCAATGAGCTGATGGCGTCCAACGGCCTGTATGAAAACGAGGAAAGCTACGACTGGGTGGAGCTGTACAACGACGGCAGCAAGACCGTGGACCTGAGCGGCTGGTACCTGTCCGACGGAAAGAAGAACCTGCAGAAGTTCGTGTTTCCCAAGGGAACGAAGCTCAAGCCCGGCGCATATCTCATCGTGTACTGCACGGGGGAGGATGGCATCGAGCCGGGGAAGGGGAGCAAGTTCTACGCCAGCTTCAGCCTGTCGGCGGACGGCGAGACCCTCTACCTTTCCGACCCGGATGTGAATCTGGTGCAGAAGCTGGAATTTCCGGAGCAGTACGTCAATGTGAGCTACGGACTCCCGGCGGGCGGCAGCGAATACGGCTACCTGGGCGACGGCACCCCCGGCAAGAAGAACGGCAAGACCCTGTACACCGGTGTGACGGAGACGCCCACGGGCATGACCATCGGCGGTTTTTATCCTGAGGGTGTCACGGTGACGGCGACGCCCCCCCGGGGCGCGGTGCTGCGCTATACCCTGGATGGCGAAACGCCCACGGAGAAGTCCCCTGAGATTCCGGCGGAGGGCATTGTGCTCACCGAAACGAAGGCCGTGCGCATCCGTGCCTTCCGGGAAGGCGAGGTGCCCTCCATGCCCGTCAGCGCCACTTACCTGATCGAGCCGGAGCAGCTGACCCCTGTGGTCTGCCTGGTCACCGACGACAAGTACCTTTTCAACAAGCGCACCGGCGCGCTGGTCAAGGGCAGCGGCGAGACGCCCAACTATGCCAGGGAGCTGGAGTACCCGGTCAACATCGAGTATTTCAACATGGCCGGCGTGTGCGAGATCAACCAGATGGGCACCTTCACGGCCTCCGGGCATTCGGCCCGAATCAACGCGCAAAAGTCCATTGCCCTGTACGCCCGCAAGGCCTACGGCGCGGACGCCTTTGCCTTCAATCCCTTCCCAACCCGCGATTATCCGGGGTATAAATCCCTGCTGCTGCGCGGCGCCAACTCCGATTATTCCGCCACCCGCCTGCGCGATGTTGTTGCCTCCTCCCTGGCGGAGGGTGAGGGCATCCTTTATCAGGATCATGTCGTCATCCAGGTGTACATCAACGGGCGGTACTGGGGCCATTACAACCTGCGGGAGAAGATCAACAAGCACTTCATTGCCGCCTATGAGGGAGTGACGGACGAGGCGGAAATCGATGCCATCGATATCCTGACCCGCACCGGCACCGATCGCTACACCCAGAATGGCGGCAATGAGGACTGGCTGGAATTGTGCGACTTCTGCAAGACCAACGACCTGAACATCCCGGAAAACCTGGCCTATGTGGAGGAACGGTTGGATATCGACAGCATGTTCACCCACGCGGCCTACCAGATCATCCTGGGCAATGTGGACTTCACCAACGTGCGCGTGTACCGCGTGCCCGGCGGCAAGTGGAAGTACCTGCTCTTTGACGTGGAGGCGTGCTGGCGCAATCTGGACAAGACGCCGCTGGAATACTACATCAAGCCCGTCAAGAACAAGATCCAGGGCTTCCGTCACGAGCCCCTCAATGCCCTGCTGGCCGTGCCGGAGTACCGCGACAAATTCCTGCGGCGCGTGGCGGAGCTGCTGGAGACCCGCTTCCAGTGGTCGTATGTAGAGGCCCGCTTCGATGAGGTGATTTCCCAGCTGGAGCCCATCCTGCCCCGGCACATCGAGCGGTGGAACAACATGAAGCTCAAGAACTGGTACACCAATATCAGCGCCACCAAGTACTACGCCCGTGTGCGTCCGCGCAAGATTCCCGGCCTCCTGCAGTCGGCCATGAAGCTCACGGACGAGGAGGTCGAGTATTACTTCGGCGACGTCCTGCGCCTGCTGGAGGTCACCAACGCCCCGCCGCAGGAGTAAGGGAAGAAACAAATGCAAATGAAAAGGCCGTGGCCCTCGATTGAGGGTCACGGCCTTGCTGTTTGCTTTAAGAGGATTACTCCGCGACTTCCTCGGTCACCACGGGGGCGAAGATGTAGGCGTAGTAGATCTTGGCCTTCTCGTTGGTGGCGATGTTCTTGTTGGCGGCGCAGACGATGATCTGGCCATTCGCGTTCATGCCGATGTACTTGAACTCGTCGATGTCCTCCCAGTCGAAGCCGGTCAGGGCGTTCCAGTACAGGAAGTCGTCGTCGCCCTTCTTGAAGGAGACCTTGATGGGGCCGAAGTTCATGTCAGCGTCCATCTCGCCGCGCACAACGTTGCTCCAGGCGGTGAAGTCCACGGAGAACTCGAACGCGTCGTCGATCTCCTCGGGCATGGTCAGGGTGCCCTTCAGGTCGTAGCCGTGGGCGTGCAGGTAAGCAGCCTGGTCAGCCATGACGCCGTTGGGGTGGTTAGCGGACTCGTCAAACAGGGGGTTCAGGGTCAGGATGACGCCTTCGGGCACAGCGTAGTAGCCGGGCTCGACGCCTTCGAACTCAAACTCCTCAATGCCTTCCTCGGAGACGTAGGCGGCAACCAGCTGCCACTCGCCGGCCCAGGCAGACACATGCGCGTAGCCGTTGGGAACCTTACCGCTGTTGGTGGCATTGCCCAGGGCGTCCACATCGGCAGCCTCGTCCGCGTAGGAAACCTCACGGGCGTAGACCAGGGTGTTCTCGTCGCCGAAATCAGCCAGCAGGGTGGGCTCAGCCAGGGCGACGGTGCCCAGCAGCATCAGCAGGGCCATGAACAGCGCAACAATCTTCTTCATTGGGGGTATCTCCTTTCCTATTTGAACAGCCGGAAGCTGTCCTCAAACTGAGTATATTATACCAGAATGCACCGGTATTTTCAAGGGGCTGTGATGGATTCACAAATTTGTTACACGCCGGAGTAAGCCGCGAAGCCGCAGTCGATGGGCAGCACCACGCCGGTGATGGCGGAGGCAGCCTTGTCGTCGGTGAGGAAGAACAGGCCGCCGAGCAGCTCCTCGGAGTCCACGAAACGGCCCATGGGGGTGCCGTTCAGGATCTTGGCGGAGCGGGCAGTGGGGGTGCCGTCGGGGTTGAAGAGCAGGGCGCGGTTCTGGTTGGACACCAGGAAGCCGGGGGCGATGGCATTGCAGCGGATGCCGGTGCCCGCGAAGTGGGTGGCCAGCCACTGGGTGAAGTTGCTGATGGCAGCCTTCGCGCCGGAGTAGGCGGGGATCTTGGTCAGCGGGATGTAGGCGTTCATGGAGGAGATGTTCAGGATGTTGCCGCTCTTGCGGGCCACCATGTCCTTGGCGAAAGTCTGGGTGGGCAGGAGGGTACCCTGATAGTTGAGCTTGAAGACGAAGTCAATGCCGTTGGGCTCCAGGTCGAAGAAGGTCTTCTGGCCCTCCTTGGCCTCGTGCTGGTACTCGTTGTCGGTGGTGGCACGGGGGTTGTTGCCGCCGGCGCCGTTGACCAGAATGTCGCAGGGGCCCAGGTCGGCCAGCACCTGCTGGTGCACAGCCTCCAGCGCCTCGGGATCCAGGACGTTCGCCTTGTAGCCCTCGCAGATGAAGCCCTCGGCCTTGAGCTCCTCAGCCAGCTTCTTCACGGCCTCCTCATTGAGGTCGAGGGCAGCGACCTTCGCGCCGGCCTGCGCATAGGCGCGGGCCATGTCGCCGCACAGCACGCCGCCGGCGCCGGTGACGACGACGACCTTGCTGGTGAAATCAACGTTCAGGGGCAGATTCATCATAAATGTTACCTCCCATTGCTTGTTGTGTTGAAGATTTTGCAGCGATGCCGCCGTGATTATTTGTTGTCCAGCTTGTCCAGCATATCCCAGATGCCCAGCATGTACATGATGCCCAGGGCACGGTCGTACAGGCCGTAGCCGGGACGGACGGTGCCGGGGCCCTCGCCCCACAGGTGACGGCCGTGGTCGGGGCGGATGTAGCCCTCGTACCCGCAGTCGTGGTAGGCCTTCATGATGTCCAGGATGCCGGTATCGCCGTCGCAGTCGCGGTGGGAGGCCTCGGAGAAGTCACCGTTCTCGAAGTGCTTCACATTGCGGACGTGGGCAAAGGCGATGCGGTCGCAGTGCTTGCGCACGATGCCGGCCACGTCGTTGTCCGGGTTGGCATTGAGACTGCCGGAGCAGAGGGTCAGGCAGTTGTGCTCGTCGTCCACCATGGACAGGAACCGATCGATGGACGCCTCGTCCACCAGCAGGCGGGGCAGACCGAAGATGTCCCAGGGCGGGTCGTCCATGTGGATCGCCATCTTGATGCCGCACTCCTCGCAAGTTGGCATAATGGCTTCCAGGAAGTACTTCAGGTTGGCCCACAGCTTCTCGTGGTCCACGTCGGCATAGGCCTTGAACAGCTCGTCCAGCTTGGCCATACGCTCAGGCTCCCAGCCGGGGAAGGACATATTGTACTTCTCGGTGAACTCGAGGATATAGTTTGCCATGGCGTTGTAGTCGTCCTGGATCATGCCCTTTTCATAGAAGAGAGCGGTGGAACCGTCACCGACGG
>JAFXDB010000210.1 GCA_017516305.1 Clostridia bacterium | reverse complement strand
GAGCGGCCTGTATGCCGTCAAGCCCGACAGCCGCGTCTTCGGCTTCAATCACCCCAACCCCACCCGGGAGCAGCCCATCTATGGCTATGAGTACTGGGTGACGATCCCGGAGGACATGGAGGTACCCGCGCCCGGCGTGAAGAAGCGCATGGACGGCGGCCTCTATGCGGCCCACTGCATGGAGTTCCCGAATTTCCACGAGTGGCAGTGGCTGAACGACTGGGCGGAGAACAACGGGGAATGGGAGGGCTGCTTCCAGGGCCCGGAGGTCATGTTCGGTCTGCTGGAGGAGCACCTGAACTGGGTATATGCCATTGCCCATGACTGCATGGACAACGGTACAACAAGGAAGCTCGACCTGTTGCTGCCCATCCGGAAAAAGTGACAGAAAAAAGGAGGCTGCCCGCAAGCAGTCTCCTATTTTATGTACCGGGAATTACTTGGCAGCCTGAGCGGCAGCCAGCAGGCCCTGCAGGTAGCCCAGGGTGTCCACCAGGGTAGCGCCGGAGATGGCGTCCACAGCGGCGGTGGCGTCACCGTTGAAGGCGGCGATGGCAGCTTCCAGCTCGGCAACAGTCTTGCCAACGCAGAAGGCCTGGATCAGATCGTAGTTCACGTCCAGAGCGACGGTGGAGCCAGCCTTGGTAGCCATGTTGTTGCTGTAGGCCTCGGCGTTCACGCGCTTGGAGTACAGGACGGTGCCCTCGGCGAAGCCGCCGAAGCCGTTCTCGGAGTTGGGCACGCCAACCATGCCGGCGCCAACCTGGTACTCGTCGATGTGAGCGGCGATGATGACGTCACCCTCGAGCACGACGGTCATGACGGCGAAGCACTTGGTGCCGTGGGCAGCCCACTGAACCTGACCCAGCTTGATGGCGGGGGCTTCCTCGGCGAACACGCCGAAGGGCACGAACAGGCACAGGACCAGCAGCAGAGCGATGATCTTCTTCATTGGAAAGGACCTCTTTTCAATTACATTTCGGCCTTGCCGATACTTTAATTATATGTCACGCAATACAATTGTCAACACTATTTTTTATAGGTATTTGGAAGGGTTGTCAAATGTTGGGCCGCTCCCTCATTATCGGGGGAGCGGCCCAACATATGCAGTTTTCAGCCCACGGCGCCATCGGGGCCTGACAGGTCGGGCACATCCTTTTCGTCAATGCGGACGTAACCGCCGCCTCCCTCCCAGTTGGTCAGGCTGAATCCGTCGCGCATCTCCCACTTCACGGTGTCGGTCTCCGGGTCGTACATGTCGTATTCCGTCTGATTCAGCGTCAGGCCGCAGATGTTCACCCGGCCGTCTGCGTAGCGAAGGGTGAGCTCGTAGGGCGGATCGTTCCAGTACTTGCCCTGGGCCGGGTCGTAGGCGGTGACGGTGAACACGCCGTGATTCTCAGGGATGGAGGGATCGCAGAAGGTGCCGTCTGCATGGAACTGCAGGTAGTCGCTGGACATGTTGCCGCCGGCGTGGAAGAACCAGCAGCCCTCCAGCTGTGCCATCACGTCCCAGAGGACGTCGCCGGCGTTGGGCGTCAGGTCCTTCAGCGGCGCAAAGAGCCAGGCGGGCTTGCCGCTGATCTCCACCTGCACCAGGGCGTATTCGTCATTGTACATGCCGATGGCGGTCACCTCCGTGCCGGAAAGGAGGAGATGCTGCCCGTACTGGGACACGAGGGGGTCGTCCGTCAGGGCGGCCATGGTCAGGTCTGCCACGCGCACGGGCACGGCGATCTGCTGATAAGTGTCGCAGCCCACAACCTGATATCCCGGCAGCTGGCTGGCCTTGATGAAGCCGAAGCGGTGGGTGCGCTGGCTGACCTCATAGCGGATGTGCAGCCAGGTGTCGCCGTCCTCGCCGATCCACTCGCGCAGCACCCAGATATTCCCCTTGAGGGACACGGCCGCCTTGCCGCTGCCGGCCCGCCAGGCCTTTTCGCTGGGTGCGCCGTAGACGGGCACGGTGCCCTTCTTGACCGGGGTGTACAGCTTGCCGGGGCGCATCGCGTCCTCATACCAGCCCAGGATGTCGCTGCCGGAGTCCAGGGCTCTCCGCATGGTGTTGAAGCGGAGGATCTCCTCAATGCTCCGGGGCAGCAGGCGGATGCTGAAGCGCTCCAGCGTGTACCCGCCCCAGACGTACAGCCGCGCGGTCCGGCCGTTCTTTTCGCCGATGTACAGCCCGTCGTCCTGGGTGAGGGTCAGGGTGAAATCGCCGATGACGGCTTTGGTGAGGATGAAGCTGTCCTCATGGGGTATGAAGGTATAGCTCTCCTGCTTGCCGTAGGAGAGGACGAAGCCGCTGCCGGACTTGGTCAGCTTGGCGTCATCCTTGTGGTCGGTGGGCTGCCACACCGCGCGGGTGTAGACCTCCAGGGGGGATTTGCCGTCCTTCACCAGCATCAGCGCGTTGTGGTAGCGGCTGGTCATGGCGGCGACGTTGCCGACCTGATCCATGGACGTGTAGTCATCCCAGGCGTCATCGGCCATGACGGCGGAGAGCAGGTCGCCCTTGAGCCCCCAGCTGTTCGCCAGGGCCGTGCCGGGCAACAGGAGCAGGGCGAGGGTCACGGTCAGTACAAGCAGACGCTTCATATGGAACGTCCTCCTTGGCGTTATCTGCCTATATAACGCAGCGGCATGGCAGAATATTGCAATCTACGAAAAAAAGCCTCCCGAAAGGGGAGGCATGAGGGGGTCAGGCTCAGTAGTTTTCGGCCTTGATGGCGAAATAGCTCTGCGGATGGTCGCACACGGGGCAGACCTCGGGGGCCTTGGGGCCGATGTGGATGTGGCCGCAGTTGCCGCACTCCCAGATGGTATCGCCGTCGCGGGAGAAGACGATGCCGCCCTCGACGTTGGCCAGCAGCTTGCGGTAGCGCTCCTCATG
>JAFXDB010000209.1 GCA_017516305.1 Clostridia bacterium | reverse complement strand
CGTCAAGCGCGGCACCTTCCGCAGCTACACGCTGCTGGTGCTGGCGGACAATTGCTGCGTGAAGAACCTCACCATCCGCAACGACGCAGGCCAGCGGGCGGATTCCGGGCTGTGCATCGCCCTCTTCGCGGACGGCGACGGCTTCGTGTGCGAAAACTGCGAGCTCGTTTCTACCCAGGACACCCTGTTCACCGCGCCCCTGCCGCCCAGGGAGGTCATCCCCGGCGGATTCCTCGGCCCGACCCAGCACCTGCCCCGCAGGGCCCAGCGCCACACCTACCGCCGCTGCGTCATCCAGGGCGATGTGGACTTCATCTTCGGCGGCGCAGCAGCCTGGTTTGAGGACTGCGATGTCGTCTGCATCCGCCGCGCAGACCGCGCCCCCGGCGGATACGCCATTGCCGCCTCCACGCCGGAGGGGCAGAAGTACGGCTATGTCTTTCATCGCTGCCGCTTCGTGGGCGAGGAAGTGCCGGAGGGCTCCTTCGTGCTGGGCCGTCCCTGGCGCGAGCATGCCAAAACGGTGCTGCTGGACTGCCGCATCGGCGCGCACATCCGCCCCGAGGGCTGGGACGACTGGGGCAAGAAGAGCTTCCCCGTCACCGGCTTTTACGCCGAGTACGGCTGCACCGGCCCCGGCAGCAGCACGGAAAAACGCGCTTTCTCCCGCCGGCTGACGGCTGACGAGGCCGCCGCCATCACCTATGAGGACTTCCTGAGCAGCCTGTGAAATATCTGATCGGCTCTCCCGTGAGGGAGAGCTGTTTTGCTGCTTGCAGGCATTTTCGCCCGATTTTCGCTTCAGTAGTGTAAAATTCCCGTTGATTCTGCGTAAAAATTATGCTAAAGTAATTATGTATGGCTGTCAGCCGGACAGCCGAAAAATGACTCCACCTGATCAATCTAACCATCCGGAGGAATCAATATGGAAATTGGATTTGCAACGCTTGCAACCTGTATTCTGGAGCTGCTGGCAGGTCTGGGCCTGTTCCTGTATGGCATGAACACCATGTCTGATGGCCTGGAGCGCGTGGCTGGCAAGCAGCTGAAGAGCCTGCTGGGCGCGGTCACCAAGAACCGTGCGACGCAGGTGGTGCTGGGCTTCATCATTACCGTGCTGATGCAGTCCTCTTCCGCCACGACCGTCATGCTGGTCGGCTTCGTCAACGCCGGCATCATGCAGCTCAGCCAGGCTGTGGGCATTATCATGGGCGCCAATATCGGCACTACCGTCACCGTGCTGATGATGTCCATCAAGCTGGACTTTGATATTATATTCTGCTTCATTGGCTGCATCGTGCTGTTCCTGATGATGTTCGCCCCCAAGAAATTCAAGAGCCTGAGCGGCTTCGTGCCGGTCATCTTCGGCGTGGGCGCGCTGTTCCTGGGCATGGGCCTGATGTCCAGCGCCATGTCTCCCCTGCGTGAGTGGCAGGGCTTCAAGGACGCACTGGCGGCGGTCAACCATCCTCTGATCGCTGTGCTGATCGGCGCGGTCATCACCGCGGTCATCCAGTCTTCCGCTGCCTCCATCGCCATCCTCATGCCCCTGGCAGCCATGAAGATCATTCCCTTCGAGATGTGCATGTTCATCCTCTTTGGCCAGAACATCGGCACCTGTGTCACCGCCGTGCTGGCCTGCATCGGCGCCTCTGCTACCTCCAAGCGCGTGGCCTGCGTGCATCTTTTGTTCAATGTGATCGGTACGCTGATCTTCATTATCCTGGCGATGGTGCTGCCCATGGCTGAGTGGATCGTAGCGCTGGTGGGCGAGAACAACATCGAGATGCAGATCTCCGTCACCCATATCATCTTCAACTTCGTGACCACGGTGATGCTGCTGCCCTTCTCCAATGTGCTGGAGCAGCTGGCCTGCATCCTCATCCGCGATGACGGCGCTGCCGGCGAGGCCATGAAGCTGAAGTACTTCGATCAGCGTATGATGAACGCTCCTGCCGTTGCCGCCGAGCAGCTCTTCAACGAGGCCAACCGCATGGGCAAAATCGCCAAGGCGAACTTCGTGCGCGCCATCGAGTGCTTCGATCAGTGGGATGACGAAAAGGCTGAGGAAATCGCCCGCAACGAAGAGGTGCTGGATTTCCTCAACCATGAGATCACCACCTACCTGGTGGAGGTCAAGGGCCTTGACCTGAGCCCCCAGGATACCCTGCTGGTCGGCGCCATGTTCCACGTCATCAACGACATGGAGCGCGTGGGCGACCACAGCCAGAACATCCTTGAAGCTGCCCAGCTGCGCCATAAGGAGGAGATCAAATTCTCCGAGAAGGCTGTCAAGGAGCTGGACGACCTGTCCGCGATGATCACCGCTCAGCTGGACCGCGCGATGGAGATCTTCTCCAAGCAGGACACCAGCGCCTCCGTCATCAAGCTGGTGGAGGACATCGAGCAGGAGGTCGACGATACCACCGAGGCTCTGCGCGAGCATCATGTGGATCGCCTCAAGCAGCATAAGTGCTCTGCCAAGAACGGCATGATCTACCTGGACATCCTCACCAACCTGGAGCGTATCGGCGACCATGCGGAGAACATCGCGACCTCCGTGCTGAAGGCCCAGTCCGCTCACCACGTTGCGTAATCACATCGCGTCCCCTGGCCGGGGACGCGTTTTTCATTGACACCCGCTGCCCGGGATGCTACACTGTTGCTGACTTTTGCCGAAAGGAGCGCTGCCATGACGACCCGACGACTGACCCTGACCGCCATGCTGACGGCGCTTCTTTGTATCTGCGGCCCGCTGACGCTGCCCTTGGGGCCGATTCCGCTCTCCCTGACCACGGCGGTCCTGATGCTGATGGCCCTGCTGCTGGGGATGGGACCGTCGATGCTTTGCTGCGGCGTGTACTTGCTGATGGGCCTGACCGGCCTGCCTGTATTCAGCGGATTTAACGGCGGAGCAGGGGCGCTGATGGGCCCGACGGGCGGCTT
>JAFXDB010000208.1 GCA_017516305.1 Clostridia bacterium | reverse complement strand
TGGTCCAGCGTCCGCATAACTTCGCAATCGTCGACGAAGTGGACTCCATCCTGATCGACGAGGCAAGAACACCTCTGATCATCTCCGGCCAGGGCGAAAAGTCCACCGACCTGTACGAAAAGGCGGATGCGGTGGTCAAGGGCCTGAAGCGGGATGAACACTTCACCATCGAGGAGAAGAAGAAGGCCATCGTCCTGACGGATGAGGGCGCCCAGCGGGTGGAGAAGGCCTTTGGCATCGACAACCTCAACGACGTGGAGAACGCCGCCCTCAACCACCACATCCAGAGCGCCCTGCGCGCCAACTTCATGATGAAGCGCGATGTGGACTATGTGGTGCAGAACGGTCAGGTCATCATCGTGGACGAGTTCACCGGCCGCCTGATGATCGGCCGCCGCTACTCCGAGGGCCTGCACCAGGCCATCGAGGCCAAGGAGCATGTGAAGGTGGAGCGCGAGAGCCAGACCCTGGCGACCATCACCTTCCAGAATTATTTCCGCATGTATGGCAAGCTCTCCGGCATGACGGGTACCGCCAAGACCGAGGAGGACGAGTTCCGCGGCATTTATTCCCTGGACGTCGTCGAAATCCCGACCAACAAGCCCAATATCCGCAAGGATATGGACGACATGGTCTACAAGAACAAGAAGGCCAAGTTCGAGGCGGCGGTGGAGGCCATCGTGGCGGCCCACGCCAAGGGCCAGCCCGTGCTGGTGGGCACCGTGACGGTGGAAACGAGCGAAATGCTCTCCGCCATGCTGCGCCGCCGGGGCGTTCCCCATGACGTGCTGAACGCCAAAAACCATGCCCGCGAGGCGGAGATCGTCGCCCAGGCCGGTCAGTACGGCGCGGTGACCATCGCCACCAACATGGCCGGCCGCGGCACCGATATCCTGCTGGGCGGCAACCCGGAATTCCTGGCCAAGCGCGCCATGCGCCAGGAGGGCTACGACGAGGAGATGATCGAGGCGGCCATCGGCCATGCGGAGGACGTTTCCGAGGAGGTCATCGCGGCCCGCGCCCGCTACGCCGAGCTGCACAAGGGCTTCAAGCAGGAAACGGACAAGGAGCATGAGCGCGTGCTGGCCACTGGCGGCCTGCACATCATCGGCACCGAGCGCCACGAGTCCCGCCGCATCGACAACCAGCTGCGTGGCCGTGCGGCCCGTCAGGGCGACCCCGGCTCCACCCAGTTCTTCATCTCCCTGGAGGACGACCTGATGCGCCTCTTCGGCTCCGAGCGCATCTCCGCCATCGTTGACCGCGTCGGCATGGCGGATAACGAGCCCCTCACCGCGGGCCTTTTGACCAAGCAGATCGAGAGCGCCCAGAAGCGTATCGAAATGCGCAACTTCGAGACCCGTAAGCACGTCCTGGAGTACGACAATGTCATGAACCGCCAGCGCGAGGTCATCTACGCCCAGCGCCGCCGGGTGCTGATGGGCGAGAATGTCCGCAGCAACATCATCGGCATGGCGGGCAAGCTGATCGACGCAGCGCTGGATCGGCACTGCAACGCGGAGGACGCGGCCGAATGGGACGTCGCAGAGCTGACCAAGTACCTGGAGAGCCTGTGCGTGCATCCCGGCACGGTCGCCCGCCTGGTGGAGGGCGGCGCGGACCGCACGGCGCTGGCCGAGGGACTGAAGGCCGACGCCGAAGCCCTCTACGCCGAGCGCGAAGCCGGTATTGCCGAGATCGGCTTCGATATGCGCGAGCTGGAGCGCGTGATGCTGCTGCGTGCGGTGGATGTGCGCTGGATGGATCACATCGACGCCATGGATCAGCTGCGCGATGGCATCGGCTTCCGCGCCTACTCCGGTAAGAATCCCGTCACCGAGTACCAGATCGAGGCCGGCTACATGTTCGACGAGCTGAACCACCTCATCCGTGAGGATACGGTGCGCAACGTCTGCCAGGCCCGCATCCAGAAGGCTCCCGAGCGGGTACAGGTCGTGAAGAGGATGCAGGAGGGCAAGGCTGCCCAGGCAGCCCGCGCGGGAAGCAACGGCGTCCAGCAGCCCCGCCGCGTTAAGGCCTGTGAGAAGGTAGGCCGCAACGATCCCTGCCCCTGCGGCAGCGGCAAGAAGTACAAGCAGTGCTGCGGCAAGGCTCAGAGTGAGGAGCAGCAGTAACGTCCCTTGTTGCCAGCAGGCAGAACAAGTTACTCCCGCATTCTCCTTCAGTCGCCTGTGGGCGACAGCTCCCTCACGGAGGGAGCTCAGGGCTGGCTGCCACTTGGCCTCCCTACCGCAACTTGTTCTGAACTGCGGCAAGGGGAATAAGGAAGAGCTCCCTCCGGGAGGGAGCTGGCTCCGCGCTTGCGCGGAGACTGAGGGAGAGCGCGCAAGCTGCATTCCCAACCATTATACATTCACCCATCCGACTTTGAGAATAGAGGTAAATCAACATGTCCATGCTTGATCTGCAGCAGTATGCGCAGGATCTGACCGCCATCCGCAAGACGCTGACTGAGGCGGGCGACGCGCTCCACATCGACTCCCTGCGCGAGACGCTGGAGGAGCTGACAGAGGAAATGAACCAGCCCGAGTTCTGGAACGATACCGACCGGGCCAATAAGATCAACCAGAAGGTGGGCTCCATCCGCAACAAGCTGGAGCACTACGAGGGCCTGCTGTCCACCGCCGATGACATCGAGGTCGCCATGGAAATGGCCGAGGAGGAGCAGGACGAGTCCATGGTGGACGAGGCCGGCACGATGCTGGCGGATCTGAAGGAGAAGACTGCGGCCCTGGAGCTGGAGACCCTGATGCGCGGCCAGTATGACGACCACAACGCCGTGCTGTCCCTGCATGCGGGCGCCGGCGGCACCGAGGCCCAGGACTGGACAGGCATGCTGTACCGCATGTTCACCCGTTACTGCGAACAGATGGGCTTCACCGTGAAGGTGCTGGACTACCTGGACGGCGATGAGGCGGGCGTGAAGTCCGTCACCTTTGAGGTGCAGGGCGACCACGCCTATGGCTACCTCCGCGGCGAGAAGGGCGTGCATCGCCTGGTGCGTATCTCTCCCTTCGACTCCCAGGCCCGCCGCCACACCTCCTTCTCCTCCCTGGACGTGTCCCCCATGCTGGAGGACGTGGACGAGGATATCGAGATCAACATGAACGAGGTCCGCGTGGACGTGTACCACTCCTCCGGCGCGGGCGGCCAGAACGTCAACAAGACCTCCTCTGCCGTGCGTATGACCCACTATCCCACGGGCATCGTGGTCGCCTGCCAGACCGAGCGCGACCAGGTGCAGAACCGTGCCACCTGTATCCGTATGCTGAAGTCGAAGCTCCTCGAATTGCGTCTGCGCGCCCGTGAGGAGGAAATGGCCGAGATCAAGGGCGAGATGAAGAAGATCGAATGGGGCAGCCAGATTCGCTCCTACGTTTTCCAGCCCTACACCATGGTCAAGGATCACCGCACCGGCTTTGAATCCGGCAACATCGACGACGTGATGAACGGCAACATCAAGGGCTTTGTCACGGCGTACCTGAAGATGCAGTGATTTTTCTGAAAGGTCTTGCCTGCGGGAGAGCCCTCTCAGTCATCCCGCAAACGGGATGCCAGCTCCCCCGGAAGGGGAGCCTTTTGGTTGGTTGACTATTTCAAAGGCTCTCCCTCCGGGAGAGCTCCCGCGTTAGCGGGTGAGAGGGCTTGCCATGAAACAATCGCTCCTGACCATGCTTTCTGCCCTATTGCTGTGCATTTCGATGCTGGCGGCCATCATCTACGGGTTGGGCACATCACCAGAGCTGATGCACTCCCTCATGCTACGCACAGCGCCGCCTGACCAAACTGGCCTCCCGGCAAAGCAATATACCCCCATGGCCCGGATGATCACCAGCTATCTGAAAGGCAACGGCAGCTTTCAGCTTGTGTTCAGCATAGACGGCACGGAATATGCCGCCTTCAACCAGAAGGAGCAGACCCACATGGCGGATGTACAGCAGCTATTCCAGCTTTGCAGCCATGTATCCCTCGGCAGCGCGATTCTGACGCTGGTGGGTTGGCTCACCTCCCGCAGAAGTCCTTCCTTTTGGAGGAATGTCCGCCGAACAGTATGCTGTGTTCTGACATGTGTCACCTGTCTTGTACTGCTGGCCTGCATCGACTTCAACAGCCTGTTCATCCTGTTCCACCGCATCGCCTTTACCAACGATCTGTGGCTGCTCGACCCATCGACCGACCTGCTCATCCGCCTGATGCCCATCGAGTTTTTCGTCAGCTACGCTGCCATCATCGGCGGGCTGTGGCTGCTGGGGATGGTCGCGCTGCTGGTCGTCAGCACCATCTCTATCCGCAAAGCGAAAAAGGGGAGTGAAATCCCATGACCTACACCGAATCCGCCCTGGCCCAGACAAACGCCCTGCGCCAGAAGGAAAATGTCCGCATCCTGGCCCTGGAGACCTCCTGCGACGAGACTGCTGCGTCCATCGTCGAAAATGGCCGCACCATCGTCAGCAATGTGGTGTTCAGCCAGATCGACCTGCATGCGCTGTATGGCGGCGTGGTGCCGGAGATCGCCAGCCGCGCCCATGTGGAGGCCTGCGACCGGGTCATTGACGAGGCCCTGCGCGAGGCCGGTATGCAGCTGCAGGACGTGGACGCCCTCGCTGTCACTCACGGCCCGGGCCTGGTGGGCGCGCTGCTGACCGGCGTTTCCTGCATGAAGGGCCTTTCCTATGCGGCGGACAAGCCGCTGATCCACGTCAACCACATCGAGGGCCATGTCAGCGCGAATTACATCTCCAACCCGGAGCTGACGCCGCCCTTCGTGTGCCTGGTGGTGTCCGGCGGACACAGCCACATCGTGCGCGTGAACGACTACGGCGACTACACCCTGCTGGGCCAGACCACCGACGACGCTGCCGGCGAGGCCTTCGATAAGGCGGCCCGCGTGCTGACGCTGCCCTATCCCGGCGGCCCCCGCATCGACGCCCTGGCCGAGGAGGGCGATCCGCATTTCATGCAGCTGCCCATTCCGCACACGCCCGGACGCTATGATTACTCCTTCTCCGGCATGAAGACGGCCTTCCTCAACGCAGCCAACAAGATGGAGATGATGGGCCAGACGCTGCCGAAGGCGGACATGGCGGCCTCCTTCCGGCATGCGGTGGTCTCCGCGCTGGTGGAGAAAGCAATCCTCGCCGCGAAGGAGACGAAGGCCCCGGCCCTGGCCATGGCGGGCGGCGTATCCGCCAACCGGCTGCTGCGCCGGATGATGCAGGAGGCGGCGGACAAGGCCGGCATCCCGCTGTACATGCCCAAACTCAACCTGTGCACCGACAACGCGGCGATGATCGCCTCTGCGGCCTACTACCGCCTCATGAAGGGCGAGCTGGCCCCGCTGACCCTGAACGCCACGCCTGCGCTGCGGCTGGTGTGATGCATAAAGGAGTGCTAAAGATGAACAAGAACCTCTGGCAGGCCATTAAATTCACCCTCTTCAGCCTGAGCGCCGGTATCATTCAGGCGGTCAGCTTCGCCCTGTTCCATGACGTGCTGGGCTGGGAGAGCTGGGCGATGAGCTATCTGCCCTCCCTGGCGCTGTCCGTGATCTGGAATTTCACCTTCAACCGCAAGTATACCTTCAAGCCCACCGGCCATATCGCCCGCGATATGCTGCTGGTCGCGCTGTACTACGCGGTGTTCACCCCGGCCTCCACCTGGCTGGGCAACTGGATGGAAGGTCTGGGCGTGCATGACTGGCTGGTGCAGCTGATTGTCATGTGCTCCAATCTGGTGACCGAGTTCCTGTTCCAGAAGCACGTCGTTTACCGCGACGAGGCGCAGGAAAACAAGTAAGCTGCATATATCAGGCGTCCCCTGCGGCGGAAGAAGGGCTGCGGGGGACGCTTTGTGTTGGGACAGAAGCGGCTGGATTGTTCTGTTCCTGTCTTTTGCTTTACAATCCCGCCCGATTCCAGTATAATAAAGGATACCGATCCTGCCGCCTGCCGGGAGCTGCTGCCCCGGACGTCGCGCGGCTGGGGAGGAGAACACGTAAGGCTCGCGTTTGCGGGTATGGACGTAAGGTATCCCCGAAGGGAACCTGAGCGGAGGGAATTGTATGCAGAACAAGAATAACAGAACTGCACATCTGATTTGGATGTGTAAAATCGCAATGTTCGCAGCGCTGATGATTGCGCTGCAGCTTTCTGGCATTGGCTTCATCATGACGCCATGGGGCTCGAAAATCACGTTCAACTGCATGATCGTTGTTGTGGGGACACTGGCAATCGATCTGAAGGCGGGCCTGATGCTGGCAGCGATCTTCGGCGGATTCAGTACGTACACGGGCATCGTGAATCCTGATCCCTATATCGCGGGTCCGTTGCTGTCCTGGTCTCCGTTGGCGGTGGCGTTCCTGTCCATTGTTCCCCGGCTGATGATCCCGGTCATTACCTGGCTGGTGAAGAACGCTTTTGCCAGAACACAGCTCAATCCCATGATTCAAACCGGTATTACGGCAATTGCCGGTTCGCTTACCAACACGGTGCTTTATCTGGGCACGGCATTCTTCCTGCACCTGATCAGGGCGGAGAATTTGCAGGTGCTTCTGACAGCCATTGGTCTGACGGGGCTGCTCAACGGAGGCATGGAGGCAGTCCTGACAGCGCTGGTAGCGCCGCCGGTTGTCATGGCGCTGAACAGGCGAATCAAGAAGAAATGACGGGGCTTGTCCACGACGGAGGCACATATGATCCTTACCCTCGACATCGGCAACACCAACATCAAGACCGCCCTCTTCGACGGCAAGGAGATGGTGAAGTACTGGCGCTTGTCCACCAACATTACCAACACGTCGGACGAGTACGGCATCACCATCATGAACCTGTTCCGGCATGAGGGGATCGATCCGAAGGATGTGGAGGGCATCATCATGTCCTCCGTGGTGCCGACCATCAACTTCACCATTGAGCACATGTGCCAAAATTACTTTGGCATCAGCCCCACCTTCATTGCCCCCGGCGTGAAGACGGGCATCAACATCCGCTACGAGAACCCGCGCGAGCTGGGCAGCGACCGCATCGCCAACGCGGTGGCCGCCTATGACGAATACGGCGGGGAGAAGCCGGTGATCTTCATCGACTTCGGCACGGCGACCACCTTTGGCGTGGTGGATGAGCACGGTGCATTCCTGGGCGGCGCGATCTTCCCGGGCATCAAGCTGGCCTCGGAGGCCCTGGTCTCCGGCACGGCCAAGCTCCCCCGCTTTGCCCTGGCCCAGCCGGAGCATGTCATTGGCCGCACGACCCTGACCAACCTGCAGTCCGGCATGTTCTACGGCTATGTTGGTATGGTGACCAATCTTGTCCGGCAGATGAAGAAGGAGCTGGGCAAGGAGGCTGTGGTCGTGGCCACCGGCGGCATGGCGGTGCTCATTGCCGAGGAGGCGAAGGTCATCGACAAGCTGGACGGCCTGCTGACCCTCAAGGGCCTCAGGCTGATCTACGAACGGAACCGGGCGTGACCCCCTCAGCGGTGAGTGCCTGTGGAGGAATGTGCCGTAGGGGCGACCACCGGTCGCCCGCCCTACCGTGCGGTACGGTTGTGCTGCCGTAGGAAACCCTCTCAGTCAGCGTCGCTGACAGCGCTCCCAAAGGGCGAGCCTTTTGGTTGGAGTGTTGCGGAGTCGGCTCCCTCGGGGAGGGAGCTCTTGTAAGGAGGGCAGCTTGCGCTGCCAATGGAATGAATGCCCCCAAGAAAACGGAGGTTTGACGTATGAAGGATGTAGTGATCGGATTTCTGGGCTGCGGCAACGTGGGCGGCGGTGTGTGGAAGCTGCTGGAGGATTTCCAGAAGGAGCTGGCGCACCGCGACAATCTGCGGATCCGCGTGAAGAAGGTGCTGGTGCGCGATGTGAACAAGTCCCGCACCTGTGCTGTGCCCCGCGAACTGCTGACCACGGACGTGAGCGAGATCATCAACGATCCGGAGATCAGCATCGTTGTGGAGTTCATGGGCGGCGAGCAGCCGGCGACGGAGTACATGATCCGTGCCCTGCGCGCAGGCAAAACGGTGGTGACGGCCAACAAGGTGGCCGTGGCGCTGAACTGGCACCGCCTGCAGGCAGCCGCGCAGGAGACGAATGTCGGCCTGTACTACGAGGCCAGCGTCTGCGGCGCCATCCCCATCATCGATACCCTGAACCATTCCCTGCAGGCCAACCGCATCCACTACCTGATGGGCATCATCAACGGCACGACCAATTACATCCTTTCCCGCATGTACGATAAGGGGGAGGATTACAATGCCGTGCTGGAGGACGCCAAGCGCCTGGGCCTGGCCGAGCCGAATCCCGCCAGCGACGTGGAAGGCTTTGATGCGGCCTATAAGCTGTCCATCATGTCCAGCCTGGCCTTCCATGCCCGCATCCCCTTCTCAAAGGTGTATGTGGAGGGCATCACCCATGTGACGGCGATGGACATTGCCTGCGGCAAGGAGATGGGCTATGTCCTGAAGCTCCTGGCCATTGCCAAGCGCGACGGCGACTCCATTGAGGTGCGCGTCCATCCCACCTTCATCCCCACGGAGCATCCGCTGGCCCAGGTCAACGGCAGCTTCAACGCGGTGTATCTGCACGGCCATGCCTGCCAGGAGATGATGCTCCAGGGCCGCGGCGCAGGCGATATGCCCACGGCTTCTGCGGTGGTGGGCGACATCATCCATGCCTCCATTGCCGATGTGCACGTCCATCCCACCTTCGCCAACAAGGCAGACGCGGACGCCACCCTTGCTTTCGAGGACAACTGGAGGAGCCGCTATTTCGTGCGCATCTCCGCCGTGGACAAGCCTGGCGTGCTGGCCAAGGTGGCCGGATGGTTCGCGCAGGAGAACGTGTCCATCGCCACCATGATGCAGAAGGGCAGCGTGGAGGATGGCCGCGTGCCGCTGATCTTCATCACCCACGAGGCCCCCGAGAAGGCCATGCAGGCGGCGCTGGCGGCCTTCGATCCCGCCATCTGCACCGTGGACAGCATGATCCGCGTGGAAAAGTAAAAAAGGATAGCTCATGTCGCCGATTTTCGATTTGCAGTCTGCCGACGGCGAGTTGTTGTAACCCAACACTTGCCTTTTTTGACAGTCTGGACAGGGCTCCGGAAGGGGCCTTGTTTTTAGTTATGAATTCTTGATGATGAATTCTTATTTTTGTTGGGTTGCCGGGGTGGGGGGAGTGGACGCGTCCCTTGCATCCTGTTCCCATCAATGCTATAATGGTGGAAATGCTCGGAGAGGGGGTGTGTGGCATGTCTTTGCTTTCTTCGGCCCGCAGCTTTTGGCGGCGCGTCCGGACGGAGGGCGTCCGCAGCATTCCCAGCATGGTATACACCCGCTGGATGACCCTTGTCCACCGGGACCGGCTCCGTCAGGAGGCTGCTGAACGCGCCGCGCAGGAGGAGGCCTATCAGGCCTTCATCGCCCGGCATACGCAGCCGGAGGAAACGCCCTTCGCCACCGCCCTGACCCTGTCCTTCCTCATTCCCACCTGGAACACCGACCCGGCGCTGCTGAACGCGCTGGCGGATTCCCTTCTGGCGCAGAGCTGTCCTTGTTGGGAGGCCTGCCTGTACGACGGCGCCAGCACCCATGCCGATACCCGGAGCGCGCTGCAGGCCCTTGAAAAAAGCGATCCCCGCTTCCGCGTCGTCATGGGCACGGAAAACGGCGGCATCTCCGGCAACACCAACGCCGCCTTTGCCTTTGCCGCGGGCGACGTCATCGCCCTGTGCGATCACGACGATCTCCTGGCCCCGGACGCGGTGCGCTGCATTTTACGGGCGGCGGAGAAGGGCGCGGACTTTATCTACACGGACGAGGACAAGGTGTCCGCCGACGGCACTCGCTTCTTCGGCCCCCACCTCAAGCCCGATTTCTCCCCCGACGCCCTGCGCAGCGGCAATTACATCTGCCACATCACCGCCATGACGCGACAGCTGGCAGAAGCTCTTGTGCAGCGGGACGGTTCTCTCCTGCGCTGCCAATTCGATGGCTCCCAGGATCACGACCTGGCCCTGCGCGCCACGGAGATTTCTTCCAAGGTCACCCACATCCCCCGCATCCTCTACCACTGGCGCATGCTGGATGGCTCCTTCAGCCATCAAAGGGCAGAGAAATGCGCCCTGTCTGCCTGTGCCGCCGTGACGCAGCAGCTGCAGCGGCTGGGCATCCCTGCCAAAACAGGCATGGAGCGGCTGCGGACGCGCATCTGGTACCATGTACCGGAAACCTCCGTGACCGCCATCGTCCTGGGGGAAGGCTCCGTCCCCACAGGCCCGGATGAGGTCATCCGGGTGAGCGACGCGTCGGCGCTGAACGACGCCGCCCGCCAGGCCAGGGGGGAATACCTGCTGTTCCTTGCAGGCGGCCTGACGCCCATGAACGCCGGGCTCCTGCGGGAATTTTCCATGTATGCCTCCTGGGACAAGGGCTGGCTGAACGAGCTGCTCATGTATGCGCAAAGACCCGACGTGGGCTGCGTGGGCTCGGCCATCCTGGACAGGCAGCGCTTCTACCTCCACGCGGGCTATGCCGTGGACGTGCCCGGCGGCGCGGTCAGCCACCACGCGGGCCAGTGGTACTACGGTCGCCCCTACGAGGTCACCGACCGCATCGTCCGCAACGTGACGGGCGTCTCCTCCGCGCTTTTGCTCATCCGCAGGGAGGTCTTCCTTTCCCTGGGCGGCTTCGGCGACTACGCAAGCGACCTGCGCGGCGCCGACCTGGGGCTGAAATGCCTGCAGGCAGGGCTCGTCAACGTGTACACGCCCCATGCGCGGATGGTCGAGGGAATTCGGAATTTGATTTGTGAACGCTTTCCGACGGAGGATGTCCGGCGCTTCCGTGATGCCTGGGGCGAGCATCCGCAGGAGCACTATTACAGCCCACTGTTCACCCGGGACGGCCGCATGACCATTGACCTGTCAGAAAAGGAGGAACGCTGATGCATAAAAAGAATATCTTCCGCTACGGCTTCCTTCTGGAGCAGCTGGTGAAGCGGAACTTCAACACCAAATACCGCCAGAGCGTGCTGGGCATCCTCTGGTCCTTCCTCAATCCCCTGCTGACCATGGCGGTGCAGTACCTGGTCTTTTCCGCCCTGTTCCGCTCGGACATTTCCCATTTCCCGGTCTATCTGCTCACGGGCATCATCCTCTTCAGCTTCATGAACGAGTGCGTCACCCTGGGCATGGACGCCATCGTCGCCAGCGGGCCGCTGATCAAGAAGGTGGCCATGCCCATGGCGGTCTACCCGCTGAGCCGGTGCATCACGGCGCTGATCGGCCTGGGGCTTTCGCTGATCCCCCTGGGGGGCGCGATGCTCCTTTCCGGCACGCCCCTGACCCCCGCGCTCCTGCTCATCCCGGCGGCAGCGCTGCTGACCTTCTGCTTCGCCCTGGGCATGTCGCTGCTGATGTGTACGCTGAACGTCTTTTTCCGCGACACCCGCTTTCTCTGGAGCGTGGCGTCCCTCCTGTGGACGTACGCAACGCCCATCTTCTATCCCATCACCATCATCCCGGCAGCCTGGCAGCCCGTCTTCCGCCTCAACCCCATGTATCAGCTGATCACCTTCATGCGCACCATCGTGCTGGAGGGCCTGTGCCCCTCCGCCGGGCAATGGGGCATGTGCCTGCTGGCCGCAGCCCTTCCGCTGGCGCTGGGCGTCTTCGTCTTCCGGAAGACGCAGGATCGCTTTGTGTTCCACCTGTGATGCACCATCCGCCGGGCTGTGAGCCACATTTCAAGCGAAAGGAGGCCGTCCCCATGGAAAAGGCAATGGTCGAGGTGCAGCATGTCACCATGGACTTCCGCCGCGACTGCAACCGCACCACCCACCTGAAAGAATTCGCCGTCAACCTCCTGACCGGCCGGCACCACATTGAAAAATTCCGCGCCCTGGACGATGTGACCCTCACCGTTCCCCAGGGGTGCGTGATGGGGCTCATCGGGCCCAACGGCGCGGGCAAATCCACGCTGCTCAAGGTCATCAGCGGCATCTACCGCCCCAGCGGCGGCCAGGCCCTGGTGCACGGGAGCCTGGTGCCGATGCTGGAACTGGGCAGCGGCTTTGACGCCGACCTGACCGGCCGGGAGAACATCCTCCTCAACGGCGCCATCCTGGGCTACAGCAAAGCCTTCCTGCTGCCGAAGGTGGAGCAAATCATTGATTACAGTGAGCTGCGGGACTTCATCGACATGCCGCTGAAGACCTACTCCTCCGGCATGCTGGCCCGCCTGGCGTTCTCCATCGCCTCGGTGGTGGAGCCGGACGTACTGATTGTGGACGAGATCCTCTCGGTGGGCGACGAGCACTTCCAGCGCAAGAGCCGCGCCCGCATGCTGGAGTTGATGAAGGGCAGCAGCCGGGCGGTGATCTTCGTTTCCCACAACCTGCAGCAGCTGCGGGAGATGTGCGACCGGGTCATCTGGCTGGATCACGGCCGCATCCGCATGCAGGGGGCTGCCGGAGAGGTCTGCGATGCGTATGAGAGGGAGGCAGCGGCCACATGAAGAATGTCCACTGGTCAAACCCCGGTTCCACCCACGGGCCTGCGTTCCGTGTCCATCCCCTGCAGCTCCTGGGCGTCATATTCCTGTGCATCGGGCTGCTCTTTGCCGTCATCGGCGCAGGGTTCATGGCCGTGAGCCATGACATGCTGCCCCAGGTCTTCACCGCTGCCGCATGGGGCAGCGATACCCCGGACGAGCTGGCCCTGCCCATCGTGGGCATGGTTTTCTGCGCCATCGGCGTTATCTTCACCCTGACCGGCAGCACGATGCTGCTCATCCGCCGCCGCCAGCGTCTGCTCCGGGAGGAGCTGGAGCGCTACGGCCTGCATGTGACAGGCGCCGTGACGGACATCCGCATTGACCGCACCTATCAGGTCAATGGCCGCAGCCCCTTGCGCATCCTCGTTACCGTCACCCACCCCGTTACCGGCGAGACCGTTGTCGTCCGTTCAGAGCCCGTGTGGGAAACCTCCCTGTCCCCCGGCGATGCGGCCCAGGTGCTCTTTGACCCCATGGATCCGCGAAGGAAGCTCGTCGTTCTGGATCAGTAATAAGACAAAGAAAGCCAACCACAAAGATGCCCTGCAGAAACAGCGCTGCAGAGCATCTTTTTTCATCTGTACCATTCCGTCGCCTTCACCCTTCCCCGAAGAGCATCTCCTCCACATACCGCTGGCTGAACAGGGGGCTGCCGTCCAGGCGGACATGCTGCGCGGCGATTTGCAGGGCCTTCAGGCGGTGGCGGAGGGCAGTATCAGCCAGGAGCAGGGCTGCGCCGTCCAGGGCGGCGTTGCCCACGGCATGGGCCTTGTCCGCCAATGCGGGCGGGAGCAGGCCGATGGCGGCGGCCTTGTCCAGCCGCAGATGGCTGCCGAAGCCTCCGGCGATGTACACGCGGGCCACGTCCGCCTCCCGGCATCCGGCGGCGGACAGCACGCAGGCCGTACCTGCGGCAATGGCGGCCTTGGCCAGCTGCACGGCGCGCACATCCTTCTGCGTCAGGGTCACGCCGGGGGCCAGGGTGTAGTCGCCGTCCTCCATCGCGCCGGTCTCGTCGATGGCCCCCGTTTCCAGCAGGGCCGCAACGGCGTCCACCAGCCCCGAGCCGCACAGGCCCACGGCTTCCTTTCCTCCAATGGTGTGGATCAGCAATGCCCCGCCGTCCGCGTCCACCCGGTCGATGGCCCCGGGGATGCTCCCGCAGCCGCAGCTGATCCCGGCCCCCTCAAAGGCCGGGCCCGCCGCCGTGGAGGCGATGTACAGCCGTCCGCCGTGCCACAGGGCGATCTCCCCGTTGGTGCCCACATCCAGCAGCAGCGCGGTCTCCGCCCTATCCGGCATGCCGACGGCAAGAATGGCGCAGGACGTGTCCGCGCCCACGAAGGCATGCAGGCAATCCGGAAGGAAGCAGCGACGGCCCAGCAGCGTCCCCTCCGTGCCGAAGAGGCAGTCCGCCTCAAAGGGTGCGCGGGACAGGGCATACGGGTTCCGCCCTGTCAGCAGGTACAGCATGGTGGTGTTGCCGGTGACCACCAGCGACGCCACCTCCTCCGGCGGGATCTCCGCCCGGGCGGCGGCCGTGCAGAGCATCATGTCCAGCGCCTGCGTCACCGCCGCCTGCAGCGCCGGGCCGTCCCCTTTCAGGGCGGCGCCGATGCGCCCGATGACGTCCGCCGCCACGGCGGTCTGCGGGTTGCGCATCGCAGCGGAGGACAGGCAGACGCCGCTGTGCAGGTCGTACAGGCGCAGGGCCAGGGTGGTGGTGCCCACGTCGATGGCTGCGCCATAGCGTCCCGGCATGGGGCGAAGGGGCGTGAGACAGCCGTCTGTGCCGGTTTCGATCTGCACCGGCTCCGCATCCTCGGGGAGGATGACGGCGGCGTCCCCCAGCAGGACGGCCTGGCAGCTCAAGCGCACACCGGCTTTTCTCTCGGCAGCGTTGGACTCGGACACGTCCCCCGTCAGCAGCACGGCGCATTTGCCGCAGCTGCCCTGTCCCCCGCAGGGCCGGGAAGGGGCCAGGCCGGTTTGATGCAGCAGTGCATCCAGGGGCTGCGGCGGGGTGAAGGTGATTTGCTGTGTACTCGCTCCCCGGCGGATGGTCAGCGTGGCCATGGGCATCTCCTTTCAGAACTCAGAACAATACGATGCCGAAGTAGGTCACCGTGTTCTGGCCGTTGATGTACTTCAGCGCCGTGGGGCGGGTGGTCTGGTACACATCAATGCCATAGCCCTCCATGGACGGCAGGGCCTTATCCGGCATGCGGCAGGGCTCGCCGTCCTGCCTGGCACACCGCTCGCAGAGGCGGCAGCCGCCGCAGGAGAGGTGCAGGCATGCCTCCAGGCGGGGCTTCACCGCGTCGTTCAGCCGCTGGCTGACCTGCGCATGCTTTTTGCCCGCCTCCATCATGCCCTCGAAGTCGTAGCTGTCCTCGATGGGATGAATGGTCTGATACAGCAGCCCATGCCTGCAAGTGCGCACCCGGGCCATCAGCTCGCCGATCTCCCCGATATCCGGCGGACACATCCAGCACCGGCCGTACATGCCGCAGCCGTTGCCCCGGCAGATGTCCCGGAAGGAGGCGCTCAGCACCACGTCCTCCCCGCGGATGACGGCGGCCTTATCCGCGCCGCAAGCCAGCGCCAGGGCCATCAGCTCCTCATGCATCGCGTCCTCCTCCTTTGCAAAAAAGCGTCCGGCAGCAGCGCAGGACGCTTTGTGTTTCATTCGCCCTCCACGGCCCTGAAAAAGGCGTGGATGTTCTCCCACTTCGCGTGGGCGGGGATATCGCAGCCGGAGGAGGGCAGGAAATTGGCATACCCGCCGCACTTCTCCATCAGCTGACGGGTGGCGGCGGCGATGGATTCCTCCGTGCCGCCGGCAAACTCGCCCGCCGGGTCGATGTTGCCCATAACGAGAATATCCGCCGGGGTCTTTTCCAGGATCTGCGCCATGTCCACGGCGTTGCCGAAGTGGTACGCCGCCGCACCCTGGGCATAGATACCCTCCAGCATGGCGGGCACGGCATTGCCGCAGTTGTGGTAGATGACGGCAAAGTCCTCGTCCTGCAGGGCCTCGATGATGCGCCTGACATAGGGCATGGAGAACTCCTGGGCCATGTCGGGGCTGAGGATGCCCGCCAGGGGCTCGGCCATCATGACGCCGTCCGCGCCGGCGGCCTTCATGGCCTGTCCGTAGCGGATGAGGTACTGCGCCGCCTTGTCCAGCACGGTGTGGACGGTTTCCGGCTCGTCATAGCACAGGTACATGATCTCCGTCACGTCGCACAGGCGGCCTGCCAGGGAGTAGGGGCCGATCATGCCCGCCAGCAGGGGCTTGCCGGTGATGGCGGCCTTCGCCTGACGCACCGCCTCCACGCAGAGCATGGCGCGGCCTGCATTCATATCGGGCACCTGCAGCTCGTTGGCCTCGTCCTCGTCGGACACCAGCTGACCGACGATGGCGGGCACCTCATGGGGAGAAAAGCGCACCTGCGCGCCGAAAGCCTCGGCCTCCACCGACAGATCCATCAGGCTGACAGCCGCCAGGGTGGGCGTTTCCCGGGCGACAAGGGCCATGGCCTGCGCCTGCAGATCGGCAGAATGCACCAGCTGCTCCACCGTCACGCCCAGCTTCTGCGCCGCCGGGAAGGACAGGATGGGCAGCGCGGCCTTTTTCTCCGCGCACGCCGCGCGGCGGAGGTATTCACGGATGTTCATCTTTTCACCTCGCAGCCCGTCAGGAGCAGAAGGCCACGGCCTGATCCGCCGCGGAGGCCGCATCGTCGGTGTAGGCGTCCGCGCCAATGGAAGCGGCAAACTCCGCCGTCACGGGCGCGCCGCCGACCATGATCTTCACCTTGCCGCGGATACCGGCCTCCTCCGCCAGCTTCACCACGTCCGCCATCAGGGGCATGGTGGTGGTCAGGAGCGCGGAGCAGCAGATGATCTGGCAATCCTGCTCAATGGCGGTCTTCACGAAGGTCTCCGGGGCCACATCGGTGCCCAGGTCGATCACCTCGATGCCCTTGCCCTCCAGCATCATCTTCACCAGGTTCTTGCCGATGTCGTGCAGGTCGCCCTGGATGGTGCCGATGCAGGCGCGGCCATGGGCCTTCACGCCGTCGGCGGCCAGCAGGGGCTTGAGCAGCGCCGCGCCCATGTTCATCGCGCGGGCAGCCACCAGCACCTCGGGCACAAAGACCTCGCTATTGCGGAATTTCTCGCCGATGACGTTCATTCCGGCAATCAGGCCCTCCTCGAGGATCTGCTGGGCGGGAATCCCGGCGTCGATGGCCTCCTGCACCAGCTGCTTGACCGCCTTGGCCTTGCCCTTCTGAATCTGTTCGGAAATCTGAGAAAGCATGGGATTGCCTCCTTGAAATGTCGTATTGCTCATTTTGCTCATTTTGCTCGTATTGCCTCCGGCATAGCACCGGATGATTGCAGTATAGCATCCCTGCCGCCGGGAAGCGTATCGAAAACATGCGCAGGAATATCAAAATGCTGCTGTAATTCCATCCGCGCAAAGGGATGCGCAGGTCATTCCCCTTCCACCAATGTTCCATCCGGAAGTTATTTTGCCCGTTTGCACATCATCCAGGGCCAACGCATATGTAAATCGCAGTTTTTCTATAATTCTCCGTCCGTTTCTGATATGGAAATCCGCGCAGCTGTGATACGATACAGACAGGCCGCCTCACATCGGCCGCTTCCGGTACGCATGGGGCGAGGTCCCCACCAGCTTGCGGAAGGTGTAGCAGAAGTTTGCCACACTGTTGAAGCCGCACTGGAAGGCAATCTCCTGCACCGTCAGCCGGGTGGTCATCAGCAGCTGCTGGGCGTTTTCGATCCGGCTGCGGACGATGAACTGATACGGCGACAGCCCCGTTTCCTCCGCAAAGAGATGGGAAAAGTAGCTGGGCGAATAGCCGGTGCAGGCCGCCAGCTCCTCCACGGTCAGCCTGTCCATCAGGTTCGCCTGGATATGAGCAATGGCCCTGTCCACCGCCGGATGCCCCACGCCGCCCTCAAAGCTGGCGCCGCTGCGCTCCAGCAGCTTCATCAGCATGCCGTGTATCATCGTGGAGGCCTGGCTGGCGCCCAGCCGCTGCCCCTCCCTCAGGCAGGAGAGCATCTCCCCGATGGTCTCGTTGAGCGCATTGGGGTCGGGCAGATGGATGAGGTTGCCGCCCGTGCGCTCGATCTCCTCGTAGATGGCCTGGCTCTGGGCCCCGGCAAAATGCACGAAGGTGAAGGAGCAGCGCCCCTGGGCATAATAGGAATGCGGCGCGTTGCAGTCCAGCAGCAGCGCCTGCCCCGGCCGGGCCACGCCGCGCCCGCTGCGCGTCTGCCACGCCAGGGCGCCGGTCAGCATCACGATCAGCAGATAGCTGGAAAACATACTGCGCTGCACCCCGTAGCTGGGCTTACAGTCAAAATATCCCAGGCTGATGGGATAGTACATCACCTCCCGCCGCCCCTGGGGCTGCGGGACATAGAAGTGCAGGGATGTATCCTCAAAATAGTTGGGGTCAAGCTGCATCCTGACACGCCCTTTCGCAGGATTTCGATATCCTATTATACAAAATGATGGGATAACGTGTCAATAAACTGAGATCACCACCACAAAGGAGGATTACACCCATGAGCATCTCCCAGAAGGATCGCCAGATTCTGCGCGACCTGGCCCGTAAGCAGCTGGAAATGGCCAATTCTCCGCGCAACCGGCAGAACTATGCCGACTGGATGGCCAACGGCGCCAGCAGGACCCAGGTGACCCGTCCGCTGATCCGCATCGAGACGAACACCTTCGAGCACGAGATCATGCCGGCGATGATGCAGTGCGAGGGCGAGGAGGCCCGCCGCATCGAGCATCAGATGCTGCGGCCGATGATCAACTTCACCATGTTCCAGGACGACACCCTGGTGCCGGACTACTTCGAGGTATGCGACCACTACCAGTTCACGCCCTTCAACCTGCCGGTGAAGGTGGAGCGCTCTGGCGGCCTGGGCCATCACTTCATCCCCTATCTGCACGACCTGGAGGAGGATGACCACCTGCTGGGCAAGAGCCCCTTTGCCGTGCGGGAGGACTGGGCGCAGCAGAAGCTGCAGCAGGCCGAGGAGGTTTTCGGCGACATCCTGCCCGTGCGCCGCATCTCCAACGCCGCCTACTGCACCCCCATGCAGGACATCGTCCACATCATGAACATGGATGACATGTACGTTGCCATGATCGACGACGAGGAGCGCTTCGAGGCCATGCTGTCCCGCCTGGTGGACGATTACATCGCCTTCTTCCAGGCCCAGGAGGAAAGCGGCACCCTGCACACCGCCGCCCGCATGCAGCACCTGTGCCAGGGCACCTACTGCTTCACGGACGAGCTGCCGGACAGCCAGCCGGGCGCGAAGCTGAAGGACATGTGGCTCTTCATGGACTCCCAGGAGACCGCCGGCGTGTCTCCGGCGATGTACCGCGACCTGGTCTTCCCCCACTACAAGCGGGTGATGGATCATTTCGGCCTCATCAGCTACGGCTGCTGCGAAGCGACCCACCCCATCTGGGATGACTGCCTGTCGAAGCTCCCCCACCTGCGCAAGGTATCCATCTCCCCCTGGTGCGATGAGGAGTTCATGGGCGAGAAGCTGCGCGGCACCGGCGTCACCTTCCTGCGCAAGCCCCCGGCCACCATCCTGGGCATGAACACCCCCACCCTGGACGAGGAGGCCACCCTGGCCTGCTTCCGCAAGACCGGCAGGGCCGCCAAGGACTGCAAGATCGAGATCATCCAGCGCGACGTGTACACCGTGGGCAGCAGCCCGGAGAAGGTGCGCCGCTTCGTGGAGCTGGCCCGCATTGGCCTGGAAGGCTGACCATTCATTCTCCGGCGCAGTTCTGCGCATCAGAAAAAAGTGGCCGAAAAAGCCACTTTTTTGCATTTGTTCAGGCAGCAGCAAAGGCGGCCCCATGCCCAAAGCGCCGCGCCGCCGGGCAAGGCTCACTCGGGCAGCGTCAGGCGGGGCTCCTCCTGCGCCGGGGGCTGCTCGGCCGGTTCCTCGGCGGTCATGGTGTCGAAGCGGCTGGAAAGGTAAATGATATGCGTCACCGCCGTAATGGTGGAGCGCAGCATGATCTTCGCCTCCGACTTATCCTCCGGGGTGCCCACCACCTCCAGGGCATCCTTGATGCCGAAGGTGTACTGCAGCATGTTTTCCAGCTCCATGCAGAAGAAATCATAGGCGATCTGCGCCGTGTAGGCCTTTTTCTGCATGTCAAATAGGCGGCCGATGTTCTCCATCGTCAACACGGATTTGGCAACCGAAATGAAGAACAGGTAGGCAATCTGGTCAGCGTCGTACTGCTTGCGCACGGGGCTGGAGATGTAGCCCTTCTTGACGTAGTTACTCACCATGGAGGACGTGATCTCCAGGCACCCCAGCGGCGCCAGATAGCGGTTGACATACTTCACCGTCTGATCCAGGTAGAGCCCCACGTCGGGGATCTCACGGAAACGGGGCAGACGGAACTGTTCGATACAGGCTGGCATATGGCTTCCCTCCCTGCCGACCATTATACCCCATGCTTCCCGCACCGTCAAGAAAGATTTGCAGAACAGCTTGACAGGCTTTCTGATAGCTGGTATGATGTATTCCGTCATAAGTTTTCAAATAACCGATGATATCAACCTGAATTGACGAAAGGCGACGCCATGAATTACAAGATCGTTGCAGACTCCTCCTCCGATGTGCTGACGCTGGACAGCGTTCCCTTTGCCTCCGTACCCCTGGTGGTTCGTGCGGGCGAAATGACCTTTGTGGACGACGAACACTGCGACGTGGCCGCCATGACGCAGTACATGCTGACCTACAAGGGCAAGTCCTCCACCGCCTGCCCCGGCACCCAGGACTGGCAGGACGCCTTCGGGGATGCGGAAAACGTCTTCTGCGTCACCATCACCAGCGGCCTGTCCGGCAGCTACAACGCCGCCCGCGTGGCTGCGGAGGAATATATGTCCGCCCACCCCGGCCGCCGCGTACATGTGGTGGACACCCTGTCCGCCGGGCCGGAGCTGCGCCTGGTGGTGGATAAGCTGCAGGAGCTGATCCTCTCCGGCATGGCCTTTGAGGACATCGTGACGGAGATCGAAAAGTACCACAGGCGTTCCTTCCTGGTGTTCTCCCTTCAGTCGCTGCACAATTTTGTGGCCAATGGCCGCGTCAGCCCCGCCGTGGGCGCCATCGTGGGCCTGCTGGGCATCCGCGTGGTAGGCCGCGCCAGCGAGGAGGGCACGCTCCAGCCGCTGTCGAAGACCCGCGGCGACCGCAAGGCCCTGTCCGAGATCATCCGCACAATGAAGGAGCTGGGCTGGACCGGCGGCCGCGTGCGCATCACCCACAACGAGAACCCCGCCTTCGCCAGCGCCCTGCAGGACGCGCTGCGCGCCATCCACGGCAAGCTGGACGTCGCCATTGACGCCTGCCGCGGCCTCTGCTCCTACTATGCGGAGAAGGGCGGCGTGCTGGTGGGCTTCGAGGGTGCCTGATCCGGCCCGGAATGCATCTGCTGCATATCAAAAAGTAGCTTCAGCCAGCACGAATGATGTATAGGGATGCATTTATCCTTTGAATTGAAGAGCGCGCTTACCCACCACCTGATCGTGGCAGTGCAGTCATTGACTGCCATGCGCTCTTTTTATGTGGCTGTCCTGCTTGCCGCTCGCGCATTCTCCCTCAGTCATCGGACTTCGTCCGCTGACAGCTCCCTCCCGGAGGGAGCTTCTGTCTGAACAGCCGCTTGTCTGCATTCTTGCCGCTTGTTAAGGCAGCCAAAGAGCTCCCTCCAGGAGGGAGCTGTCGCCGCAAGGCGACTGAGGGAGAACGCGGGCGTAACGCGAAAGCCTGCGCAAGGAAACCAACTATCATTACCCTTGCCCACTATTTTGCATTCTTCGCTCAGTCGGTTCTTTACGAGAGCACTGCCGCGTACCAGTTCGGATACGCGGTTTTTGTGATGTCATCATAGCATTCACCCAGCAGCTCCAGCACCTGCGCAGCCGCTTCCGGGTCTGTTTCCTCCGGCAGCCAGATCAGCAGGTTGTCCCAGCCTTCCGCCGTGGTACGCACACAAATAACCAGCACCGGAATATCCAACCAACCACTCTTGATCGAGTACAGCCCAGGCCGCCACGTCACCTTGTAAAGCCCCGCCACGCCATACAGCTTCTGCAGGGCAGCACCCTCCGTCACCGTCAGTACGCCATGGCCGGAATACCAGTCACGGTCCCCCAGCAAGTCGAAAACCGCGATCCCCACCCCACGCCACGACATGCATTGCTCTCCATATTCCGGATGTGTCCAGAATACTGCCGCCGCCTCGTTCAGCAACGCAATATGCTCCTGCTGGAACTCCACCAGCGTGCCCTCGTAGGGGCACTCGAGCCAGACCCGCTCCTGCGCATCAGACAGACCATTCCACAGGATGCCCGCCGGGATGCACAGCGCCAGCACCACCAGCAGGGCAATGACCAGGATCTCACGCTTCATGTCAGCCCCTCCTTACGGCGCATACAGCGGCTGCTGCGCCAGCCTCGTCAGATCCCGCACCCGCAGGCCCACCGTTTTCTTGCCGTCCAGTCGGACGATCTCCACCAGCCCGTCCCGCGCCGGGTCGTACCAGTACAGTTCGCAGGGGCTCCACAGGTTCACGTTCAGCTCCACATACAGGAACCACGCCTCCCCGGCCTGCAGCACACGGCACTGCATGATCCAGTGATCGATGGTTCCTGCCGCCCGCAGCACAGCCTCCATCTCCGGCGTATTCTCCACCGGCATGCCGTCCTCGTCAAAGAGCTGCACCGCCACATCCCCGTTTTCATCAAATACCTGCACATGATACCCTTCGGCGTGGTACACGTTGATATCATCGCCGGTAAAGGCGTCAATCTGCTGCATGCGGCCATCACCGGTGGCGGCATAGTACAGCAGCCGATCGTCCTCGCATACGATCACATCCACCGTTCCCTCCGTCTCCGGGTCAAAGGAGGGCCGGGCCGCCGTGCAGCCCGTCAGCAGAAAAGCCAAAAGGAACAGCGTCATCATCATCAGCAACCTGCGCATTCTCTCATCCCCTTTCATGTCCATGATAGCATGCACATCGCCGTTTGTCAATGTTAATTTCTCGTTTTTCGATATTTTTTCATGTAAAAACAAATCCTTGACAGAATCCCTGCCCCGTCGTATGATGGAAGCATACCGAACCGTTGGAGGCATCCTGATGCAAGCATTGTTCCAGCATATCTGTGCGCAGCTGTCCCTGGGCGACATGATTGCCGCGCCCGTTTCCCTCTCCGGCGGCTACACCCACCGCATGTTTTCGGTGACCACCACGCAGGGGAAGTATGCCGTGAAGCTCCTGAACCCGGAGATCATGGCCCGCCCGGACGCGGCTGACAACTACGCCCGCGCCGAGGCCCACGAGGCTGCCTTCGAGGCCGCCGGGCTCCCCATCCTGCCCGCAAAGGTCATCGGTGGGAGGAAAATGCAGTGCGTGGACGGTCAGTACCTGTATGTCTTCGATTTCTATCCGGGCCGCGTGCTGCAGGATTCGGAAATCACTCCTGCCCACTGCGCCGCCATGGGCGAGGTGCTGGCCCGCATCCACAGCCTTGAATGCGCATCTCCACAGACCGACCGCCCCGAGGGAGCCGTCAGCCCGGGGCCGACTGAGGAAGCCGAAGACATCGACTGGCCCCCGCTGGTCGCCGCACTCCTGCGCGACCCGGAGGCACGCTGGCACGGCTCCTGCATGCACCGGGCGCTGCCGATGCTCATCCGCGTCACCCGGGCGATGGAGAACGCCTCTGCCCGTCTGCCCCGCAGAGAAGCCCTGTGCCACAACGACATGGACGCCAAGAACGTCCTCTGGTACGGCAGCGACTACCGCATCATCGACCTGGAATGCATCGGTTTCGCCAACCCGGAGCAGGAGCTGCTCGACCTGGCCGTCTCCTGGGCAGGGTGCGACCTGAACGAAGCGAAATTCCGCGCCTTTATCGAAAGCTACCGCGCCGCCGGGGGACGCATCCTCTCCGACCCCGCCGATCTCTTCGACAGCCGCCGGAATCACCTGGACTGGCTGGCCTACAACGCCCGGCGGGCGCTGCACAGCGACATGGAGGAACGCCGCACCGGACGGGAACAGATCGAGGAAACGCTGGAAAAGCTGGCGTGGGATCAGCGGAACCGGAGCAGAATTCTGGTATGGCTGTCCGAATACTGAAAAGGAGCTGATCCTGTGCCCGACATCCTGCACATGCGCATGGAGGACATGCGCGTCTCCCACAAGGCCCACGGGGCCTATGCGTACACCAAGCGCACCTTCGTGGGGCGCGGAGCAGGCAAAACGCTGGTATGCATATACGAGATCCCGCCGGGAAAGTCCGCCTACCCGTACCACTATCACCTGAAGGATGAGGAGACCTTCCACATCCTCTCCGGAGAGGGGCTTCTGCGCACGCCCCAGGGCGAAAGGCAGGTTGCCGCCGGAGATTTCCTGCATTTCCCAGCCGGGCCGGAGGGCGCCCACAAGCTGACCAACACAGGCTGCTCCCCCCTTGTGTACCTCGACTTCGACGTCATCCACGACCTGGACGTCTGCTTCTACCCTGATTCCGGCAAGCTCGCCGTGTGGGGCAAGGATGTGAACCGGGTCTATCCGGCGGACGCCAATGTGGATTACTATCAGGGAGAATAAGCAACGCGAAGCAACAGCACGGAAATGTATTTCCCCTCTCCCACCGCAGCCCTTGACACATACTGCTCCGGGGATTATCATAGGATCGTACGAAATCCACTGCAAAGGCGGTATCATCATATGGCAAAGAAGATCGTCCTCACCGGCGGCGGCACAATGGGCCACGTCACCCCCAACCTGGCGCTGCTGCCCCACCTGCTGCAGAAGGGCTACGAGGTGCACTACATCGGCACCGACGCCGGCATCGAGGCTGAAAAGCTCTCCGCCATTTCCGGCATCACCTACCACGGCGTCAAGACAGGCAAGCTCCGCCGCTATTTTGACTGGAAGAACTTCACCGATCCCTTCAAGGTCATTTACGGCGCGTTCCAGTCCGCCCACCTGATGGGTAAAATCAAGCCCGACGTGTGCTTCTCCAAGGGCGGCTTTGTGGCCGTGCCGGTGGTGTTCGGCGCGTGGCTGCACCGCATCCCCGTGGTCAGCCATGAGAGTGACCTGACCCCCGGCCTGGCCAACAAGCTCTGCAAGCCCTTCGTGAAGAAGATCGCCACCACCTTCCCCGAGTGCGCCGCCGAGCTGGGCAGCAAGGCCGAGGCCGTCGGCACGCCCCTGCGCCCGGAGCTTTTCGCCGGTGACCGCGAGAAGGGCCTGCGCTTCCTGGGCCTGGAAGGAAAAAAGCCCGTGCTGCTGATGATGGGCGGCTCCCTGGGCGCCCAGGCGGTCAACAAGGCCCTGCGCGAGGCTCTGCCGGAGCTGCTCACGACCTTTGAGGTCGCCCACCTGTGCGGCAAGGGCAACCTGGACGCGAGCCTTGAAAGCACCCCCGGCTATGTACAGAAGGAGTTCGTCTCCGCCGAGCTCCCGGACGTGTTCGCCTGCGCAGACCTGGTGCTGTCCCGCGCGGGCAGCAACGCCCTGATGGAGTTCCAGGCCCTGGCGCGTCCTCTGCTGCTGGTCCCCTACCCCAAGGGAGCCAGCCGCGGCGACCAGATCCTCAACGCCCAGAGCCTTGAGAAGCGCGGCCTGTGCCGCGTCCTGCTGCAGGAGGACATGATCGCCGCCACCCTGAAGGACGCGATCATGAAAACCTGGGCTGACCGCGAGGCCCTCACCGCCGCCGTCAAAGCCGCGCCCCCCGCCGACGGCACCATGCGGGTGCTGGAGATGATCGAGGAAGTGCAGACCAAATAAGCCAAGCACAAAGCCCGCTGCATCGCGATGACGCAGCGGGCTGTTTCATATGCAGTTGACGCCAATGCTCACCATCTCATCAAGCATTAAGCATTTAGAATTACGAATTAAGAATTCTCTCAGTACCCCCCGCCCATCTCGGTCAGCTCAGTGACCTCACAGAGGGTACCCTCGGCGTAGCGCTTCTCGGCCTCGGCCATGATGGCGGCGGTGGCGGACACGCCGCAGCGGCTGGCGCCCACGGCACGGGCGGACAGCACGGTGTCCAGGTCACGGATGCCGCCGGAGCCCTTGACGCGGATGTGGGGGGCGACAGACGCGCGCATCAGCTTCAAGTCGTCGATGGTGCAGCCCTTGGAGCCGTAGCCGGTGGAGGTCTTGACGAAGTCCGCGCCGGCGGCCTCGGCCAGCTGGCAGCAGGCGACCTTCTGCTCGTCGGTCAGGTAGCAGGTCTCCAGGATGACCTTCAGGATCGCGCCCTTGGCATGGGCTGCGTCAGCCAGGAGCCGGATCTCATTCTTGACATACTCGGTGTCACCGGCGATCATCTTGCCGATGTTGATGACCATGTCCAGCTCGGTGCAGCCCTCCTCCAGGGCCAGCTCGGCCTCGGCTACCTTGATGGCGGTCTCGTGGCTGCCGTGGGGGAAGCCGATGACAGTGCAGACCTTCACGTCGGAGCCCTTGAGCATCTCGGCCAGGATCGGCACATCGCAGGGGCGGGCGCAGACGGACGCGCAGTCGTACTTCAGGGCCAGCTCGCAGCCCTTGCGGATGTCAGCCTCGGTCAGAAAGGGCTGAAGGGTGGAGTGGTCAAGCATTTTGGCGATGTCATGGGGAGTGATGGACATGGGGAAACCTCCTTTATGTAATTCGGAATTCGGAATCCGTAGGTCGGGCCAGGCCCGACTAGCGGCGTCACCGCTTGCGTTGACGTTGCGTAGCCTGCACCTGGCTTGCCAGGGGATGGCCGGAGTGCGGAATTCGGAATTTGATGTGCGGTACTATTTCGCCGTCGGGCTGTGAAATCCCTGCTTGACGGGGTTGGTTCCTGCATGTTATCATCACAAAAAACGTGAAGGAGCGATGCACATGGCTGAACAATTCCTGACCCTGATGGCAGACTACTGCGAGGCAGATCAGCGGCGCATGTCCGTCTGGTACGACGCGCTGCAAAACGCGGGCTTCACCGGCAATCAGACCCTGGGGCTCCATCACCACATCAGCTTGGCGACCTTCGCCCTGGAGGAGGAAGCCGCGGCCATCGCGCTGACGCAGGCCATCGCTTCCCGCTTTGCCCCGGTGAACGTGGCCATCCGCCATGTGGGCGTGTTTCCCGGCGGCAAGGTGCTTTTCGCCGCGCCGGATATGTCGCCGGAGCTGGTCGCCCTGCAGGCCGCCTGCGCCAACGGCCGTCCGCTGAACGGCTACGCCTGGACGCCCCACACCACCATGCTCATGGACGAGCCGGAGGTCATCGGCCGCGCCCTGCCCGTGCTGATGCAGCACTTCACCCCGTTGATGGCGAAAATCGACCGGCTGCACCTGTGCGCCTTCTGGCCCACTCGTGAGATTCTGACCATCGAGCTGACCGGCCGGGAATAATCTTCCACGCCGCTTCGTTATGTCAACAAAGGAGTTGATCGAATGAAGCGGCTTTTGCTTTGCCTGTTCCTGCTGACGCTCACCCTCCCCGCCCATGCGGAAACGAAAGCATACACCGGGCGCATCCGGGAGGACATGCCCCTGCTGACCGTCATCGTGACGGAGGACGGGTATGATGACACGGCAGATCGCCCCTGCACGCTGACGGCCCGTATTTCGGCGGCGGACGGCAGCCTCACCCAGGAGATCACCTGGCAGTCAAACGAAAGCCCGGCGTATGACCGGGCGGCGGCGCTGGTGCGGTTCGTCGATTACAATTTCGACGGGTGCGCCGATCTGCAGCTGCTGACGGCACAGGGGGCCAGCGAGGTGTTCTACTGCTTTGCCCTGTGGAACCCGGACACGGGCCGCTTTGACGATGTGATGGCCCTGTACGGCGAGCCCCTTGAGGTGGACAATCCCATCTTCATCCCGGAGCGCCGCGAGATCCGCTCTGTCGTCCATGACGGCTGGCGTTACCGCACGGATACACTGCTGTGGTGGCGGGACGACCGCACCATCGAGGAGCGGGTCATCGCCGAGGTATACGATCCCGGCGTGAACGGCGTCATCGGCGAGCGGCTGACCATCGTGGATGGCGACAAGCGGCACGTCCTCTGGGATCAGCAGTACACGGAGGATTGGTATTTCGGCCTGGGCGAAGGCGCCGACGAGCACCGGGATTCCGCTCTTGCCCTGTTCACTGTGGAAGGGCGCTATCCCTTCCCCATTCAGGTCACCCATGAGGATTGGGTCTACCTGCGCAGCCTGGACAGCATCCACTCCACGCCCCTGGCCCAGATTCCCCACGGCGAAACGGTGTATGTTCTGCTGACCGGTATCGGCCCCGACGGCGGCTGGGTGCTGGTCTGGTACAACACGCCGGCGTCAGGCGCCGATACGCTGGGCTGGGTCGGCTATGTGTGGCACAGCTTCCTGGGGCTATGGCCGCTGCGGGTGACCGGCGCGGACTGGGTCTATATCCGCGAGACCCCGGACAAGCAGGCCTCCGCCATCACGGAGCTGGACAGGGGCACCCTGGTCTGGCCCTGCGGCGACGAGGTGGACGGCTGGGTTCCCGTCTGCGTGGACACCGAGGACGGCGGCAGCTTCACCGGCTACATCTGGTACAGCTTTCTGGAGGAAACGGAGTATTGAGCCGGGAACGGCAGCGCCTGATGAAGCAGGCCTCCGGGCGTCAGGCGCAGCTTAACAAAATCGGCTCTTCACGGAAAGTTAGGGAATGGTTTGTTTGATATGGCGCAGACACCTTCAACTCCATTGCGGCTGCATCAGAGCCTCAAAGAGGAAGGTGCGGCGTCTTTGCGGAGGGTTGCGCCCTCGTTCTTATTCTTTCAAGCAACCCTCCGCAACGTCGCCGCCCCGATATGCAGCCGCCTTTCCGACATCTCAGGGGCAGGAGGGGGACGGGGG
>JAFXDB010000207.1 GCA_017516305.1 Clostridia bacterium | reverse complement strand
GGTATCCTCTCTTTCTGCTGCAATAGAAAAAGCAGCTATGTACTTGAAGGTTTCCCTTCAAGCCATAACTGCTTGAATTACTTGTATTTCACGCGACTCATGACGAGGAGGGGTAAACCTTCCTCTACATAATAACGCGTTTCCGTGAATAGCCTTTTTTCTGTACTTTGCGGAAAGGAGCATATCTGTGCTGAAGCTGAAATACCTTGTGGAGAATTTTGACCTGGCCCGGCTGGCGCTGACCCACTGGGCCCATGATGACAGGACGCTGGAGGAGAAGCTGCGGTGGTTCCGCATTTCCTCCAATGCCGTATACCCCTTTGATGACGCCGACGGGCGGCTGTGCTTCCTGCGGCTGTCCCCGGCGGCGGAGAAGGAGGAAGGGGAGCTCCGGGGGGAGATCGACTTCCTGGAATACCTGCGCAGACGGGGATATCCCGCCATGCGCCCCGTTCCCTCCGTGGAGGGGGAGCTGCTGCTGTCCGTTGATTCGCCGGACGGCCTGTGGTACGCCAGCGTTTTTGCAGGCGTGCCCGGTCATCCGCTGGAGGAGCTGCCCATGACGCCAACCCTGGCGGGAGAGTACGGCGCGGCGCTGGGAAGGCTGCACGGGCTGTCCATGCAGTATGAGCCCCCGGCTGCGCGCCGCAGCGATGCAGAGGTGCTGAAATGGTGTCAGCAGACGCTGCAGGCACACCGGGCCCCGGCGGCGCTGCTGGAAAAGGCGCAGGAAACGGCGCAGCTGCTGAACGATAAGCCGCGCAGCCGGGAAAGCTTCGGTCTGGTGCATTACGATTTTGAGCCGGACAATGTCCTCTGGGACGGCAGCGTCTGCCATGCCATCGACTTTGAGGACAGCATGCTGCACTTCTACGCCCTGGACCTGGTGCAGGCGCTGGACGAAATGGAGGAGGATTTCCACGCAGCCTTCCTGGCCGGGTACCGCAGCGCCTGTCCCCAGGCAGAGGTCAGCGAGGCAGACTTCCCGCTGATGCGCCGCTTCCGCGATCTGTACGCCTATGCCAGGCTCCTGCACAGCCTGTCGGAAAAGCCGGAACCCCAGCCGGAGTGGATGCCGGAGCTGGTGGCCCGTCTGGAGGATATGCGTCGGCGGCGGGAGGAGAATATCATGAAATGAAAAACGGCCTCTGTCAGGGTGTTTCCCTGACGGAGGCCGTCCTTATGCGTTTACGGGGCGTGGGGGAGCAGCCGCAGCGCCGCCCGGTACAGCGTCACCAACGCAGCGCTGAGCAGTACGCCGCCGATGATATCGCTGAACCAGTGGACGCCGCTGAGCAGCCTGCCGACGACCATGAAGGCCACGAATGCCGTCAGCAGACAGGCAAGGAGCGTCCGCAGCCCCTGGCGGCGGACGCGGCCGCGCAGCTGCATGAGCGTTGTCGGGATCACGCACAGCACCAAGAGCGTGGTGGAGGAGGGGTAGGAAGCCTCCAGCACCCCGCTGATGAGCACCGGACGGCGGTTGACCACGAAGCCCTCGAAGAACAGGTAACAGAAGATGACCAGCAGATAGAACCCGCCCAGCACGAGGATGCTGCCATCGACCCGGCGGATGCTTTTGCGTCCTATCCACTGCACAAGGCCCAGGACCGCAAAGCCCATGCAGATGAATACGGGCACAAGCCCCAGCCAGTCGGTGATGGTGTACAGGGTCATGTTCACGCCCGTCAGGCGGTGGACAGGGCCGTTCATCGCCGCAAATCCCACGGACGAGCCCTGCGGCCCGATGGGCTGAACGTCCACATGGAAAAGGGCTGCCGTCCACAGGATGAATGCGGTCAACAGACCCAGGGGAAGCAGGAAAAGCTGTGTTGATTTTCTCATTTCGGGTGCCATCCTTTGCTGCATATTGAGGCTTGCGCCTGTCAATCAGCGTAACGCAGGAACGGAAAAAAGGAAAGAACCGAAGCGTCACAGGGGTGACACGCTTCGTATCATCGGGCTTTCAGCAGCATCCACGCCCTGATGAACAGGAAAGCAAGGACAAGGGCCGCCGCATAGGGCTGGCGGCAGAGGATGAACAGCAGTACACCTGCCGCGCCGGGCAGCAGGGACAGCCGCGCCCATCTGCCCTCCCACAGGGGATGACCCAGGTGCTGCAGCGCCAGCGTCCCTACCCCCAGCAGCACGGACAGGATCACATACGCAAAGCAGCCCGCCCGCACCCAGGGGCTGACGCCGGTCAGCGCCGGAAGGGACACAGCATGGACAACGCCCTCCACCGTCTGGCCGAAGAGGGGCAGCAGCAGCAGCAGCAGCGCCGCACCGCAGTCCAGCAGCCCGCATACCGTGCTGCGCCAGCGCGCCTCCTGCCTCCGGCTGTCCTCCCCGGCGATGGTCAGCACCTCGTCGGTGGAAAGCAGGTGATCAATGGACACGGAAAAGAACGCCGACAGGGCTTTGAGGGAATCAATGCTGGGGAAACCCCTGCCGGATTCCCATTTGGAGATGGCCGTGCGGGATACAAAGAGGGCCGCAGCCAGCTCCTCCTGGGTGAGCCCCCGCTGTCTGCGTAATTCCTGGAGCTTTTCAGCCAGTTCCATGCGAAATATCCTTTCTGTGCGGTCATATCACAGGCCAGCCGCCACGGCCTTTTCCAGCAGGCGCATCCGGCGGTAATAACCCCATATCAGCAGCACCGCCGCGCCGCCCCAGGCCGCGATCTCCGCCAGGTACACGCCCCACTCGCCCATGATGGCGGGCAGGATCGGCGCACAGAGGATGCGCATCGCCAGCTCCACAAAGCCGGACACCATGGGGATGAAGGTATCGCCCACGCCCTGCAGGGTGGTGCGGTAGCCAAAGAGCAGGTAAAGCATCGGCAGCCCCAGGCTCATCACCACCAGGTACCGGTAGGCAATGGCCAGCACATCTGCGACCTTCTGCGGATCCTCGTCCGTCAGGAACAGCGACAGCAGGGGCTTGCCCCACAGGATCATCACCGCGCAGACAAAGAGTGCCAATCCCACGCCGATCTGCGCGGCACGGCGCATGCCCAGGCGGACGCGGTCGAGCCGTCCCGCGCCCAGGTTCTGTCCGGCAAAGGTGCCCACGGCGCTGCCCAGGGACGATCCGGCCATCTCGATCAGTCCCACCAGGCGGCTGGTCGTGTTGAAGCCCGCCACGAAGTTGTACCCCGCCGCCAGCACATACCGCAGGCCGTTGACGATGCGCTGCAGCACCAGGCCGCCGATGGAAATGATCAGGTTCTGGAAGGCAATGGGCGTGCCCAGGGTCATCAGGCGACGGCACATCGCCGGGTCGGGGCGCAGATCCTCCCGGGAAGCGTGCAGCAGCGGCATCCGCAGCACCGTCACCAGGCAGATCAGGCAGCTGACGCCCTGGGCGCTGACGGTGGCGATGGCCGCGCCCGCCACATGCAGGGGCGTGTACAGCACCAGCACCACGTCCAGCACGATATTCGCCAGGGACGCAACCACCATGGCCACCAGCGGCGTGGTGGAATTGCCCACCGAGCGCAGGAAGCCGCCGAAGAGGTTGAAGCCCATCACCAGCGGCAGGCCCCCGTAGATGATGCGCAGATACGTCTCCGTCATGTCGATGGTTTCATCGGGCATGTCCATTATTTCCAGCACCGGGCGGATGCCCACCTGCGCCAGCAGCTCCACGGCGATGACCGTCACGGCGGACAGCAGCAGGCTCTGGCCGATGGCGCGCTGCATCTGCCGGAAATCCCCCGCGCCGAAGGACTGCGCCACCTGAATGCCGAAGCCCTGCGCCAGGCCGATGGCCAGCGACAGCACAGTCCAGTCCAGCCACCCGGCGGAGGCCACGGCATTCAGCGCATCCACGCTCAGCTGCCCCACCACAAAGGAGTCCACCAGCGAATACAGCTGCTGGAAGGCGTTGCCCGCAATGATCGGCAGACAGAAGAGCAGGATGTGCTTCGTCGGGCTGCCGGTGGTCATGTCCCTCGTCTTTGCCATGTTGAAAATCCTCGGAAAAATGTGATCGTCCGGTAGGATTCGCGGTTGACGGGCGAAATCCTGCCGGACGAAAGGGAATTATGAATTCGGAATTCGGAATTTGGTTTGTGGGACGGGGCTTCCGGGGCCTGTTGCTGCCTTGTAGGGGCGGCTATCAGCCGCCCGCCCTGCCGCATCGGCGCCCCCCGGCTCCGTAGGGGCGACCATTGGTCGCCCGCTCTGCCGCATACCTGCTCACTCCACCAGCACGCCGTCCTCCACCCGGATCCAGCCGCTTTCCAGCGTCTCCGGGTCGCAGACGTGGTACCAGCCTTCCACAGTGTCGGACATGAGGATATACCATCCGTCCCACTCCGTGGTGCAGGCGGCGCTGCCCTCCGGGGCAGCGTACATCGCTGCGCCCCTGGAGACGTCAACATAACCCGCATTGTATCCCGCCGTGGTGGGCCAGCCGCCCTCCTCATCCTCTTCGAAGAGCTGTTCTGCGCCCAGCAGCAATCCCTCCGCGTCCAGCCATCCGGTGACGTCGCTGTCGGCGATGCGCACCTGTACCATGCTGCCCTCGCGGCTGAGGACGGTCACGGGCGTGGCGTAGAGGTACCCAGCGATGATATCCGTGCAGGCCGCGTCCGTATAGAGGGGCAGCGCGTCCACACCGATCACGCCCATGTCGTCCATGAGGTAAGCCAGGGCGTCCTCCAGGCTCAGCGGGAATGTGCTCCAGTCGATGTAGCGCATGTCCCGCTCGAAGATGATGGTGCCGTAGACCACGCCGGTCATGTTGATGTAATAGCTGGGAGTTCCCTCTTCGTTGATGTGGAAGGCTTCCTCGTTCTCGTTATGGATGGTCTCCACCAGCCACCGGCCATCCGCCTGGCGATAAGCGGCCACGGTGATCCACAGCGGCTCTTCCTCGTCCCAGTCGCACATGAGGCCATCTGGATGGCGGAACGACAAAATAATGCAGTCGCCGCTGCCGTGGTAGTCGTCGCAGGACGCATCTGCCGGCAGGGGCTGCGATTCCGTCCACAGCCACGCGCCGTCCCGGTATTCGCCGCCCATGAAGACCCGCTCGCCCGCCGCATTTTCCATGATGAAGGCCGCGCCGTCGCCGTAGCAGCCGCTCACGAAGGTATACTCCGGCAGCAGCACCGCCGCCACGCGGGCCATGTCATCATCGTTCAGGGAGGTCACATCCATGGGGAAGGCCGCCGCGTCAAAGCCCGCAAGGGTCTCGCAGCCCGCCAGCCAGGGCATCGGGCAGAAGTAGCGGGACACCTCCTCGCGGCCATCGTTCCAGCAGCGGATCATGGTATTGTAAACGCAGCCGTCTTCGATGGTCTGCACTTCGAGCCTGACCGGGGAGCTGTTCCTGTCCGTGCACAGGCGGACAAAGCGCCATTCCCCGGCCTCGTCGCGGGCGAAGTCGTACCGCCAGGCAGTGCCGGTGACGCATTCGTAGCACAGGGAGAAGGTTGCGCCGTCCCAGGCGAGGGACACGCCGTTCCAGGCGTAGCGGTGGTGGCGGTCGCTGCGTTCAGCCGGGCAGATGACCTTCTCCGAATGCAGCGCCTCCGTCCACTCACCGTCTTTGAGGCGCATCAGGCACAGGCTGCGCACGTCCTCCGGGGACTGCAGGAGGAAAAACGCGTCCTCCCCGGCCATGACATGGTCGATGATTTCGGCTTCCGGGTGGAGGATGGCGACGGCGGTTTCTATTTCTTCGACTGCAAGAAAATCAACAGCGTGGACGTAGCCGTCAACACCCGACCATTCGGCCTCTATGTGTAACCAACCGACCTCAGCGCAGTTCGCAAGGATGTTCAGGCAGTGCAGCTCCTCTGCGACGAGACGGTGGACGACCTCCCCACCGGGAGCATCGTACATGCAGATGTCGGTCTCCGGCCTAACCACAATGGATGGCGTACCGCGCGTAAGCGGGTTGATGAAAACAACATACTCATCCATACAAATCTGCCCGTCTGCCTCTATCAGAATGGCGGCAGGTAGCCGGATACGCACATCGTTGCCCAGCACAGAAACCAGCGCGGTCTCACCGCTGGTTTCCAGAAGGCGCACAGGCGTCCCTGCGTGGTACCAGTCGGTGATCCCGGTCTGCTCCCGCAGGGCAAAGGTATCCGCAGCGAGATAGTACCACTGGCTCATATCCAGGAGGGCCAGACAAGCTGCCTCATCCTGGGGGAGAGCCATCCAGTCGATGCAGGTGATATCGCCATCAAAGGTGACGTCGCCATACCAGGAACACTCCGGGCCGACGATCCCATTGTCCAAGAAATCCATGTACAGCATCGGACACATTATCCCTTTCACGCACCATGCGCCATCTACCAGGCAGATTTCAGCATCCACCATTTTTCCATGGTAGGTAACTTCATGCGCGCGGATGGGAAGCGCCAACGTGACGGCGCCTTCCTCCGCATATTGCGCAAATATTTCTGTGCCTTCTGGCAGGGGCGTGGATTCGGTCAGATCCCATCCGTTCTCCGTGTGGATATAACAGGCCAGAACGGTGGTGCCGTCAGGTCTGTCCATCAGGTACATGGCCGTGCTATTTCCCTTCCAGCCCTCCACAAGGCTGCAGCCCATCGGGATGGGCAGGTCATCGACAGCTTCCGCCAGGGCAGGGAGAGCCATACACAGCAGCAGGGTCAGAACAAGAATAAACGAGATACGTTTCATGGCAGCCTCCCGGAATGTCTTTGCCTACATAACGCAGACGGGCTGGAATTTCTTCCCGGATTATTCCGCTGCGTCGCCGGACATCTCGGCGATCTGCTCTGCGTGGATGTAGCAGGTCATGGGCGTACCCTCCGGCAGGCTGGGGCGATCGAAGGGGTTCACACCCACATGGTACCAGCCATTGCCCAGGTCTGCCAGGAGCAGCATGGTTTCGCCTTCCGCCACGCGGATGATCGTGCCGTCAGGGGCGTCGTACAGGTTGGCGGCGGAGCCGGTCAGGCACGCCGGGACCGTGGTGGTGGCAAGACCCAGCCACTGCTGAACGCCGTCTTCGTCTTCATAGGTGCCGGTGACGAGGACCTGATCACTGCCCAGCAGCAGGCCATCAGCCTGCACCCAGCCGATGACGTCGCTATCCCAGATGCGCACGCGGGCCATGTCGGCCTCCTGTTCCAGCACCGTCACGGGTGTGCCGATGTGGTACTCCGCCAGCAGGGTCGTGCCCGCCGCATCCGCATACAGGGGCAGGGGCTGTGCGCCGATCACGCCCATGTCCGGGGCCAGGCAGGCCGCTGCGGCATCCCAGGTCATGGGGATGGCAGACCAGTCGATGGTGCGCACATCCCGGTCAAGGGTGTATGTACCATAGGCATAGCCCAACAGGTTCACCAGCAGTATGTCGTTATCGTAGCCGAAAAAGACCTCATATGCGGAAAGCTGCCCGCCGAAGAAGCGCCACACGCCGTCGGATTCCAGCCGAATAAGAACCGTCATCCACTTGGTGGAGCCGTCCTCATTTTTCAGCCCCTGGGGATGGGGGTAGGAGAAGTAGAAGGAATCCTCTTCGGTGATGATGTACTGGCACACCGCGCCCTCTGGCAGGGGCGTGGACTCGGTGCGGAGCCAGCGGCCGTCCTCCTGGCGGACATAGCCGACAAAGATGCGGCCCTCCGGGGTATCCTCCATGAACATGGCGGTGTTCTCGCCCACCCAGCCGCGGAAGGGGTCAGCCATGTCGGCGTAGTCCAGGTAGGAAACGGAATTCTGGCCGATGTAGTTCTCTATCGGCTGGCAGTTTTCCGGCACAGGCAGCGCATCGACCACCTCCGCCAGGGCCGGCAGGGCGAAGAGGAAAGACAGAGCCAAAAGGGCAGCAAGCAGCAGCGCAAAGCGTTTCATAGGAACCTCCTTATGTGTTGTAGAGTAATGAAGGGAAATATGTTTGATGTAGCCTTACCCCACCCCGTTCTCCGGCACGGCCTCTAACTGCTCCGTGCGGACGAAGCCCACTTCGCCGGGGATGTCATTGCTGTAAATCATCGTCCATGTGCCGTCGCCCCAGACGCCCAGCTCATCGACCATCTGCGCCTTGGTGCCCTCCAGGCGGATCAGCAGCGGGCTGTCCGCCGTTTGCGACGGCAGGAGGTACACATCCAAGTCATTGCCGTAGGGGTTGACCGCAGGGCAGATATCCAGGGACAGGTACTTCGCCTCCAGCTGGCGACTACCGATGAACAGCGCCTCCGCCGCCATCCAGCCGCTGACAGCGCCGCCGCCGGGGGCGACATGCACCCAGTTCCCCTCGTAGCCGAGGATAAACAGGTGTACGCCGGGGTTCAGCTGCGCCAGAGCATCACCGCCGGGGGTGTCCAGCAGGGGCGCTTCCTCCTCCAGGGTGGCCCAGGCGGACAGATCCATCTGTGCGGCGGCGGCCTCCACGGTGGTGGGCAGCGTCAGCCAGTCCACTTCTGTCACATCCAGGGAGAAAAGCCGCTCGCCGTGGGCGCACTGCGTTTCGCTAAAGACATAGCCGTCCTCGAAGCACAGCAGGGTCGTTTCATCCGACAGCATGCTGAGCAGGCTGTTGACCTGCCAGACGGAGCCCTGCGGCCTGATCTCGGCCCGAAGCGCAGGCTGCGGGAGGCTGCTGTCTGCCGGGTCCGGCTGCGTCCATTCAAGCCAGAGGAGCTTGGTATCCGTGCCGGTGTGCCACATTTCCGTGCCTTCCGGCAGAGGCGTGGACACCACCACCTGCCAGCTCGCATTCCCTGTTGCGCTGGCCCAGTTCTTCTGGGCATACAGGCAGCCCACGAAGTACGTCGTGCCCTCATAATCCTCCACCAGCAGCATGGCGGAATCGGGGCTGATCCTGGTGTCGGTGATCTGGAAAAGGTTCTGCGGCAGCGGTGGCGTCAGGGAAACGACGTTCTCCGTGCAGAAGGCCAGCTGCGTTTCTCCGGCGGGAGATACCACCAGCAGAACCTCATTATCGAAACAGGAGCTGGCGGACAGCAACTGATAGCCAGGCAGATGCTGGTCCGCCAGGGCTTCATGCTCCGGCGACACTTCCCAGGCCAGGGCCGGATGAAGCAGGCAACATAGCAGCATGGTCAGAATAAGAAAAAACGCGATACGTTTCATGGCAGAATCTCCCTTCGTGGATCATGGAAGTCCTTTGCCAATATATACGCATCAGCGTTGCAGAATGTTTCACTTTTCCTGTGATTGTTACACTTTCCTGCCTCTGCGTCCGCCGGTCACCTTGCGCAGCAGGAACGCCGCGATCCTCCTGGGCCAGCCCTGCCCTTCCGTGTGCAGCACAGGAAGCTGCCGGTAGCAGGGCTTTTCCTTTTCAAGCCACACATCCATCAGCCGCTCGGCGATGAAGCCCATCGTCCGGGGCAGGATTTCCCCGTCATGCCGGGTCAGCCTCTCCTCCAGCGCAAAGAGGACGCCGAAAAGCCATGCTGAATAGGCCACGAAGGCCTCCCGCCGCATGATGCACATGTTGAACCGGCGGCCCCAGCGGCGCTTCATCACCCGGTCAAAGGCGGGGAGAAAGTCCGGGCATTGCTCCGCCATCACGGTCCTAAGATGGCCCAGGTCGCTCTCCCGGTGGGCGTGGGCGTAGTGGCTGCGGTTGGTTTCGATCAGGTACAGCCGGGGCCGGGGAACGAGGACGTCCGCCGTCTGCAGGAGTTCTTCCATTTCCGCCTGGGTGAGGATGCCAGCCAGCCCCTTTCCGGGGTGCAGGGTGAAGTACCGCCGGTAGTGGCACAGACCGTACACGTCCGCCGCAACATTCTTCCACAGCCAGTAATGAACGGTCAGCTCGCAGTACAGGGGGTTGCGGAGGCTGATGCTGTCCCCTTCGTCATCCCGCCGGACGCCCAGGCTGTCCCCCAGGGCCGCCCCCGCCTGTACGGGCAGATAGGGCGGCTCATCCGGCACGGCGGCGGGTTTATGCATCGCAACGGCAATAACGGTCTGCATGGCGGCGGCCTCCCTTCGGCTTTTGTTACCGCCATCATAGCATGGGGCGCGGCGGGTGTCAAGGCGGGTTATATTTCCGGCAGGACGTGCTATAATGGGAAAAGGTGAAAACTGGAGAAAAGAGGAACACGGAGGAATGTTGCATATGCCGACCATCTGGCTTCTGTCCGGCCCCTGCGGCGCGGGAAAAACGACGCTGTCCGCCCGTCTGGCGGCGCAGCTGTCCTGCCGGCAAAGCGGGCGGCAGGTGTGCCTGCTCCACGGGGATGATTTCCACGCGGCCCTTGTGGGGGATGATCGCGCCCCCGCTGCCCTTGCGTGGGAGGAGGTTCTGCGCTTCAACTGGGACTGCCTGCTGTCCGCCGCCGGGCATGCGCTGGATCGCGAGCTGGATGTGGTCATGGATTACGTCGTGGAGGATGAACTGCCCCGCGTTCTGCGCCTGGCGCGGGAGAAGGGCGCTGCTCTGCGCTACGCGGTGCTGACCGTGCCGGAGGACACGCTGCGCCATCGCCTGCAGGAGCGCGGCGACGCCTGGCTGACGGAGCGGGCGCTGTTCCTGCGCCAGAAGCTGACGGCGGCGCCGGAGAACCTGGGGCGGCTGGTGGACTGCACCGACGCTTCCGCTGCCCTGGACAGGGTGCTGCAGCTGCCCGAATTGTTACAATGCGACATTGACAACCCCGCCGCCGATAGGGTATCATGAAGGTGGAACAAGGAGGGATGAATGATGAAGAAGCTGCTGAGCATCCTGTTGACCGCCGTATTATTCCTGACCTGCATGCCCGCGCTGGCGGAGGAGGTCATGGCCGCGCTGCTGCCGTTCTCCCTGACGCTGCCCCAGGACGTGACCATCCAGGAGAACGCCGGCGGCACATCCGTCACCTTCCTGCACGGCAACGGCATGACCCGCGCGGTGGCCATGGTGCTGGAGCGCGTCCCGGATGAAAACGGCGACCATGCTGCCGCCCTGAACACCCTGATGGGGCAGTTTGCTCCCGAAGCGGAGAATTACACGCCCCTGGCCCTGTCGGAGGGCTTCTACGGTCTGCTGGCCACGACACCCGGCGCTCTGGAGGGCGTGGGCGGCGCCCGCATTGACCAGGTGACCATCATGGTGCTGTGGCAGACGCCTCTGGAGGGCGAGCTGCTGATCCTTTCCGGCTACGACATGCAGGGCGAAACGGCCCGCGCCTGGACGCTGGTGGATGCACTGACACAGGCCCTGACGGTGAACGGCGTCCCCGTTGTGCCGCCGGTGGAGGAGATGGCCCTGCCCCAGGAATGACGCCCCCCTGTCAGCAAGACAAGCCCCGGAGGATGCGCAAGGGTTGCATCCTCCGGGGCTTTTGCGTGGGGGCACCCTCTCAGTCCCTGACCCTCTCAGTCCCTGCGGGACAGCTCTCCCAAAGGGATACCCTCTCAGTCCCTGCGGGACAGCTCTCCCAAAGGGAGAGCCTTGGAAGGAAGCAGACCGAGAGGGTATCCCTTGCATCCCGCCGCCCGATGTGCTATGATGAAAGCAACGACAACGTTACAGGAGGAACAGGGATTATGGCATTGCTGCATGTGAATTTCTTCTCGAAGGCGCTGGGCGTGGCTTCCAGCGTGGAGGTCATCCTGCCGGAAAATGAGCAGGGCATCGGCGTGACGGCGTCCGGCGGCACCGCTTTGCCCCGCGTGCTGTATCTGCTGCACGGCTACTCCGACGATCACACCATCTGGCAGCGCCGCACCAGCATTGAGCGCTACGCTGCCGGGCACAACCTGGCCGTCATCATGCCGGCGGTCAACCACAGCTTCTACTGCAACGAGCAGGGCGGCGAACGCTACTGGGACTATGTGGCCCATGAGCTGCCGGAGGTGATGCACCGCTTCTTCCGCCTGTCCGACAGGCCGGAGGACACCTTCGTGGCGGGCCTTTCCATGGGCGGCTACGGCGCGCTGAAGCTGGCGATGAATTACCCGGAGCGCTTCGGCGCGGCGGCGTCCTTCTCCGGCGCGGTGGACATCATCACCATGGCGGACCGCAAGGGCGCGGACTGGAAGCGCATCTTTGGCCGGAGGAAGGTGGAGGGCACCGACTGCGACCTGTTCCACCTGATGGACAAGAACGCCGCGGCAGCAAAAAAGCTGCGCCTGTACGTCAGCTGCGGCACGGCAGACTTCCTTTATGGGCAGCATCAGAGGTTTATTCCCGCATTGAGGGAGAAGGGCTGGAACGTGACCAGCTATGAGGAGCCGGATGCGGTGCATGAATGGGGCTTCTGGGATCGGGAGATTGCGAAGTTCATCCCCTGGATGCTGGAGGAATGACGATGGACATGACCCGATTCTACCGCGAGGAGGACATGTTTCCCCGCGAATTCACGGGCATGACGGAGCGTCCCTGGGGCATCCTGTTCCACAACGCGGACAACCCGGATTCCTACGACAGCAACCACGCGCTGATCCTCCGTGATCGGGTGGAAGACCTGCCGGCTGTGCTTGCCGAAATTGCAGATTTCTACCTCTCCCAGGGAATACGCCCGGTGATCTACCAGTCCATCCTCGACAGCGGCTGGTTCGGG
>JAFXDB010000206.1 GCA_017516305.1 Clostridia bacterium | reverse complement strand
TACGACCTCTTCAAGCTGGCTTGCCGCTGCAGCGCAAAGCGACTCTTCCCCAACTTCTCCTTTATTGATGCGCCTTACAATCTGCAGTACTACAAGGAAGGCCATCCCGAGACGGAGATCTCCTACATGGGCTGCCGTACCCGCGTGATGGGCAATGTGTACGATCCTGACCGCGAGATCGCGCCCCGCCGCGGCAATCTGTCCTTCACCTCCATCAACCTGCCCCGCCTGGCCATTCGCGCTAACGGTGACATCGACTGGTTCTTCCAGGAGCTGGAGAACAAGATGCAGCTGGTGATCGATCAGCTGAACGAGCGCTTCGCCATCATCAGCAAGAAGAAGGTCAAGAACTTCCCCTTCCTGATGGGCGAGGGCGTGTGGATCGACTCCGAGCACCTGGGCTGGGAGGACACCGTGGGCGAGGTGCTCAAGCACGGCACGCTGACCATCGGCTTCATCGGTCTGGCGGAGGCGCTGAAGGCTCTGACCGGCAAGCACCACGGCGAGAGCAAGGAGAGCCAGGAGCTGGGCCTCAGGATTATCGGCGCCATGCGTGCCTTCACGGATCGCAAGTCCCAGGAGCTGGGCCTGAACTACTCCGTGATCGCTACCCCTGCCGAGGGCCTCTCCGGCCGCTTCGTCCGCATGGACCGCGAGCGTTATGGTGAAATTCCCGGCGTCACCGACCGCGACTACTACACCAACTCCTTCCATGTGCCGGTGTACTACGATTGCTCCGCCTTCCACAAGCTGTCCACCGAGGCGCCTTATCATGCCCTGACCAACGCAGGTCATATCTCCTACGTGGAGATGGACGGCGATCCGCTGCAGAACCTGGACGCCTTTGAGCGCATCGTCCGCTTCATGCACGACCTGGGCATCGGCTACGGCTCCATCAACCACCCGGTTGACCGCGACCCGGTCTGCGGCTTCAACGGCATCATCGGCGATACCTGCCCCCACTGCGGCCGCACGGAGCATGACGGCCAGCGCCGCTTCGAGCGCATCCGCCGCATCACCGGCTATCTGGTGGGCACGCTGGATCGCTTCAACAACGCCAAGCGCGCCGAAGAGGGCGACCGTGTGAAGCACGGCGTGTGAGGTATTTTTCAGCAAACATCGAAAACGGCTGTCCTTTGCGGGACGGCCGTTTTTTGGCTCTTCACGGAAAGTTAGGGAATGGTTTGTTTGACATGGCGCAGACACCTTCACCGCCCCGATATGCAGCCGCCTTTCCGACGCCTTGGGGGCAGGAGGGGGACGGGGGGTGATGCGCTGTTCGCATCCCGAATAGAAATAAGCGCCTTTGCGCCGCTTTCGGCGGGCGAAAGCGGCTTCCCACTTACAGCGTTGGTCATTCCCTAAGAAAACGTGAAGAACCCGTTTTTTGCCTGCATTTTGTCGTGAAATGGCGGTTATGGGCCTTGCAAATAGGTGAAAAGAGGCGTATAATAGCGGGCGTTGATGATACGAGGGAAGGAAGGCACACGGCCATGATCCAGGATTCCAATTATATGCACATCTCTCACGGCCCCTTTCATGTGGGCCAGCGCTCCATCAAGACGGCGGCGGCGGCGACCCTGTGCGCGCTGATCTACCTGATCTTCGGCGGTAACCCCACCTTTGCCTGTATCGGTGCGATTTTCGGACTGGGCAGCGATATGAGCATGTCCAAGCTGAACGGGGGCAACCGCTTTTTCGGCACCATCATCGGCGGTATGGTGGGCATTGCACTGTTCCGGGTACATCTGCTGTTCTTCCCCCAGGGGGATCGCAATGCGCTGATCCTGCTGTGGCTCTTTGTGGGCACGATTCTGCTGATCATGTTCTGCCAGCTTTTCAAGTGGCCCGGCGGCATCCAGCCCGGCGGCGTGGTGCTGTGCATCATTCTGTTCAATACGCCGGTGGATACCTACATTGAGTACTCTATCTTCCGCATGATCGACACCGGCGTGGGCGTGGCCTGTGCGCTGTTTGTCAACTGGTACTTCACGCGCCCGAGGGTGGAAAGGCTGCTGACGATGCTGCACATCCCCCACAACGCCGACGGCAGCATCTTCATCTTTCCCCAGAAGGATGAGGAGAAGCCTGCTGCGTGATCGAAATACAAGAATAAATGAAAACGGCTGCTTCCGGCGAGGGAGGCAGCCGTTTTCGATGCAGATTACTCCATCCCCAGGGAGAAGGCCCCCTTGGCGATGTAGAAGGCCTGGTGACCATCCACACTCACTGCGTCATGCAGGACGCCGTAGCTGGTCAGGCCGACGGTGTGAACGGTGCCGTCCACATCGGTGAAGGTGTAAAGGGTGTGGGGATCCACGGGGATCATGTCGTCCTCCGGGATGACGCCGGCCACCGACACGGCGGACAGGCGGGAATACGCGGCGGAGAAGGCGTCGTAGCTGCAGGCTTCGCCATCGCGGGTGACGGTCACATCCCAGACCAGGCTGCCGTCGTCATCGTACACCAGGTCATTGTTGGGGGCCACCTGCTCCGTGCGGGTGAGGGCGTAGCGGGTGGTGACGCCGTCCTTCTCCACCTCCAGGCTGGCCAGGTTCCCCAGGGCCACCAGCACGGGGTAGCGGCTCATGGTGGCGGCGGGGTCGATGTCCATGAACACGCCCATGGTGAAATGGCTGCTGACGTAGATGGCGTCGCCGCAGAGGACGTAGTCCACCATGTCGCTGCGGGCGCCGCCGATGATGAAGGTGACGGTGGATTCCGGCCAGTCGGTGACGATGAGCTGACCGTCCCAGTCGGTGGTGCCGATGGCGCCGGGGGCCATGTGGATCTCGATGGACAGCCGGGGCTCGTCAAAGCCGTAGAGGGTCAGGTTCTCCGGCGTGGCCTGCGCGACATAGGAACCCAGGCGGAGGTTGGCGGCGTTGGCCAGGAGCTTGTCCATGGCCGTGGCGTCCACCGGATACACGAAGGGCGCAGTCAGCTGCCAGCGCTCGGCGGCGTCGGTTTCGTCGATATCGCCGTTCAGTGTCCATTCGGTGCGGATGCTCCCGTCGCCGCTTCGCAGGGTCAGGCGGTCGATGCGTACCTTGTGCAGGGTGGGCTGCAGCACCGTCCGCAGGGATTCCTCGCTGACAAAGAGGGATTCCACCATGCCGGTGCTCAGTGCAAAGAGGCGGTCATCGCCGTCCAGGGTCATGTAATACCAGGCGTTGGTGTGGGCGGGACGGCAGCCGATGCGCAGGGTATGGACCGTGCCGTCACGGAAGGTGATGACAGCGGTCATGTCGGCCGGATCAAGGCCGTATTCTGCCAGATGGGGTGTGTATTCCGCCGGATCGGAGGAGACGACCTGCTCGCAGGTGATGATGGCGGCGGACTCCCGCAGGGCTTGGGTGGTGGATTCAGAGAGGAGGTAGTCCTCCTCGGCGGTGGCGCCGACATGGCGGAAGCAGCCGCTGTCTGGGTCTTCCTCCAGCGTCCAGGGCTGCTCGCCGCTGCGGTGGATGGTCAGGCTCACCACGTCGGCGGCGGGGTAGGTGAAGAGATTCACCACCGTGCTGGTGGGCGTGGCGGTGGACGTGCCTTGATCCCTGGTGGTCTCGCGGGTCATCAGCAGTATGGCGGCCAGGGCTGCCGCGCAGAGCGCCAGCAGCAGATATCGCTCCCACCCGGCGGAGGCATGGCGCTTTTTCTTTTCAACGGGCTGCATGGCTTACAGGTGCCTCCTCGGATACAGGATGATCAGCGCTGCGGCCAGGACGGTCATGGGCAGCGCCACAAGGATGATGACGCCCATATTCAGCGCCTCGGCAGACAGGCGGGGACGGTAAGCCACCTTGGGCGCAATGGAGATTTCGCCCGTTTCGTTGTCCACCAGGTAATCCGCCATGCGGACGATGAACTCGCGGTTATCGGCGTTGCTGTGGGCCTCCTCGCTGGTGAGGATGGAGGTGGCGCCCAGGGCGATGGCGCGGCTGACCTCGCCGGATTCGGTGATGCGCAGGCTTTGCAGACCCAGCACGAAGGGCCCGGTGGGGGCGTCTGAGGGTTGAGCGGTGCTCATGGTATTGGTGGGCAGGAGGTAGGTGGCCTCGCCGGAATACAGCATGGGCGTCACGATGGGGGAGGAGAGGGTTTCATCCGGGGCCTGGAAGGCGCGGGACTGGGCCATGGGCAGCCGGGCCACGCCGCCGAGCATCATCTGCAGCGTCACGTCGGAGGCCTCCAGCGCCGCATAGAGATTGTAGCGGCGGGTGCCGTCGTAGGTGCCGGTGCTGCCCTGGCTGGCCCAGACCATGCCATCCAGCGGGACGGCGCCGTAGAGGCGCAGAAGCTCGCGGAAATGGGGCATGCCGCCGGGCAGCGATGCGGAGCCGCTGATGGGGTCGTAGGGCGTGAGGGCAAAGAGCAGACTGCCGCCCGCCTCGGCAAAGGCAACGAGCTTTTCCAGCTCCGTCTGTGTCAGGTCGGACTGCGGGGCCAGCAGCATCACCAGGTCGCCCGGGGTAAGCGTGATGTCCGCCAGGGTGGAGAAACGTACGTCATAGTGATTGTCCATCAGCAGCTCTGTCAGGGACGCAGCGGCGGAGGCATTCACCTCGCCGTGCCCCTGCACCACCCAGACAACGGGGATCTTTGTCTGCGTGACGTAGGAGATGGCGGCAGTCAGCTCCTTCTCGTAGGTGATGGCGCTGATCTCATACTGACCGCTGGTCACGTTGACGGAAAGGCCGATGAAGCTGGAGGGGGTCAGCACGCGGAAGCGATCGCTGCCGGGGCAGTACACAATGAGGCAGTCCGCAGAGACCTCGCCGCCGGAGGAGCCGCCTGCAAAGCGGGTCGCCATGGAGGGATTAAGGCTCAGGGGCGTCTGCTCCCAGGTGAGGTGCTCAGAGGCGGCGCAATAGCGATCCAGCAGCTCAAACAGGGGCAGATCCTCCTGCCCGCGCTCAAACAGGGCGTAGATGACCACCGGCTCGTCCACGGCGGCAAGCACCTCGGCGGTCTGGTCGGAATAGGTGGTCAGCTGGTTGAAGGAGCAGTCCAATCGCCAGCCGTTCTTCTGTTCCAGGGCTGTGAACAGGACGTTCAGGGCGACCAGCACCGCCAGCGCCAGGCACAGGAGCAGGGTGGAGAAGCTGCCGTAACGCAGGCGGGGATTGCGCCAGAAGCGCAGATCAGCGTTGTTCATTTCCGGCAGCTTGACCGATTTGATCAATTTCGTCATCTTCTTCATGCTTCAGGCCCCCCTGTAACGGCGGCTGTCCAGCGTGTGAATGGTCAGAACGATGAACGCAGCGGTGAAGGAAAGGAAATAGCCGACGCTGGCGAAGGAGAGCTGCCCCATCAGGAAGGGCTCGCTCCGTGCGTACAGGCTCAGGAAGGCCAGCACGTCCTTGACCGGCTCAATGGTGATGGCGGTTTCCAGCAGATCCAGCATCCATAGCAGCAGGTTTGCGCCAAAGGCCAGGACGGCCGCGGTCACCTGATTCGCCGCACAGCCGGAGAGGAACAGATCCAGGGCGATGAATGCGCAGCCCTGCAGGACGAAGCCCAGATAGCTGGCCAGTAGCTCCGCCGGGTAGACCGCGCCGTAGATGGCCACGATGAGCACGAACAAGCCCGTCAACAGAACCGTGATGAGCATCACCGACAGGGCGGCCAGGTATTTGCCCAGGACGACGGCCGGGAGGGAAACCGGGCTGGTCAGCAGCAGCTGATCGGTGCGCTTCTGCCTTTCCTCGGCCAGCAGACGCATGGTCAGCACGGGGCAGAGCAGCATCCACAGGTAGCTCATCATGCCGATGAAGGTGGGCAGATCGCTGGAGCGGTTCTGCATGATGGTGGTGTAAAACATGGCCGAGGAAAGCAGCAGGAACACGCCCATGAACACATAGCCCACGGGGGTGAAGAAATAAGCCTGCAGTTCACGCTTCCAGATGGCTCGCAAGGGAGATCACCTCGTTCAGGATGGTTGTGGACAGGGAAGGGGGGCAATGCTTCATTCATCATCCTGGGCAGTGATGCGCAGGAACACGTCCTCCAGGGTGCTGCGCTCCTGGGAAAGGGCCCGCAGCGGGGCGTTGAGGCCGCACAGGAGGCTGAACAGCTGGGTTTGCGGGTCGGGCGCGGCGTCCGGGGTGCATTCCAGCAGCACCTCGGTCTCCGCTGCGTGGGCGCGCAGAACCTTCACGCGCTGCACGCAGGGCAGGGACTGCAGCGCCGGAATCAGCGCCTTCTGGCCCAGGGAGATGGCGGCCAGCAGGCGCAGCGTGCCTTCGCCCTCCGTCAGGGCAGCCATATCGGCTTCGCGCATCATCCGGCCGTGGTGGAGAATGATGACGCGCTGACAGAGCTGCTGAACCTCCGGCAGCAGGTGGGAGGAGAAGAGGATGGTGTGGGTTTTGCCCAATTCCCGGATGAGGCCGCGGATCTCCACCACCTGGCGGGGATCCAGGCCCACGGTGGGCTCGTCCAGCACCAGGATGGGCGGGTTGCCGCACAGCGCCTGTGCGATGCCCACACGCTGGCGGTAGCCCTTCGACAGGTGGCCGATGAGCCTGCCTGCCACCTCCGTCAGGCCGCAGGTGGCAATGATCTGCGCCACATGGGCCTTGCGCGCCCTGGGAGCGACCTCCTTCAGGTCGCAGACAAAGCCGAGATAGCTGCGGACGGTCATTTCGTCATACAGCGGGGGCTTCTCCGGCAGATAGCCGATGCGGCGCTTGCATTCCCGGGCATGGGTCAGCATGTCCAGCCCATCCACCAGCACCTGGCCGGAGGTGGGCGGGAGATAACCGGTGAGGATGTTCAGCGTGGTGGTCTTGCCGGCGCCATTCTGGCCCAGGAGACCAATGATCTGCCCTGCGGGGGCAGTGAAGGATAAATCGGCAACTGCGGCAACCTCGCCATAACGCTTGGTCACCTGCCTGAGTTCAATCATGGATATCCCTCCGTTCATACCGACCATTATAGCAGAAAATGCGGCTGAATGCATCACAAAAGTGTGAATATGCACGTAATGCACGAAAAAAGGCCGGTTTGTACCGGCCGGAAATGCGCTGTCAGGCCATCTTGAGCCGATAGCCGTGTTTATAGACGGTTTCGATGCAGCTGGCGCCCAGCTTGCGGCGCAGGCGCTGGATATGGACGTCCACCGTGCGGGTTTCACCGATATTCCGGTACCCCCAGGCGGTGCGCAGAAGCTCCTCCCGGGACAGCGCGGCGTCCGGGGACAGCATCAGCGCGTGCAGCAGGGCAAACTCCTGGGCCGTGAGGGTCAGGTGCTCGCCATCCAGCGTGGCCTCATGCCGATCGGCGTCCAGGCGCAGCGTCCCGAGGGTCAGCAGGCTGTGGGTGCGGGCCAGCACGCCTGCGACGGCCTGGCGGAGCTCCGCGCCGTCAAAGGGGATGGGCAGTACGCCGCAAACACCGCCATAAATGGCTTGCAGATGATCGGCGTTGGCCTCCTCGGCGGCGGTAAAGAGCAGCGGACAGCGGTATTCTTCCAGCAAGCGCAGCAGGTGTACGCTTTCTGTCCACGGGAGACGGGCGTTCAGAACCACCAGCATGCGCGGACTTCGGTCCATGGCGTCCACCAGGGGAAGGGCCTCGGCGATGCTGTTGATGCTGTGGCAGCTGTGCCCTGCAGGATACAGGGCTTCACACATTCGATAACCAGTTTGCAGATCGGGTTCAATAATCAGGATGTCAGCCATGGTTTTTCTCACCTCGTGGGGTTGTGCGGTGTGGTGCGGCATATGTCCGCCGCCTTTCACCATTTAAGACGAATAAGGGACTGGTTTCGTTTCAAAAAGAATCAGATTTGTGAGAAAAACACAAAAATAAACGCTGATGGGCGACAGCGTTTGATGAATATGCATAAAAACGATCAGGCACGGGTGACGTCGGCCACCAACAGGTCATGGTGGGTGATGTGCAGCAGCTCGCCCTCCTCAAAGGTGGGGAGGGAACGGGTCGCATCCACATAGAACAGCCGGTCGTAGGGGCGGCCCTTGCCGTCCACGTCCCGGCAGGTCATGGCATGGCAGGGGACGCCGTCTACCAGATTGATGGCTTCGCTCAATTCCACAAAGGGCAGTTCGGTCTCGTGGGTCAGGCCATGAAGAACGCCCTCCAGGTGCTTACGGTAGCAGTTGAGGGGCTTGATGAACAGATCCCAGCAGAAGATGAGGATGGCGCCGATGAGGATGGTGCAGATGGTGGTGACGGCCTCTACGCGGAAGACGAGCGACACGATCACACCGGCCAGCAGCAGCACACAGGGGGCGGCGACAGCCAGCCAGCGCCGCTGCATCTGCTCCCGGATGGCGGTGAGGTCGGAGGGAGAATACAGGGTGCTTTCATTGGTTCTCATGGGAGACAGCTCCTTTCCTTCCTTCCAATGATACGACAGAATTATGAAATGTGCAAGAACAAATGTGGAACGGGTCAGGCGCGGTATTCCATGCGGCATGTGCCGTCAAAATCCATCCAGCGGAACAGACCATCCTTTAGGGTCATGCAGCCGTGCCAGCTGTCCTCCTTGGGGATGGAGGTGCTGCCGGGGTTGAGGATGGTCACGTCCTCCCGCACATCACAGAGAGGCACATGGGTATGGCCGTGCAGCAGGATGTCCCCCTGCTGAAGGGGCGGCAGATGGCTGCCGTTGTAGACGTGGCCATGGGTGGCGTAGAGGAGCCTGCTGCCCACGGGAAGCACGGCATAGTCCGCCAGGATGGGGAAGGGCAGCACCATCTGATCCACCTCGGTATCGCAGTTGCCGCGGACGCAGAGGATGCGTGGGGCATATGCGCTCAGCAGGGCGATGACGGCCTTGGGGGCATATTCCTCGGGCAGGTCATTGCGGGGGCCGTGGTAGAGGATGTCCCCCAGGAGAAGCAAACGGTCGGCATGCTCGCGGTCAAAGGCGGAAAGAAGCTCGCGGGCATATTTCGCAGAGCCGTGGATATCGGAGGCGATAAGCCATTTCATGGTCGGTTCCCTCGTTTCAGGTGATTTCAGCTTCTATTGTGCGGCATGGAGGCGGATCTGTCAAGGGGAAAGGCGAGGTTTCGCAAGGATTTCTGCTATGTCGGGGGGGCTGGTGTGGTATAATGAATATGCTTGATGAGAGGAGGGGCCTGAATGATCCGCATCGAGGGAAGGTATAACGAGGCGCTGTGCTACGCGTCCACCCTGGAGGAGACCGCCGCCGCCCAGATCCGCCAGGTTTGCGATCAGGAGGTATTTGCAGACTGCCGCATCCGGATCATGCCGGATGTGCATGCCGGTAAGGGCTGCACCATTGGTACCACCATGACCATCCGGGACAGGGTTGTGCCCGGGATGGTGGGGGTGGATATCGGCTGCGGCATGGAGACCGTGCGCCTGGAAGAAAGGGAGATCGACTTTGCGGCGCTGGATGCGGTGATCCGGCAGCATATCCCGGCTGGCCGCGAGGTTCGCAGCACCGGGCATTCGCTCAACAGCGAGATCGACCTGGATGCACTGTGCTGTGCCGGATATGTGGATTTGCAGCGCGCCCGTCTGTCCATTGGAACCCTGGGGGGCGGTAATCACTTTATCGAGATCGACCGGGACGAAAGCGGGACGCTGTATCTGGTGGTGCATTCGGGCAGCCGCCACCTGGGCACGCAGGTGGCCAACCATTATCAGCGTGCGGCCTGGAGTGAGCTGAACCGAAAGGCGCGCTCCACCCGGGACGTGGTGGCGCAGATGAAGAAGGCCGGGCGCAGAACCGAGCTCCCGCAGGTGCTGGCGGAGTTCCGCGAGGCAGCCACGCCGGACGTCCCGAAGGAGCTGGCGTATGTGGAGGGACAGCTGTTTGACGATTACATCCATGATATGCGCATTACTCAGCACTTTGCTGCGCTGAACCGCAGGGCGATGGTGGACGTCATCCTGGAGAAGATGGGGCTGCACCCGGCAGAACAGTTCACCACCATTCATAACTACATCGACACCGGGCACATGATCCTGCGCAAGGGCGCTGTGTCCGCTATGGCGGGGCAGAAGCTGCTGATTCCCATCAACATGCGGGATGGGAGCCTGATCTGCATCGGCAAGGGCAACGAGGCGTGAACTGCTCCGCTCCCCACGGCGCGGGACGGCTGATGAGCCGCAGCGAAGCAGCGAAGACCCTCTCCATGGAGGAGTACCGGCGGCAGATGGCGGGGATCTATACCACCTCTGTGGGACGGGACACGCTGGACGAATCCCCCATGGCATACAAGCCGATGGAGGAGATTGTGCAGCAGATTGGCCCTACGGCGGAGATCGTCTGCCGCATCGTTCCCGTGTACAACTTCAAGGCCGGGGAGTGACCGCAAATCAAACAGGGCCGGAGGCATTGCGCTTCCGGCCCCTTTTCGTTGGGGGAAAATCAGTAGGGGTACTCCACGAACTCGGTCGGCTGGACTACAGGCGTGTTCCCCATCATGGTGAGGAGGGTCTGCACATCGATGACCTGCGCGCCAGTGGGGAGGGGGATGGCGCCGGGGGCCATTTCCAGGGTGACGATGTAGGCCGGTTCGGGCGTCTCGGCTCCGCCATTGCCGTCGGGCACGACGATGTCCATCGCGCTGGAATCGGTGGTGCTCACCGTGTAGCTCAGCACCGCAGGCAGGATGACATGGCCCTCATAGATCAGGAGGGAGACCGCCGTGTCCGTGTAGCGGAAGGCAACGGTGGCCAGGGCTTCGCGGTTGCAGTAGACGATGTAGGACTCGCTGCTGTAATCGGGAATGAAAGAATACAGGTCGCCATCGGCGTTCACGTGGAGGATGTTGTCAAACAGTGTGAAGGAATACTCCGTCCCCTCGCCGGAGAAGTAGCCGTGGTATTCGCCGCCCAGGTAGCTGGCGTCGGGGTGGAAGTCCAGGCCGAAGTCGTAGCGATCGTAATCGTCGGGGCGGTAGTAGCCGTTGATGACGATGGCGTCGGAGTTCTCCAGTACATCAAGGCCGAAATAGGTGCTGTCGAGCATGAAGCCCTCGTCCACCACATGCAGGTCGGCGAAGAAGTCCTCACTGGTGAGGCTCAGCTGGGGCATGTCGTCATCGTCCAGCAGCAGGCTGAAGTTCATCAGGCCCAGCTTCAGCTCCATGCCGTATTCGTTCAGGCTCATGCGGAGGACGTCGGTGTCGGTGGTGAGGGCGTAGCTGGGCGACCAGTAGCTGTCATTGAAGGAGAAGGTCATGCTGTTGAAGAGGTCGAGGATGGGCGCGCTGCTGGTCAGGGTGACCATGCCCTTGCCGTAATCATCGCAGCAGAAGGTAAGGTTCAGGTAATACGCATCCCAGCGGTCGTCAGCGGTGATGAGGAAGGAGCCGACAACGCTGCTGTCGTAGTGCATCTTGCCGGAGAAGCTGACATTGTTGATAAAGCCTTCCAGCTCCATCGTGGGCAGGTAAGTGTTGTCCACCATCACCAGCTCAGCGTTGATCGCAGGCAGGGCGAGGGGGGCGGAGCTGATGGCGTTCGCCAGGGATTCGGCGGAAATCTGCTGCGCGGCATCGGGGGAGATCAGCGCGAGCCAGCTGCGGTACTTCTCCAGCAGGGCGTTCACCGTGTCGCTGTAGGTGGTAAGGATGTCGACCAGGCCGTTGTTCAGGTCGCGGGCCAGGGCGGCAGTGTCCAGCTTTACGGTGATGGTGATGATGTCATAGTAGTGCTCATCATAGACGGTGCTCTCGCTGATGCTGAAGGCGTCAGTGGTGATGTGCGCGGGCAGCTGTGCCAGGAGGCCCACGACGGCGAGCAGATCCTGGGAATCGAAGGGGTAAACGGTCCCGTCGGGGCCGGTGAAGCGCAGCTCGAGGCCCGCCTCGCTGATGCGGGCGACGAAGCTGAGCTGAGCCACACTGCCCATCAGAGTAATGCCGTCATCCGAAGGGATGGCCGTAAGGGAAGCCGTCAGACCAGTCTGGATGCTGCTCAGGCCCAGCTGAGGCCAGGCCTGGGCCAGCTGCTCCGCTGTGATGGGCGTGCCGAGCAGCGCATTGGTATACTTCTGGAGGGTGGGGTTCAGGTAGAAGCCATAGGTCGTGAGCACCTGGGGCATGGCAGCGTCAATGTCGGCCAGCAGGCGATCCAGATCGATGCTGAAGGCAAAGCTCTCGCCGCGGGGCGCAAAGGAGACGGCCTCGGCGGAAATGGAGGTCAGCAGGCTCTGCGCGAAGAGGGAAAGGGCCATCATGTCCTGCTCATCGGGCATGGGCAGCTGGCTGACAACGGAGTTCACGCTGTTCAACAGTTCGGCCGTGGGAAGGGCATAGGTCTTGCCGTCCATGGTGAGGATGATGGAGTCTCCGGTGACGTAGTACCCATCGCCCCGCTCGGTGTAGAAAACAACCTGCTTGCCGGAAACCGTATCCGCCAGGCCGAAGCTGGCGTCGTGATCGCCGTCCACCTCCTCAATGGTGAGGACGAACGGATCGATCTCCACCTGCCCGGAGCCGCCGACGCCCGCAGCGGGGGATACCAGCATGCTCAGCGCAAGCAGAAGCGCAAGGATTGGGGAAAAGGTTGCAGTAGCCATATATTGACCTCCTTGTAAGTCTGTGGATCCATTATAGCACGATTGTATGCGGGATGCAAGGCCGCGTCCGCCGAAAAGGACGAACAAAAAACCGCCCCTCTGTGCGGGAGGGACGGTTCTGCTTGATGCTTTGATGTGCTTGATGTGTGCGGTAAACGTAGGCTGACAGGCTGTGCGAAGGCCGATCAGCTCAGCTTCATACAGGGATTACAGGATCTCCAGGATGACCATCTCGGCAGCGTCGCCGCGACGGGGTCCCAGCTTGTAGATGCGGGTGTAGCCGCCCTTGCGATCCTTCATCTTGCGGCCGATCTCAAAGAGCTTCTCGACCACGGGGTACTTCACGTCCTTGGTGCGCTCGCGGTATTCCTTCTTGCTCTCGTCCGCCAGCTTCTCCTCGGGCATGTTGTACAGGTAAGCCAGCATCATGCGGCGGGCATGCAGCTTGGAAGGAGCATCGTTCTTCACGACCAGCTCCACGACCTGCTCCTTCTCGTTGTGGAAGGTCTTGGTCACTTCGACGGTGTTGTCGCACTCCTTAGCGGCCAGGGTGATCAGGCGCTCGGCAATGCGGCGGACTTCCTTGGCCTTGGCCTCGGTCGTCTCGATCTTACCGTACTTAATCAGATTGGTCACCAGACCACGCAGCAGCGCCTTGCGCTGATCGGCCGTGCGACCCAGTTTGCGCTGGTAAGCCATGGGGTTATTTCCTCCTATCCTGGGTGGGGGGCTGGGGATTGCTTGGCAGCCCTCTGCGCTTTTAGAGCCCCGTCTTATTCATCATTCGGTCGCAGGGAGAGGCCCAGTTCATGCAGCTTCTGCTCCACTTCCTCAAGGGACTTGCGGCCCAGGTTGCGGACCTTCATCATGTCCTCCTGGTTGCGCTGCACCAGCTCAGCGACGCTGTTGATGCCAGCGCGCTTGAGGCAGTTGTACGCACGCACGGAAAGCTCCAGCTCCTCGATGGTCATCTCCAGCACACGCTCGCGCTTGTCATCCTCCTGCGTCACCATGCTGACGGGCAGCACCTGATCGGTGAGGCTGGTGAAGATGGCCAGCAGCTCGGTCATGATCTTGGCGGCATAGCTCAGGGCCTCTTCGGGCTTCAGCGTGCCGTTGGTCCACACCTCCAGGGTCAGCGTATCGTAGTCATTGGACTGGCCGACGCGCTTATCCTCAACGGTGTAGTTGACCTTGACGATGGGGGTGAAGATGGAGTCAATGTGGATGGAGTTGACATGCAGGGCCAGATTGGGCGTGGCGAGATCGCGGGCCTTATTCTTGTCTGCGCTGACGTAGCCGCGGCCACTCTCAATGCGCAGGGTCATCTGCAGGTGCGCATCCTCATTGAGGGTGGCAATGTGCAGATCAGGGTTGATGATCTCGATTTCGCTATCCACCTGGATGTCGGCGGCGGTCAGCTCACAGGGGCCCACCTTGTCGATCACCACGGTCTTGGTGGCGGCGTTGTCGGTGAGCATCTTGACAGCCAGACCCTTGAGGTTAAGAATGATCTCCGTCACGTCCTCGGTGACGCCGGGGATGGTGGAGAACTCATGCTGCACGCCCTCAATGTGAGCCGAGGAGACAGCAGCGCCGGGCAGGGAAGAGAGCAGCAGACGGCGCAGCGCGTTGCCGATGGTGTGGCCGTTGCCACGCTCCAGGGGCTCGATTACGAACTTGCCATACTTGCCGTTATCGCCGACCTCGACACATTCAACCTTTGCCTTTTCGATTTCTACGGCCATTATTTGTACCCTCCTTGCTCAGGTTCGGAGAAGGGATGCTGCTGCAGGGGCGTGAAGGCCTGACGGCCAAGGCTCCCACAGCATCCTTCATTAAGGTGTTTCCTGAAATGCGCGCCGCGCTCTCAGGGGGATTGGACAACGTGCGGCGGTCAGGCGATTCACGGCTTCTGCAAGAAAAACGGTGAAAGTCTGCCGCAGGCAGCGCTGCCATGCGTCTACCCCGTGCGGCACGCTGGTTTCAGAGCGTACCTTAACGGGAGTAGAACTCGACGATCATGTTCATCTGGGGCTCGAAGTCCACGTCCTCACGGGTGGGCAGAGCCTCGACCTTGCCGGTCAGGTTGGCGGCGTCAAAGGACAGCCACTTGGGGGTCACACGGCCGGTGCCCTCACGCAGACCCTTGAACAGCTCGGACTCGGTGCTCTTCTGGCGCAGGGTGATCACGTCGCCCACCTTCACGGAGTAGGAGGGAATGTCAACCTTCTGGCCGTTGACACGGATGTGGCCGTGCACCACGATCTGACGGGCGGCACGACGGGTCTTGCCCAGGCCCAGGCGGTACACGACGTTGTCCAGGCGCTGCTCCAGGAGCTGCAGCATGTTGTCGCCGGTGATGCCCTTCATGTTGGTGGCCTTGTGGTAGTACTTCTCGAACTGCTTCTCCAGCACGCCGTAGACGAACTTGACCTTCTGCTTTTCCTTCAGCTGCTGGCCGTACTGGGAAACCTTCTTGCGGCGGGGATTGGCGGCCTTGCCCAGCTGGGCGGCCTTCTCATCGGTATAGACCTTCTTGGCAAAGCCCATGACAACCGGGGACAGGCCGTCAAAGGAACGGCACTTCCGGGCGATAGGCTGCTTGTTGATAGCCATTGTTCAATGTCCTCCTTCGTTACCTTACACGCGACGGCGCTTGGGCGGACGGCAGCCATTGTGAGGAATGGGCGTCACGTCCTTGATCATGCTCACGTCCAGACCGGCGGCCTGCAGGGAGCGGATGGCGGCTTCACGTCCGGAGCCGGGGCCCTTGACGTACACTTCG
>JAFXDB010000205.1 GCA_017516305.1 Clostridia bacterium | reverse complement strand
TATTCATTCAAGCAACCCTCCGCAACGTCGCCGCCCCGATATGCAGCCGCCTTTCCGACATCTTAGGGGCAGGAGGGGGACGGGGGGATGCACCAGTTGCATCCCCCCAGCGCCTTTGCGCCGCTTTCGGCGGGCGAAAGCGGCTTCCCACTTGCGGTTTGGAGTAGTATTGAGAAAACGCGAAAATGTAGTCCCTAACAAAACGCGAAGAACCAGCAAAATCGCGCGAAAATCGCCGCGCATGTCGCCGATTCTCGATTTCCAGTCTGCCGACGGCGAGTTGCTGTGACGGTCGCTTGACTTTTTTGACAGTCTGAGCCGCGCCTTTTGCAGACGCGGCTCTGTGAAATGGGTTATTTGACCTTGCGCAGCTCCCTGACCAGGCGCGGGGCGACAAAGAGGCCGATGGCGATGCACAGCAGACACTCCGGCAGCATGTACATGGCGTTGTAGCCCGCGGAGTAAACGGCGGGGTGCATGCCCTCGGGGGCCCACTCGGCGTAGAACACCACGCCGGAGGTGAAGGAGGCGACGAAGCGCCCGAAGCAGCCCAGCAGGAAGCCCAGGGCCAGGCCCTTCTTCTCGTTCTGCAGGTGGTTGAAAACGCCCGCCAGACCCAGCAGGCCAAAGGCGATGGGGTAATCCAGCAGGTTCGGGATGGCGCCTGTCCACAGCCACTGGCCGCCGTCCAGGATGAACTGCATCACGCCGTAAAGCGCGCCCAGCGTCAGGCCGGGAATGGTGCCGTACACATAGGCAAAGAGCAGCAGCGGCAGCATGCTGGCCGGGGTGAGGGAGCCGCCCATGGGCATGGGCAGGAGCTTGATGAGGCTGAGCACCGAGGCCAGGGCCATGCACATGGCGCCCACGGACATGGTGCGGGCCGTCCAGAAGGACTTGCCGGACTTGCGGCGAAGGAGCAGGAAGGCAGCGACGCCGCCTGCCAGCAGCAGGGCCAGCAGCACCCAGCCGCCCACGGTCATTTCGACCACGTCCTCAAACATGTTGGCGAAAAACTCTTTCATTAGGAAAATCCTCCTTTGCGACGCATCCTGTCAAGCCGGAGCTTCCCCGGCTCTTACGCAAATGAAAAACCCGCGTGTGTACGCGGGAAAGCAGGATACTTCGCGCAGGCCTTCTGCCGGGGATCCGCCTGAGGATCGACGCCAGAAACACGAAGCGGCCGCTTCCCTACGGTAGGATGACCTACACAGGTTCCAAGGGTGTATCTCAGCGGCGGCGGTTTCCCGGGCCGCACCCCCAGCGGTGGATGCGATTTTCGTGTTCCATTATAGCATATTCCGGCGGATTGTCAACCGTTTTTGCGCAGGATTTATTCCCGGATCGTTCCGTCCGGAGCGATCGTCACGATCCTGACCGGGATGTCCTTTCCACTCATCAGCACGGCCAGGTGCACCGCGCGGGTCAGGCCGCCGCAGCAGGGAACGGTCATGCGGGCGACGGTGACGGAGCGCACGTCATTGGCGGCAAGGAGGTCTGCCAGCTTGGCCGCGTGGTTGGACGCGTCCAGCTTCGGGCAGGCGATGAGCGTCGCCCGGCCCTGCATGAATCGGCGGTGGAAGTCCCCGCAGGCGTAGGCCGTGCAGTCCGCGGCAATGAGCAGGTCTGCGCCGGAAAGCCAGGGAGCGTTCACCGGCGCCAGATGCAGCTGCACGGGAAAGTTGGACAGGCAGGAGGGGACGTCGCAGGCCAGGGACGGCGCAGCAGGTGTGGCAATGGTCTGGCAGGCGCTGCCTGGGCAGCCGCAGGGGAGCGCGGTCTTCTGCCCGGCTTTTTGTCCTGCCTTTTCGGCTTTGTTCCGCAAAACGGCGGCCTCGTCATAGGCGGGCACTTCGCGGGTCTGGAAGCTGATGGCGTCCATCGGGCAGGTGGGGAGGCAGTCGCCCAGACCGTCGCAATAGTCCTCACGCAGCAGCCGGGCCTTGCCGTCCACCAGGCCGATGGCTCCCTCGTGGCATGCGTCCACGCAAAGGCCGCAGCCGACGCATTTTTCCTGGTCGATGTGGATGATCTGTCGGAGCATATTGCAGTCCTCCCGTTGATTCAGGTGTGTTCACAAAAGGTATAACATATTCGGAAACTGACGAAACAATTCTGCGCCGGATGTGTGAAAGTTTACATTTCCTCTCGCATTTTGCAGGAGGATGTTGTACAATAGATGCGTTTCTATCAATGTGGAGGTGTTTTCAGCCATGCATCACTTTTTTGCTTATGTGGCCCGTCTGCGCTATATCCGCCGCTGGGGCCTGATGCGCTCCGTCATGCCGGAAAACGACGCGGAGCATTCCCTGCAGGTGGCCATGATTGCCCATGCCATCGCCATGCTCGGGCGCGACCGGTACGGCCGCGAATGCAACCCGGAGCATATCCTGGCCCTGGGCGTGTATCACGATGTGTCCGAGGTCATCACCGGCGATATGCCCACGCCCGTCAAGTACCACTCCCAGGAGCTGCGCGGCGCCTACAAGAGCGTGGAGCGCATGGCCAACGACCGCCTGCTGACGATGCTGCCGGAGACGCTGCGCGCGCCCTATGCGCCCTATCTCACCGAGCCGGAGGGTTATGACCGGGCGGTGGTGAAGGCGGCGGACTCCATCAGCGCGTACCTGAAGTGCATTGAAGAAAAACGCGCTGGCAACAGGGAATTTGAGGCGGCGGGGGAATCCATCCGCCGGAGCCTGGAGGAGATCGACCTGCCGGAGGTGAAGGACTTCCTGCGGATGTTCCTGCCGTCCTTCGAGCTGTCCCTGGACGAACTGAACGGAGGCGGAGCGCAGTGAGAATCGGCCTGAGCTGCGCGGCCTTCTACGGCCAGGGCGAAACGGAGGACGCGGCGCAGAAGGTCTGCCGCTTCCCGGCGGAGGCCTGCGAGGTCTTTATGCAGACGCCCTCGGAGTACTGTGCGGACTTCGGGCGCATCGTGCGGGAACGGCTGGGGACGCTGCCCTGCTGCTCCATCCACCCGCTGGGGACGCAGTTTGAGCATCAGCTGTTCGGCCGGTCTGCCCGGCAGACAGAGGACGCCTTCCGGCTGTTCACCGGCGTGTGCGACGCCGGACAGGCGCTGGGCGCGGCGTATTATGTGTTCCACGGGCCCTTCGGGGTGCATGGGCCCATCCGGCCCGAGAGCATTCCGCGCCTGCCGGAGGTTTTCGCCCGCATGCAGGAGATCGCCCATGAACGGGGGCTGACGGTGCTGTGGGAGAATGTCCACTGGTGCGCCCTGCGCGGCCCGGCGGAGGTGGAAACGCTCATCCGCCTGCTACCTCAGGTGCAGTTTGTGCTGGACACCAAGCAGGCGCACCTGGCGGGCTTTGTGCCCGGGGAGCTGTTGCGGGCAATGGGCAGTCGGGTGAAGCATGTCCACGCGCTGGATGTGGCGGAAGACGGGAAGCTCTGCCTGCCCGGACAGGGGCAGACTGACTGGCCCGCCCTGCTGCGGCAGCTGCGCGGGCAGGGTTTCGACGGCACGGTGGTGCTGGAGCCCTACGGACAGCAGGCGGCGGACGAGGCGGCCCTGGCGGATGCGCTGCGGCTGCTGCGGGCTGCTGCAGAACACGCAGAAAGCGCAGTGGTGTAACAATATGCAGGCATATCTTGCAATTTCTGCCGCAATCCGCTATAATATTAGGAACGGACTGAGACTTTCCGCAAGGAGGTACATGATATGCAACTGACCAAGAAGCTCACGGCCCTGCTGCTGGCGCTGACGATGCTGCTGTCCCTGGGCCTGCCCGCCGCGGCGGAGGACGAATTCTCCGACGAGGTGGATATGGGTGAGATCGTCATCGTGGACGGCGTGGCCATCAATGAGGACGGCGAGGAGGTCACCGGATTCGAGATCCCGGACGAGCTGATGGAAACCGTCGAGATCCTGGACGCGGAGATCGACGATACGGTGGATGTGGGGAGCCTGGAGATCAATCCCAATCTGCCGGATAACGTGGTCAACATCCTGCTCATCGGCATCGACAGCCGCACGGCGGACATCGATGGCTCCAACCAGCACGGTGATGTGCAGATCATCGTGTCCATCAACAAGGACACGGGCGAGATCAAGCTGACCTCCATCCTGCGCGACCTGTACGTCACCATCCCCGGCTACAAGAGCAAGAACCGCATCAACGTGGCCTATTCCCGCGGCGGCGGCGAGCTGGCGATGCGCACCATCAACCACAATTTCGAGCTGAACATCGAGCATTACATCGTCATCAACTTCTTCGGCCTGGCCTCCATCATCGACAGCCTGGGCGGCATTGATATCCACCTGACCCGTCAGGAGGCCGGCGCCATCAACACCTATATCCGCAAGCATCCCCCGGCATACGACAACCAGGATGACGACTACGTCCGCGTGCCGCTGGAGAAGGTGGATGGCGTGCAGCACCTGGATGGTATCCAGGCTGTCATGTATGCCCGCCTGCGCTCCATTGATAACGATTTTGCCCGCACCGCCCGTCAGCGCAATCTGCTGGAGCTGCTGCTGAAGAAGGTGACCCAGGGCGGCATGGATTTCGACAAGCTCTTTGCGCTGCTGGAGACCTGCCTGCCCTACGCCAAGACCAACATGAGCCTGGCGGACATGGGCAGCCTGGCCATGCTGGTGCTGAACAGCGGCCTGCTGGACCGCGCGGCTGCCGGTGAGCCCCTGCTGGTGCAGAACCGCCTGCCCCTGGACGGCACCTGGAAGTACGACACCACTGATTCCGGTGCGTCCGTTGTGGCCTTCCGTACCAGCAAGCGTCTGCGCGAGAACGTCGAGGCCCTGCATGTGTTCATCTACGGCGAATACTATCCGGCGGACTGACCTGCAGTCCCACATGCCCGCGGTTTTGTAAAGACTGCGGGTTTTCTCGTCTGCGAAGGGAGAATAAGGATATGAAGGATTACACGCGCGAGCACAAGGCGGCCTGGGAGTATGACGCCTACGCCTTCTGGCTGCGGCACAACGGCCAGCCGGAGGAGCTGGCGGCGAAGCTTCTGGCCGATCCTCTGCGGGGCCTGAAGCGCTACGCGGGGTATTTCGGGGATTGCAGGGGGCTGAGCGTGGCTAACATCTGCGGCTCCTGTGGCAAGAAGGCCGTGCCGCTGGCGATTCTGGGGGCAGAGGTCACCGTGTTTGATCTTTCCCGGGACAACCGGCGCTATGCCCTTGAACTGGCTGAGGCCGCCGGGGTGCGGCTGGATTACCAGCTGGGCGACGTGATGGAGATCGACCTGGCGCACTTTGGGGAAGCCTTCGACGTGGTGTTCATGGAGGGCGGCGTGTTGCATTACTTCCACGACCTGGACGCCTTCATGGCCCTGATGTGCAGGCTGCTGAAGCCTGGCGGACGGCTGATCTGCAGCGACTTCCATCCTCTGATGAAGGTGCTGGACGCGCTGGGCCTGCAGC
>JAFXDB010000204.1 GCA_017516305.1 Clostridia bacterium | reverse complement strand
GCAACCCCGGCCCCGGCTTCGCCCATTCCGACGGCGACCCCGGCTCCGGCGACGCCCATTCCGACGGCAACTCCGGCCCCAGCCACGCCCGTTCCGACGGCGACCCCGGCCCCGGCCACGCCCATCCCGACGGCGACCCCGGCCCCGGCCACGCCCGTCCCGACGGCAACTGTGGTTCCGGATGAGTCTGTCCCCACGGAATCTCCCGCGCCCACCTCGGCGCTGGACTTTCCCGCCCTGCGGCAGACCATGCCCGATGTGGTGGGCTGGATCGTCATTGAGGGAACCAACATCAACTACCCCATCGTGCAGGGGGTGGACAATGATTACTATCTGAACCACCTGCCGGACGGCACGGCCAACCGCGCCGGTTCCATCATGCTGGATGCCGGGAATCAGCAGGGCTGGTGCGATGACCTGAATGTTGTCCATGGACACCGCATGCGCACGGGGGATATGTTCGGCAGCCTTCACCTCTTTGGCAAGTCGGATTATGCCATGGAGCATCTGAACATGATCCTCTACACCCCGGGCGGGGATTACCGCATCGAGCTGATCGCTGCCTGCACGGTGGATGGCAAGCGTCTGGGCTTTCCGGCGAATTTCCAGGATGATGCGGCCTTTGAGGCCTACGTGGGCCAGCTGGTGCGCAGCTCCGCCTACAAAGCGGGCTGGCTGCCCGAACGGGAGGATCGGCTGATTCTCCTGTCCACCTGTGCGTATGTATACGACAATGCACGGTTTGTGCTGCTGGGCCGTCTCGCGCCGCTGACGGCGGAGACCTCCCCCGTGCAGTAACGCCGCGGCAAGCCCCCGGTGCATCAGCATGGCTGTGCGCCGGGGGCTTTACAGTACGCACGGCCGCCCGGTTCATTGTCAATTCATCCGGGCATGCTACACAGTAGGGGAGCTTCTATTCTTTCCTTGCACGAATAGCATAAATATGCTATTGTATAGCATGAGAAAGGATGCGCTGCATTGATGAATATGCTGAAAAGAATGGGTTCTGCGCTGCGGCGCGAAGGCTTCGGAAGCAGCTGGCGCACGCCGGAGGGCCTGATGAAGGCCCTGGGCATGGTGTGGTTGGCGGTCTTTCCCTTCCTGCAGGGGGGGACTTACAGCAGCATCACCCGGGCGAAATGGGAGATCATGCTGGCGCTGACGGGATTGAGCGCGGCCTGTGCCGCGGCGGCTGTCCTGTGGCGGAGGGAAAAGGGCGGAAAAATACGCCTGACCTGGCTGCATGCGGCGGGACTGACGTACTTCGCGCTGGTGGGCCTGTCGGCGGTGTTCGGCTCCTGGGCGGATCATGCGGGCGAGAGCGGCCGGCTGACCGTCCTCTGGGGCGCTTACCGGTACGAGGGCCTTATCACCCAGATGTGCTACGGCCTGGTGTTCCTGTCCATGAGCCTGATCCGGGTGCGGGTGCGTCCGCTGGTGACGGCGGCCTCCCTGGGGCTGCTGGGCTACTGCGCGGTGGTCGGCCTGCAGTACGCTGGCGTCAATGTATGGGGGCTCTTCCCTGCGGGGACGAGCATCCTCACCAACTACGAATTCCAGGGCCCCATCGGCAACATCGACATGGTGGTGGGGTATGTGTCCATCGTGATGGCGGCGGCGCTGGGGAGCTTTGCGGGCCTGAAAAAAACCTGCTGGCTGTGGTTTGCCGCAGGGCTTGCCGGAGTGCTGCTGACGCTGTGCATGGAGGTGCAGTGCGGGCTGGTCATGCTGGCAGGGCTGCTGTTCCTGCTGCTTCTGCTGGCAATGAAGGAGCCGCAGGCCCGCTGGCGCGCCGCTGTCATTCTGGCGGGGGTGCTGGCCATGCTGACGGCGCGGCTGCTGCTGGCCTTCCCCTGGCTGGATGGGGTGGACGCCGTCTGCCTCAGGACGGATGCGTGGCGATTTTTCCCGCTGGCGGCGGGGATGATGGTGATCATCCCTGCGGTGCTGCTGCGGAAGCATCCGGGCCGCGGGCTGCGCCTGCGGACGGTGATGCTGGCGGCGGCGGGGCTTGTCCTCCTGGCGGTGGCGGCGGTGTATCTGCTGCCCATCCCTGCGGGCAACGGCCTGTGGGAGCTGCAGGAGATCCTCCATGGACGTGCGCAGGACAGCTTCGGCTCCGAGCGCATCGGCGTGTGGCGGCTGACGCTGGAGATCTGCCGGGACAATCTCCTCTGGGGCACCGGGCCCGATGTGTTCCTGCACGCGATGGATCATCACCTCTGGCAGACCGGTCAGAGCCTTGTGCAGCGCTTTGATAACCCGCACAACCTCTTCCTGGGGGTGCTGGTCAACAGCGGATTGCCCGCTCTGGGGCTGTATATGGCCCTGACGCTGGGCGCGGCTGCGGCGGCTGCGGCGCGGCTGCGCCGGGACGGGGAGGTGCTGCCGCTGATGATGGCGGTGGTATGCTATCTGCTGCAGGGAATGTTCACCTTCAGCATTTGTCTGGTGACGCCCATGTTCTGGGCGGCTCTGGGGATGCTGGCGGGTCAGATAAGCGACGGAAAGCGGGAGAATATGCGCATCCCGCAGGGCTTTGCGTTCCGGCAGATGCCCATGAATGAAAGGAAGGAACAAAGGTGATTCAGATGATCCCGAGCTTTGTATTCAAACGCCGTGCCTGGGCGGCCATCAAGCCCTGGCTGCAGGTGCTGGTCGTCATCGGCCTTCTGGCTGCGCTGCCGGGGCTGGTGTACGACACGGCCGTGCAGCTGCGGACGGAGGATGTGACCACCTATGTGCTGAATCCGGCGCAGGATGTGCTGGAATTCTACGCCCAGCCCATCCCGGAGGAGCTGACGGTGGAGCAGGCGGAGGCCATGCTGGCCGAGGCGGATACGATGATGGGCGCCTTCACCGCCTCCGTGATGAACTTCATCCGCAATGAGGGCGGCTGGCTCCTGCTGCTGCTGGGCGGCCTGTCCACGCTGCTGTCTCCGGTGGTCACGGTTCCGATGCATGGCGCGCTGCTGGATGCGCACCGCAAGAAGACGCTGACCATCGGCGGCTGCCTGGGTTATCTTCGCCTGGGCGGCAAGGCGCTGCTGCTGAACATCTGGATGGCGCTGCGCATCTGGGTTTGGATGCTGCCGGGCATGGCGCTGATGATGGCGGCGCTGTTTGTTCCGGCCCTGTCCACCGTGTTGCCGTGGGTGGGCTTTGGCGCATCCATGGTGCTGGGGATCCGCGCAGCCCTGCATTACGGCCTTGCGCCCATTGTGCTGGTGGACAAGCCGGAGCTCAGCGTCAACGGCTGCATCCGCGAGAGCTGGCAGGTGATGCGCACCCGCAAGATGGAATACTTCATGCTGCGCGTGTCGTTCATCTTCTGGGAACTGCTGATTTCCCTGGTGATGTACATGGCGGTGAACCAGGTCATGCTAGCTGTCTGCCTGACGATCACGATGATGGGAAATCTGCTGCTGACCCTGTATATAGGCGGCGCGACGGTGGCCTTCTGGGATGCGTACGGCGTACAGCATGAGACGCCTGCCTCGGCCATGGGCGTGGAGCGTCACCCCGATGAGCCGGGCGACGACCTGAATTAAGCCCTGAAAGTGGCAAAATGACGGACGAATACTGATTTGATGCATATCACCCCCGGGAGAAAACGGTTTATATCGGGACTCCCGGGGGATGATTTGCAGGATGGATGTGCTTTTAATGCATTTTTTCTGCATTTCCTATTGATTGGCAGGCGGTTCGGGGGTATAATAAGCCAGTACCGAACAGAGATCGGCAGCGGCCAGTGGGACGGAAGGCCGTGGACAGCCGTCATCAATACGAATTTGCAGGAGGCAACCATTATGGCACTTACGGTTTCTCATCGTTGTCAGAGCATCAGCCCTTCTCCGACGCTGGCGATTGACGCGCGTGCGAAGGAGATGAAGGCCAGCGGTGTGGATGTGATCGGCTTCGGCGCGGGCGAACCGGATTTCCCCACGCCCCAGTACATCATTGACGCGGCGAAGGAGGCCCTTGACCTGGGCAAGACCCGTTATACGCCCGCTTCCGGCACCTTTGAGCTGCGCAAGGCCATCTGCGACAAGCTGGAAAGGGACAACGACCTGTATTATAAGCCCCAGGACATCGTGGTTTCCTCCGGCGCCAAGCACAGCCTGTACAATGTGTTCCAGGCCATTCTGGATCCGGGCGATGAGGTGCTGATCCCCACGCCCTGCTGGGTGTCCTACCCGGAGATGGTGCGCATGGCCGGCGGCGTGCCGGTTTTCATCCCTACGGATGAGTCCACCAACTTCATCCCCCACAAGAAGGACATTGCCTCCCGCGTCACCCGCCGCACCAAGGCGATGATCATCACCAGCCCGTCCAACCCCAACGGCAGCGTGTGGCCCCGGGAGAAGCTGCAATTTGTGGCTGACCTGGCGGTGAGCCACCCCTTCTACGTTGTGTCTGACGAGATCTACGAGAAGCTGATCTACGATGGGGAGAAGCACTTCTCCATTGCCAACATCGGCGAGACGATCAAGAACCAGACCTTTGTGGTCAACGGTATGTCAAAGGCCTATGCCATGACCGGCTGGCGTATCGGTTATGTGGCCGGCCCGCTGCAGGAGATCAAGGCCATGGCGTCCTTCCAGAGCCACGCCACCTCCAACCCCAACGCCATGGCGCAGTACGCCGCCATGAAGGCCCTGGAGGGCGGT
>JAFXDB010000203.1 GCA_017516305.1 Clostridia bacterium | reverse complement strand
TTTCCCCCGTCCCCCTCCTGCCCCTGAGATGTCGGAAAGGCGGCTGCATATCGGGGCGGCGACGTTGCGGAGGGTTGCTTGTATGAATAAGAACGAGGGCGCAACCCTCCGCAAAGACGCCGCGTCTTCCCCTTCATGGCTTCGATGCAGCCGCAATGGCGGTGAAGGTGTCTGCGCCATGTCAAACAAACCATTCCCAAACTTTCCGTGAAGAGCCATAAAAAAAAACGGCAGACCCCCGAAGGAGTCCGCCGAAAGGGCTTGTAACCCGGATTACACCTGGAAGTTGACCGCCCGGTCGCCCTGCTCGTCCTTGCCGAAGGTGTAGTCATTGCCGGGCAGGACAGCATTCAGGATGATGCCCACCAGGGAGCCCACAGCCAGGCCGGACAGGCTGATGTTCACAGAGCCGATGGTGAAGGACAGCGCACCGTTGACGCTGTTGACCGTATCGCAGCCCAGGGCGCTGGAGAAGTGGATGCCCAGGGACAGCGCGATGATCAGGGCCGCGATGATGACGTTGCGGCTCTTGGAGAAGTCCACCTGATTCTCAACGATGTTGCGTACACCGACGGCGGAGATCATGCCGTAGAGGATCAGGGACACGCCGCCGATGGTGGCGGTGGGCATGCAGTAGATCAGGGCCGCAAACTTGGGGCAGAAGGAGAACAGCACCGCCAGCACGGCCGCCATGCGGACAACAGCGGGGTTGTAAACCTTGGTCAGGGCCAGCACGCCGGTGTTCTCGCCGTAGGTGGTGTTGGCAGGCGCGCCGAACAGGGCAGCCAGGGTGGTGGCAGCGCCATCGCCCATCAGGGAGCGGTGCAGGCCGGGATTCTCAATGTAGTTCTTGCCCACGGTGGAGGAGATGGCGGACATGTCGCCGATATGCTCCATCATGGTCGCCAGGGAGATGGGCATCATGGCGATGATGGCGTCCAGCAGGAGCTTGCCGTTAACGCCGGTCTTGAAGAAGGAGAACACGGTGTCCTCCATGGCGAAGGGCAGACCGATCCAGGCAGCGTCCTTCACAGCGGTGAAGTCAACCTGACCGGCCACAGCAGCCACCAGGTAGGAGCCCACAACGCCCAGCAGGATGGGGATGATCTTGATCATGCCCTTGCCCCAGATGTTGCAGCCCACCACGATGACGATGGCCACCAGGGCGATCCACCAGTTCTGGGCGGCATTGTTGATGGCGGTGTTGGACAGGATCAGGCCGATGGCGATGATGATGGGGCCGGTGACGATCGGCGGGAAGAAGCGCATGACCTTCGCCGTGCCGAACCAGCGGAACAGCTGGGACACCAGCACATACACCAGACCCGCGCAGGCCACGCCGGCGCCGGCATAGGGAATCCAGTTCAGGCCCGCGTCAGCGAAGCCCTGCATGCCGGCCACGGTGAAGTAGCCGCCCAGGAACGCGAAGGAGGAGCCCAGGAACGCGGGCACCTTTCCCTTGGTGATCAGGTGGAACAGCAGCGTGCCCAGACCTGCAAACAGCAGCGTGGCGGACACGGACAGGCCGGTCAGGGTCGGCACCAGCACGGTCGCGCCGAACATGGCAAACATGTGCTGGAAGCCCAGCAGACCAAACTTGGCAGGAGAAAGCTTCTGATTCTGGCTCATCGGAAAAACTTCCTTTCTTTGGTTGGTGGAGTAAACAGTGACAATGAATCAAGGATGCGAATCCGGCACGGCAGCCCAGCGCCGCCTGCTCAATTCCGAATTCCGCATTCCGAATTCCGGATTCAGACTTACCGGTTCACCCGGCCCTCAAAGAGCGCCACGCCGTCGCCGCCGTCGATCTCCTCCATCATCACGCCGATGCGCTCGGAGGTGGAGGTGGGCACATTCTTGCCTACAAAATCTGCGCGGATGGGCAGCTCGCGGTGCCCGCGGTCGATCAGAACAGCCAGGCAGATGCGGGCTGCACGGCCCTGGTCAAGAATGGCGTCCATGGCGGCGCGGACGGTGCGGCCGGTGTGCAGCACATCGTCCACCAGCACCACGGTGCGGCCAGTCACGTCATCGGGCAGGAGCTTCTCCTGCACCTTCACCTTCAGCTCCGCCGGGTCGCGGTCATCGCGGTACATGGCGATGTCCACCTCGCCCACCGGGCACCGGACGTGCTCGTACTTCTCAATGATGTCCGCCAGGCGCTGGGCCAGCGGTACGCCGCGGCGGCGGATGCCCACAAAGATCACGTTATTCAGATCCAGCTGCTCCATCATCTCATGGGCCATGCGGGTCAGCGCGCGGTTCATCGCGTCGCCGGCCATCAGCTGCGCCTTGGGAATGCCGTACATCATGTTTGCCATCGTCCTTCGACCTCCTGTTATTCAAGCAAGGACATGAAAAAAATGCGCCTCCCAGCACAACGGATGCCATGGAGAAGCGCAGTAAAGCACATATATCTATGCGGATCGCTGCGTTCCTTTTCAGCCTCTCGTGCTGAGTTAAAGGGTCTGCTTTGATTACCGCAGGACAGTATAGCACATACGCAGCGGTTTGTAAAGCACAAATCTCACCCAATTGAACCACATTCGCTGTCTTGCCCTGTACTTTTTCTGTGTTTTGTTTCCATCGTATGATCCAGGCAGGTCTTTGACGGATATCCGGCAGATTTTTTGCCGTCAATGTTGAAAAAAAGTGCACTTCACCCTTGACAACCACACACAAAGCAGGTATACTATAACGTGCTGTGAAGTTAGCAATTGCGGGGTCACCATGCCCCCGATGACACAAAATGTGAGGAGTGTTGACCCATGTTCCGTACCTACCAGCCCAAGAAGCGTCAGCGCAGCAAGGTGCACGGCTTCCGTGCCCGCATGTCCACCAAGAATGGCCGTCGTGTCCTGGCCGCCCGTCGTCGTCGTGGCCGCAAGGAGCTGACCGTCTGATTGGTCTGCTGACCGGGGCGCGCATGATTCGCCATGCGCCCTGAAATCGTGGCAAAAGCCCGCCCGAAGCGCCAAACGCGCAGATCCGGGCGGGCTTTTCCTATAGCGGCCATCCCCCGGTCTTACAACCGGGTGCTGGCTACGCGGCATCATTGCAAGCAATGACACCGCTAGTCGGGCTGAAGCCCGACCTCATTACAAACCGCAGGCTCTCCCCTGCACCCTGTATTCGCCCCGCGGGCTTCCCGGCCCGCGCGAACGGATTGTAAAGGAAGTCAACCATGGAAAGACGTTATCGGCTGCAAAAAAACAAGGCGTTCCAGTACGTGTACCACCGCGGAAAGAGCGCCGCCTGTCGGGATCTGGTCATGCTCCTCGCCAAAGGGCGGGGCATGAAGGTCGGCTTTTCCGTCAGCAAGAAGGTGGGCAACGCCGTGACCCGCAACAAGGTCAAGCGCCGCCTGCGCGAATGCTTTCGGCCCTATTTAGGGGATGTGAAAAGCGGCCTGTACGTCATTGTCGCCAGGCCCTCAGCCGCAGAGGCCACCTTCCAGTCGCTGGCTCGTGATGTGCGTTACCTGCTCAAGAAGCACAACGCCCTGAACTATGCCCCGGACGCCGCGCCCACGCCTGCCAAGGCAAAGAAGGGCGCCGACGCCCCCGCGACGGAGGGCAATCGCGCACGATGAAACGCTCCTTCCTCAGCCGGGCCATGCTCGGCGCCGTGCACTTCTACCGCAGGCAGGTCAGCCCCCACAAGGGCGGCCCCTGCTGCCGCTACGTGCCCACCTGCTCCCAGTACGCCGTGACCGCCATTGAACGCTACGGCGCGCTGAAGGGCGCCCGGCTGGCCGCATGGCGGCTCATGCGCTGCAATCCGTGGTCAAAGGGCGGGTATGACCCCGTGCCGGAGGACCCCTGCACCACATTAAGGAGGGAATAACCCGAATGAACGCGTTCCTCAAAGGCATTCTGGATGGGATCTTCAGCCTGGTGAACAACTACGGCCTGTCGATCGTCTTCTTCACCATCCTCATCCGCCTGTGCCTGCTGCCTCTTGACTATAAGAGCCGCGTGGGCATGCGCAAGATCTCCAAGCTCGCTCCCAAGCAGCAGGAGCTGCAGAAGAAGTACGAGAAGGACCCGGAGAAGCTGCAGCGCAAGATGGCCGAGCTGTACCAGAAGGAGAAGTGCTCTCCCCTGTCCTCCTGCTGGCCCCTGCTGGTCTCCATGCCCATCATGATCGCCATGTTCACCGCCATGCGCATGATGGCCAACGAGCAGCTGATCGGCCAGGCCTTCAACCTGATCGTCAACGGCGAAACGGCCCTGGAGCCCTTCCTGTGGATCAAGAACCTGTGGATGCCCGACAGCCCCTTCACCGCTGCCCTGCCCTCCGTGCAGAGCCTGCAGATGATCGAGTCCCGCGACTGGCTGACCGTCCTGGCCGAGTGGGTCGCCAGCAGGCCCGCCGAGCTGGCCATCCTGTGCGAGAAGGTCGGCATCGAGCTGACCGAGGCTTCCTTCGCCAAGGATGTGCTGAAGGACACCGTCGCCGCCATCACCACCGCCATGCAGGCCACCCCCGGCTACACTGCCCAGACGGCCTCCATCCCCTACCTGTCCATCAACCTCCTCATTACCACCGTGACCGTGGTCAAGGACTGGAATGGCCTGTTCCTGCTGCCCCTGCTCTCTGCCGGCACGCAGTTCCTCATGGCCCAGTCCAATCCTTCCCAGCCCGCTGCGCAGTCCACCGGCAAGGATGGCCAGCAGCAGCCCAACACCGGCAACTTCATGAAGTGGTTCTTCCCCCTGTTCTCCCTGTGGCTGTGCTGCAGCTACAACGCTGCCTTCGCCCTGTACTGGGTCACCAGCAACCTCATCGCCATGGCCACCAACTTCGCCATCAACAAGTACCTGGATCACAAGGATGCCCTGGCCGCCGAGAACCCCGCTTCTGCCGACCAGGCCGGTATTTCCGTCAAATAATCATCTGATACAACCGGGCGTTTCCGCCCATCTGGAGAGGGAGTTATCATTACCATGAAGCAGATCATCGTTACCGGCAAGACCTACGAGGAGGCGCTGCAGGACGGCCTGATGCAGCTGCGCGCCATCATCACCGATGTGGACGTCGTGACCCTGGAGGAGGGCAGCAAGGGCCTCTTCGGCCTCTTCGGCAGCCGTCCCTACAAGCTGCAGCTGACCCTGCGCGAGGAGGAGGAGGTCGATCCCACCGCCGCCCTGTTCCCCGTGGAGAAGAAGCCTGCCCCCGAAAAGAAGGAGAAGCCCGCCCGCAAGGAACCCAAGCCCGAGAAGAAGCCCGAGGCCCCCAAGGCGGAGGAAAAGCCCGCTGCGCCCGTGACCGAAGCCCCCAAGGCTGAGGACAATGCGACGGAGCAGACCGAGAAGAAGCCCGAGGCCCCCAAGCCCGTGCAGCGCAAGGCCAAGCAGCCCCGCGAAAAGAAGGCCGAGGACGGCGAGAAGACCGAGACCGAGCAGAAGCCCGCCCAGGAGAAGAAGCCCCGTCAGCGCAAGGAGCGCGCCCCCAAGACTGAGGGCGAGAAGCCTGCCAAGAAGGAGCAGCCCAAGCGTGAGCCCAAGCCCAAGGCCGAGGTTCGTCCCCTGGAGAAGCCCGTCGTCACCATGATCCCCGATGAGCAGGTCGAGGCCGACTCCGCCGCCGGCAAGGCCCAGTCCTTCCTGAAGGAGCTGACCCACCTCATGGGCGTGGACGTGGAGGTGGCCGTTGGCACGGACGAGGAGAAGAACGTCTTCGTGCAGATGACTGGCGACACCCTAGGCATCCTCATCGGCCGCCGTGGCGAGACCCTGGACGCCCTGCAGTACCTCACCAGCCTGAAGGTGAACCGCGGCCAGGACGACTACACCCGCGTGACCCTGGACACCGAGAACTACCGTGCCAAGCGCGAGGACACCCTGATCCGTCTGGCCAACCGCATGGCGAACCGCGCCGTCAAGACCGGCCGCAAGGTGAGCCTGGAGGCCATGAACCCCTACGAGCGCCGCATCATCCACAGCGCCCTGCAGGCAAACGACGCGGTGGACACCCACTCCGAGGGTGAGGAGCCCAACCGCCACGTGGTCATCACCCTGCGCAAGTAATCCACAACTGTAATCACAAAGCCCGCCAGCCGGAGATTCATTCCCCTGCTGGCGGGTCTTTTGTATTTACCATTCAGCGCACAGCCCGTATCATCAATCGTCCTTCTGGTATTCCAGCAGGTCGCCGGGGGTACACCGGAGGACTTCACAGATGGCCGCGAGCGTCTGGAAGCGTACGCCCGTGACGTGGTTGTTCTTGATCTTTGACAGGTTCACGTTGGTGATGCCCACGCGATCCGCCAGCTCATTCAGGGACATGTGGCGCTCAACCATCATCCGGTCAAGGCGCAGAATGATCTTGCCCATTTTGCCTCCTTACAGCAGCCCGTCCACATCCTGTTGCAGGGACTGGCCATGCGCAAACGCCTGCGACAGACACAGCAGCAATAGCGCCGTCAGCAGCCCGTTCCATGGCATGGCGTAGTCCGGGATGTACGTCTGGACAACCAGCAGCACCGCAATCCTGCAGACAACGCTGCCCAGCAGCCCCGCCAGCGTTGCCGCTGCGTACAGCCAGCCCATGCGCCGCAGGCAGCGCACCGCGCCTGCATGGAAGGGCGTACCCGCCCGCCAGAGGCTGAATACATCCGCCACCTGACGGAACACCAGCCCCATCAGCGCCATGATCACCGACGAGACGGCAAGGTGCCCGCGCAGTTCCGGCAGGGCCTGGCTCAGATCCTCCGGGTGGATCGTCACTTCAAAACCATACACGGAAACCGTGTCCCCCACCGCCAGCATGTCGTTCGTCCAGGACGCTTCCGCCTGTGGCGCGGAATACCACGGATTCGGGAGCAGCCGCTGCTGCAGCCGCGTGCCCGTCCAGTCCGGCGCAGCGATGGAAGCAATCAGCATCACTACGCCAGCGCCCGCACAGATATAGTGGGAAAATTCTACCAGTCGCATGAGCACCCATGCTGCCTTCGTCATTTTCGTCATCGTTGTCATCCCTCCTGCCAACCCTACGGTCAGTTCTTACGCTGAGTATAGCACAAGGAATTAACGTCTGTCAACTATTGTTTAATGTTTTAATTTAATTATTTAAACTCTGCCGTATCACATCTGCGCGGCCTTTCCGACCTCGACCCCCGGCTTCACCTGCTGCGCCGGTTCATGCCAGCTGCCCAGATGCCGCCCGTCCCAGGCCCAGTACTCGACGCCGCCCGCAGTGCGCACCGCGCCGATTTTCCGCATCAGCTCCGGCAGCGGCAGGCCGCTCTCCAGCAGCGCCTTGTCCTTGAGGACATTGCGGATACGGCAGAGAAACACCGTGTCCCCTTCCTCATCATTGGTAGAGATGACCTTTTCCACCTCCAGCTCGAAGGACAGCGGACTGCTGCTCAGCACCGGCACATCCAGCACCTGCCCGCGCTCCCAGGCGAAGGGAACGTCCATCTTGTCCGCATCATGGCCGTCCGCTGTGCCGAAGTAGTCGGTAAGGGCCAGGTTCTCCTCGGTGACGAGGTTGGCAGAAAACACCTGCGTCGCCAGAATGCGGTCCTGGGTCTGCTTGCGCCCGCCGATGGCGCACATCACGCCCATTTCGTCAAACCAGCAATAGCTGAACCAGCAGAACAGGCCGAAATTCGGTTGGCCATCGGCCTTGAAGGTACCATAGGTAAAAAGCGTCTGCGGGCACCAGTCGTTCGTGATCGGCACAGAAACCTTGCTCATGTCATTTTCCTCCTTCAAGATTGTGCAGGATGCGCATGAGGTAGCCCTCCAGCTGCCGCACCTCATCCTCCGTGAAGCCGTCGTAATACAGCGCGTTCATCCGCTGCGAGATGGCCTCGTAATCCGCCTGCAGGGCGCGGGCCGCCTCCGTCAGGAAGATCAGCTGCGCCCGGCGATCCTGCGGCGACGGCGCGCGGCGGATCAGCCCGCCCGCCTCCATCCTTTCCAGCATGGAGGTCAGGGTCGTGTTGGCCAGGCTCGTCTGGCTGCCGATCTGGCTGATGGTCAGCCCGTCGCCCTGCCACAGGACATACAGAATGCGCCCCTGCGCACCGTTGAATGCATCGATGCCCGCCTCGTCCAGCATGCGGTCAAAGCGGCGGCCGCCCGCCTGCTTGATGCGAGAAATGAGAAATCCGCCCCTGGTGTCCATCGCAGCGACCTCCTACGCCAATATATTACCATATAGGAATATCTTCGTCCATATCCTGCGGCGATAAAATGCTTGCAAAACAGGCACGGATGTGCTATAATAGCACCCGCACGTGCCGGTGTGGTGGAATGGCAGACGCGGCGGACTCAAAATCCGCTGAGGTAACACTCGTGTGGGTTCGAGTCCCACCACCGGCACTTCTGCAACGTCTTGAAAATATCACGTTTCAAGGCGTTTTTATATTTATCAGTACACACTTTAGTACACATTTCCTGTTCTAAACACGAAAAACCACCCCTTTCGGGGTGGCAGAAAATTCACTCATCAGACTTCTTGGCGATACACTCGTAATAGAGCTTGACCTTGCCAGGCTGAGCATCCTTGTCGTGCATGAACGCCTTCGCCATCTCGGCCCAGAACTCCATCCGGTCAACGCCGAATTTCTTGGCAACCTTGCCATAGTCGGTAGAGAGAGCGTTCAGCACCGCGAAGAATTCCACGACTTCCTCAGGCTTTACGCCATAGTTGCCAGCGTACTTCTTTACGTCCTGCAGCTCCCAACGCCCGCCCTTTTTGCCATCCTCAGACATCATTCCGCGCACCCACTCTTCAGCCTCTTCGGCAGTCAGGCGTTCTTCATCACCTTCGGCATAACCCATTTGGTGATGACCTTGCTCCTGTTTGCCGTAGTGCATCCGGGCGGACTGGCGGTCCGGATCGTACCTGCGCCCATACTGGCGCATATCCGCACCCCCATCATCATCCTCAGCAGACTCAAATCCGATGATGCGTCGCCTGTCCTGATAGTCACGGATGTTGACCACATTACTGTCACGCATCCGGGCATCACCATACGGAGGGATGTGAGGTTCGGGCCAAGGTCTCATCGCGGCGCGGTTGCCGTCGTAAGCCATACGCTGGCCGTCCTCACCTTCCATATAACGCCCACGGCTGTCACGACGGCGGCGCATCTCCGGGGTATCCATGCGATTCTCCGGGCGGTCATAGCCGCCCATGTGGGTGCTGTGGTCATTACCCATGCGCATGTCACCTTCGCCCTCCATGAACCGCCCACGGTCGTCCCTGCGGCGGCGCATCTCAGGCCGATCGTCCATTTCGCGGCCGTGGCCGCCCATGCGGGTCATGTGGTCGTTGCCCATGCGGCGCAGCTCTTCGCTTTCCATGTAGCGACCATCTTCGTCACGCTTGCGGGAAGACATCGCCACCATCAGAGCCATACTCATGCAGCGCCACCTCCTTCAGCCACCGGAGCAGTCCCGTCAATACTCGTCAGCGCGTAGTTGGGGCTGCAGCAGGCACGGCCCAGCAAACGGAAAGATCCACCGGCGGCGTCCGTCACCACCTTGGTGGCGTAGCGGGTACGCGTCCTGATGCTGCACGCCGTGAGCTGCTGGCAGCAGTTGCCGAGCAGAGGATAGGTTTCTGTTCCGGTACCGATGGTGATCACCACCGGTGCGGTGATGGTTGTTGCAGCCGGGATGGCCTGCGCAACCACGATGCAATAGGTGCATCCGTTGCTGTATGATCCAGCCGGGATGTTGATCGTCAGTGTACCGCCCGCAAAGGTCACGGCCTGGCTGATCACAAGCTGGTCACAGATCTTACACACAGCTTTCCTTGCCATGTACATTCTCCTTTCTCAGGGGGCGACGGAATCACCGCCGCCCCCGATTCATTCATCCGTCTGGAGATCAGGCCGCGCAGCCACAGCCGCAACCGCCAGCGTTACCCCAGCCCTGAACGGGCGCATAGGGATTGCAAGCGGGATAGGCGGGCACGGGGCAGGGACGCAGCTGCTGCAGCAGATACTCGTTCTGCTTCGCCTGGCTGGCCTGGAGGCGGTACGCCTGCACTTCATCGCGGAGATTCTGCTGCTCCTTGTCGTTCAGGTAGCCCAGGATTCGGTCGCCCAGCTTGTCGATGGCCTGCAGCGTGCCGCAGTTGGCCTGCGCCGCATCGAAGCGGTTCTGCATGTTCATCTTCTCGACGTCGCAGCAGCAGTCGGAAATCTGCTTGGAGATATTCCAGCCGGTGCGCTCGATGCCGATGCCCACATCCTTGATCGCTGCACGGGTGTCGCAGCAACAATCAGCAATCTGGCGGGTCAGACCGTTGAAGCCGGTCTGCTGCTGGTAACCCAGATTACAGATGGCGGTATCAACACCATGGAAGCCCTCCATGATCGCGGTGTTCAGACCTGCGAAACCCTGGTTGTTGTAGTTGATCGCGCTGGCCTGGCCCAGGGTGATGTCGTTCAGCTTGTTCAGCACGGCGGAGTTGTTGAAGCCCGCCGCGAGGTCAGCCTGCGTGGCGTAGTCACCGCGACCGCCGCCGCCGAAGCCGTTGTTGCCCCAGCCGAAGATGCCGGCCAGGAACAGCAGCGGGATCCACTCGCCGATCATGCCGCCATAGCCGCCCCAGCCCATGCCGCCGAAGCCCATACCGGCACCCATGCCCATCATCCAGGGCCACATGCCGCAGCCCATACCCATGCCACCGCCAGCGTCGCTCTTGCCAGCCAGGTAGCCAGTCATCATTTCATTATCAGCCATGTTTTCATGACTCCTTTCATTATTTATGTCAAAGGCCGCGTGCACTCAGCCCTTGCACCATCCTTAACCCTTATAGGGGATTCCCATCTGCCGGGCGATTGCGTCCAGGTTTGTCCCACGTTGAGACGCCATGTTTGACGCAGTTTCCATCAGCTGCTCACGGCTCTTGCCCTGGGCGATCTTGGCGATCTGCGCCACCGCAGGATTCCCGGCATTCTGTTGGAAAAACTGTTGGGGACTCATGCCCTGCTGAGCCGCCTGCATCATCATCTGAAGGATCATTCTGCATCAGCCTCCTTCCGACGCGTCTTGGGGGCTGTCAGCGCGTCCAGACGTTCAGCCAGAGCGTTGACCATCTCCACCGTCGCCCATTGCGGAGGTGTTGCAGGCGCTTCCCTGCGGTAGATCGTAACCGGAGACGTTCCATTCTGGGGATTGAACTGCTTCACATACAGCGCGTCAGCCGAGGTGTCGTAGAAAAACGCCGGAGTGCCATCAAAAGAGACCTGGGCGGCCTCCACCTGTGCCATACCTGTCACCGGTGTGACGGTCATCACCTGCGGAGCAGGCTGTGCCATCGGCTGCGGGGGGAACATCGTCTGCGGGCGGAAACCATAGCCCGGGGGGATCATGTTTGCGTTGGGAAACATGCTGTTTCGCCTCCTTCCACCTGCATTTTGGCACAAAAAAAGAGCGCCTCCCTGTCGGGAAGCGCTCAGAAAACTGCTATGAAACTGTCAGCCAATCTTGGCGATTATGGATCTTTGCATGCGGTGGACGGTGGACTCGGAGACATGCATCTGCATCGCCATGGCAACGGGTGATTTCCGCCTCCTGCCAAGTAGCAGTATCTCTTCGTCCTCCGTCAGCCGATCAAGCTCAGCACGGGGATGGTCTTTTGCCGCGAACCGCTGGAATCTATCGCTCGTAGCACCACCCCCTCCATCAGTCGCCGTCAGGCGGGTCGGTCTCTACGATTTTGCGGTTGTGCAGCAGGTCGTACTGCTCCTTGATGATGGCTTCAATGGCCGCAATGTCGGCAGTGTAACCGCGCTCCTCCAGCTGGCCGATGACGTACTCCATCTTTTCGTGGCCCTTGCCAGCGCCGTAAAGCTGCTCGGCGGCGTAGATAAGGCTGGTCGTGATGGACAGTAACATTTCGCGCTGCTCCAGGGTGGTCTTACTGCGAATCCACGGGATCGCAAAGGCGGTAATCAGCGCCGCCAGCAGGGCCAGGATCGCCTGGAAAATGGGGGTCAGATCAATCATGTTACCTCTCCTTTACAACGTCGCGGTCGCCCGCTTAGTCTTGGCGTCCAGACGGATGTGGGCGGTATCGGTCGACGCTGGCTTAAACTCCTGCGCCTGACCGTATCCACCGTACCCCATCGCTGCGCCGGTATTGATAAAAAGTTTGGAAACTTGCCTCGCCATGCAGTTGGAGGAATCTGCCCGGAAAAAGCTCTGCTTCATCACCATCGGGAGGTGGGTGTGGCTGTGGATGTAGATGTCGGCATCCACAATCGCCGCCATATCCGCCAGCCTGATGGCCTTAGCGCCCTCTTTCCTGCCACCACCGCTGCCATGGGTGGCGTAGATGCTATACCATTGGCGCGGATTTCGGTCGTTGACATGTCCACCATGACGGCTGCGAGTGCCGAAACGCAGGAAAACCAGCACCCCCTCCGGGGCGTACTTGTCCTCGATGCCCAGTTCGCGGCACACCAAGCGGGTGATATCGATCCCGTCCGTGCGATAGGTGCGCTGCTCATGGTTGCCGGTGGTCACGGCGATGATCTTGTCCTTGATGGGCCGGAGCAGATCCACCAGGTATGCAATCTGCTGCATGGGGGACATCAACTCGCCGTACACATCGCTGACAGAGTTGCGCAGGGCGGTATTCATTAGGTCACCGTTGCAGACGCAAAGGCCGTACGGATCATCCGCAATGGCCTTGACCCGGTCAAGCACCTCAACCTCGTTGCAGTGCGCGTCACCGATATGCAGGTCAGCCAGGGTGTAGACGTTTGCATAGGGCCAGTCGGTGGGGTAATCAGCACGAATCGACTTCATGCATTCGCCTCCATTCCTCCTCCGTCGGAAGCTTACAGTACCGCTCGTACTCCTTCTCCTCGCCATGGTTTCCACCGCGGGCGCGGTACGCCTGGTGCATTCGATCAACCCTGCGCCGCTCTCCTGCGGTCGTGTAGCCTCTCTCCCTGGCTTTGTCGATCAGAGAGCAGATTCGGTCGTCCAGAACAGAAAGGTCGCATTCCAAGGCGGCCTCATCGCTGTCGTGCTTCTGCTCCAGATTGTCTACCCGGTCGGTGAGAGCTGTGATCGGCTCGGTGATCTTTTCGGCCAGCGCATTGGCCAGCCACTCCCCAATGGCCTTGATGGGATTACCCATTTTCCCCACCGTCCTTCATGCTCTGCATCCACTCCCAGAGAACGTCCACCTTTTTCTCCAGCGACATCTCCTCAACCGGCTCATCATCCTCCGGCGCCTCCGGCTCAATATCCTCATCCGTCTTGCGCAGGGCCGCCATAGTCTGCTTCCCCGCGATTCCGTCCGCCGTGAGGCCGTTCTTGCGCTGGAAGTCCTGGACTGCTGCCTCAGTTTTCGCGCCGTAGATGCCGTCAGCGCCCTTGCTACCCACGTCATAGCCGAGCGCGATCAGCTGCTCCTGCAAATCCTTGACGCTCAGGCCACTGTCACCGCGGCGCAGGGTCTTGATTCCCGTGATGATGAAGTCCGGCGCCATGTCCGTGTAGTCCACCGCGGACAGCATACCCCACTCGTCCCATTCGGACAGATCGCTCTCGATCACGCCGGAAATCGTACCGCGCGCCTCGATGCACTTTCCGGCACCGACGTACAAGCCGATGTGCGTCCTGCGGCCGTCCACCACCTGGAACACGGCCGTTCCGGGGAAAATCTCTACCTCCCCGTATACTGCGCCGGTTTTGCTGGTATGCTTGTTAAAGATGGTGTTGCTTCCGTGGTAGATGTCGTAACCCAACTCATCGTAGGCCCACACAAACAGGCCAGAACAGTCCGCCACCCTGCGTCCCACCCACTTGGAGCCGTATCTTACCGTCGCGTCACGCGTGGCCTTATCCTGCATGCTCTGCGTCCAGACCTGTCCACGCTTGCCCCAGATATAGCCCCATTTTTCCGCCAATGCCTTTCGGAAAAGTGCAATCAGTGCTGCTGCCTTGATCATATCACATCACCTGCCAGTATCCGGGCATCACATCAGGCGACCACACGCACGCCACGCCATCCGGCGCAACGCACAGGTACAGCTTACCGTTGTACTTTACCATGTCGTCCCGGAAATAAGCATCATGCGCGCCGGAAGGCTGGACGTACTCAGGTACGTCCGCCTCATCCACGCCCTCTTCGATCTCGCCGTTCTTTTCGGCGAGCATCTTGCGCAGCTGCCGGATGGCCTCCCACAGCTTCGGGATTTCCTCCGCAGGGTTTACATGGGCCTTTGCGTCACCGCGTGCCATAGCGACAAGCTCCGCGCGCTCCTCGTCGGTCAACTTACCTTCGATGTGGTACGCATCAATGTTCTTCAGGATGCCGTTGAGGTCAAAGCTGCCACGGGCAATCACCTTCGCAAACACGTTTTTCATGGTGGGTATACCTCCTTAGTTGTTGATGATCGCCGCCGCGATCGCCGCCACGGCGTTGTCGATATACAGCTTCGTATCCGCGATGTACACAACTGACGTCTCGCCCGCATCGCTCCACACGGCATTGCAGCCCTTGAGCATGTCCAGCTGCTGGGGCGTGAGCTGATGCGTGACATAGCGGGCAGGCTTCAGCTGCCAAACGATGGTCATGGGGGTTCCCGCTGCGGCTTGCGATGCGAGGTATGCCGTCCAGTCCTCCAGAGACGTCAGCGACGTGTCCTTGACCATCAGCGTGGTTGTGTTGAGCGTGTAGCAGCTCTTGTCCGTCTGCGATGCGCCCGTGGCGTATTTGCGCGGCCTGTAGTGCGAGCAGATGTGATACACTTCCTGATTGCCGATCAGCAGCCTGGACGGCATACCATTGAGCGAGCAGACATGGTTTGTGGGCGCGAAAGTCCACTCCTCAGTGCCGTCGTAGGAGATTGCCTCATGCGTCACCGTCAGCAGGCCGGTCGTCCAGTCCAGCGTACCGCCGTAGACCGTCTCTGGCAGGTCGGCGGTCAGGCTCTGCTTGTCGCACGGCTCGAATGCGGGGGCAGTGTCGGCGGTGTACTCGCCCTCCAGCAGCATAATGCGGGAGCGGGAGCAAGCAGGCAGTGAGCTGCCGCTATTCGGACACCACGATATACGCCCCTTCATGTCCTCCTCAAAAGTGTACTGCTTGACAACACGGTTTACACCGTTCGTGCGGGTGCGGATATATGCAGATGTCGTTCCGGCTTTGCCGATGTAGTAAGATGCACTGGTGTTGCCGGTGCTTGCATCATCACGCCCGTACACCTCCCA
>JAFXDB010000025.1 GCA_017516305.1 Clostridia bacterium | reverse complement strand
AGGATGTGGAAGGTGACGAACTTCTTGCACACGCCGGCCTTACAGCCCTTCTTTGCGATGTGGGCGGCGAACTCGTCAGCGTACTTATCCAGCATGGCAAGGGCCGTCTGACCCAGCTCAATACCGTCATCGCACAGGGACTGCTCCACCATCATCTGGCACAGCTTCTTCAGCTGCTCCATGTCGGTGGCGCGGGAGCGCTTCATGCTGATGTCAGCCATGGTCAGCTCCAGCTGGGTAGCACCCTCGTAACCAAAGACGCACTTACCACAGTCGGCACACTTGTGGGACTTGGCATAGTTCATCAGCTCATTGACGGGGCACTGCTTCTCAGTGAGGTTCAACAGCTTCTCGTTCATCAGTTGGCACCTCCGTATTCGCTCCACAGCTTCACGGGCGTGAACTGCAGGCGCAGGTCGCACTGCAGGCAGCGCTCGGCCTCGCACTTGGCCTGATCGCAGCTGTAGGTGTGATAGACATCCAGCTCGTCCTTGACGCGCTCATCGGCGGCGCGGAGGGTCTGCTCCACGCGCTCGAGCTTGCCAAAGCCCTCGATACGACCGATATGGGGATCGGCAGAGCGCTCGCACAGGGTCTCAGCGATCTCGCCGTCGCCGCCGAGGTAGCGGTCGATGGCGGCGGTCACAAGGCGACCCTGCTGGATGGCCTTAATGACGAAGCTGATGCCGGTGATGGCATCGCCTGCGGCGAAGACGCCCTCCATGCTGGTGTTGAAGCCATCCAGCACAGGGAAGCCGCGCTCGTTCAGCTCAATGCCGAAGTTGTCGAACTCCTGCAGGCCGGTGTGCTGGCCGGTGGCGAACACGACGCTGTCGCAGGGAACGACGGTCTGGCTGCCCTCTTCCACGACCTCGGTGACCTTGCCGGTGGCGCGGTCATAGGTGGAGGAGAGAACGGTATGGATACGCAGGCCCGTGACCTTATCGGGCGTACCCTCAATGGCCTCGAAGGAGCGGCCGGGCAGCAGGTTGATGCCTTCCTCGGCGCCCTCGGTCTGATCGTCCATATCCGCCAGGATCTTGTCAGCCTGCTCCAGGCAGGCGAGATTGACGGTCATGCCCTTGCGGACGAGGCTGCGGGCCACATCGTACCCCACGGAGCCTGCGCCGATGACGCAGACGGTGTCGCCCAGATAGGACATATCCTTGTTGGCACGGTTGTCAGCCAGCACGTCCATAGCGGTGTAGACCTGCTTGAAGTCGGCACCGGGCAGGGGCAGCTTCTTGCCCTTGCTGACGCCCACGGCAACCAGCACGGCGTCGTAGTCCTTCTTCAGGGCAGCAACGTCGGTGACAGTGCAGTTGACCTCCGCCTTTACGCCGCTGTCGAGGATGTACTGGATCTCCTCCATCACGTCCTCGAGAGGCAGACGGTAAGCGGGAATGCCACTGGTCATGGGGCCGCCCAGCTGGGGACGCTTCTCCAGCACGGTGACATCGTGACCAAGCTTATTGAGATAGTAAGCAGCGGTGAGACCGCAGGGGCCGGAACCCACAACAGCAACACGCTTGCCGGTGCGCTCCTTCATGAAGCCCTTGGCCTTCCAAGCCTGCTCCTCATCATGCTCCACGGCGTAACGCTTCAGGTTACGGATGCCCATGGGATCGTTGATGTTGCCGCGCTTGCAGCCGGTCTCGCACAGGTGGTTGCAGATATGGCCCAGCACCAGGGGGAAGGGCACCTTCTCGCGGATGATGGCCACGGCATCGCCGGGGCGACCCTCGCGGATGGCGCGGATGTAGGCGGGAATGTCGATATGTGCGGGGCACTCGGCAGAGCAGGGCACCACGTTATCGGAGTAGGCAGGATACTTGTCCATGAGACCCACGGCATCCACGATGGAGCCGGTGGGGCACACCTCGATGCAGGCGCCGCAGAAACGGCAGCCGGCGTCGATGAGGGACTTGCCCTCGGGGATACCGGCATGGATGCCGGAAGCATCGCGGACATAGTCCAGCACCTTCACGCCGCGCTTGTCCTGGCAGGCGCGGATGCAGCGACCGCAGCGGACGCAGCGGGTGAACAGGTGGGTGATGAGAGGATTCTTCTCATCGGTGGGGACGATGCGGGGCTTCTGACGCCAATCCTCGCCGTTGACGCCCATCACCTGATACAGGCTCTGGAGCTCGCACTTGCCGAACTTGGGGCAGCCGGTGCACTCGGAGGGGTGGGTAGCCAGCATCAATTCCATAGAAGTTCTGCGCACAGCCTCGGCAGCTTCGCTCTTGGTGTTGACCACCATGCCCTCTTCCACGATGGTGGTGCAGGAGGGGACGGCAGCGGCATCACCGTTGATGCTCACGCTGCACAGGCGGCAACCACCCTTGGCCTCAAGGTCAGGGTGGTCGCACAGATGGGGGATGTAGATCCCCGCATCCAGCGCCGCATGCAGAACAGACTGACCCTCGCGGGCCTCGACGGTCTTGCCGTCGATCGTCAGTTTGATCATAGCTTTATCGTTTCCTTACGTGTTTTCTTGATTTACCAAGCGTTGACCTTGGAAGCAACATCCTCAGCAGCCATACGGCCGGAGTTCAGGCAGAAGCCCATGGTGTTGCCGGGCAGGGTGAAGGGATAGCTGTCGCCGAAGATGGAGCAGGCATCGGTACCGACGCAGTACAGGCCGGGGATGACCTTGCCGTCCTCGGTCAGAACCTGCAGCTTGTGGTTGACCTTGACGCCGCCCAGAGAACCGTAGGCGCCAACGTGCTGACGGCAGGCATAGAAGGGGCCCTTCTCGATGGGCTCCATGTAGTGACGATCCTTCTCGAACAGCTCATCGAAGCCGGCGGCGCACATCTCGTTGTACTCCTCGACCTGAGCCACCAGACCCTCGACGTCGATGCCCATCTTCTCAGCCAGCTCCTCGATGGTGTCGGCCTTGTTGACGTTCTCGTAACCGGCAGCGATGTCACGCTCCAGCTCCTCCTCGAACACCTCGTACATGTTCAGGGGATGGACGCGGGAGATGATGTCGGGACCGTGCTTCTTATACTTCTTCAGCAGCTTGGAGTCCATGATGATGAAGGCGCACTTGCCGGGCTGGGAAGCGATGGCGTTACCGGTGAAGGTGGTGTTCGCGATCTGATCCTCGGGCATGAAGCGCTGACCGTCACGGTTGACCCACAGGCAGGGCTGACGGAAAGCACCGTCCATGACGAAGTGGTTCATGTTGTCGGGCAGCTGATACATAACTTCCATGATGATGGGAGTCTTGCCTGCGCCGGCAGCCCAGCACATCTTGATACCCTCGCCGCGCATACCGGGAACGGCGAAGTTGTGGATGGTCTTGCCGTACTCGAAGCCGGTGTACTCCTTGATCATGTCGGGGTTCTCGCCGAAGCCGCCGGTGGCAACGATGACGCTGCCGGCACGGGCCTCGATCTCCTCGCCGTTCTTATCCACAGCGATGACACCGACAACGGCGCCGTCCTCAACGATCAGGCTCTTAACGGGGGTCTCCATCTGGAAGTCAGCGCCCTGCTCCTTGGCATACTCGGTCAGCT
>JAFXDB010000202.1 GCA_017516305.1 Clostridia bacterium | reverse complement strand
CGTCCATGCACTTACCGGTGGCATCCTGCTCCACGGCGACCAGGCAGGGCACGCCCTTGCCGGCGACGTACTGGGAGCGGACGGTGTGACCGGGTCCCTTGGGGGCAGCCATAAAGACGTCCACGCCGGCGGGAGGCACGATCTGCTTATAGCGGATGTTGAAGCCGTGGGCGAAGGCAATGGCGTTGCCGGGCTCCAGGTTGGGCTCGATGTCGCGCTTGTAGACCTCGGCCTGAACCTCGTCGTTGATGAGGATCATGATGATGTCGCCCCACTTGGCGGCGTCGGCAACGGTCATGACCTTCAGGCCGGCCTTCTCGGCCTCGGCCCAGTTCTTGGAGCCGGCGCGCAGACCAACGCACACGTCGCAGCCGGAATCCTTCAGGTTGAGGGCGTGAGCGTGGCCCTGAGAGCCGTAGCCCACGATGGTGATCTTCTTACCGGTGAGGACGTTGATGTCACAATCCTTCTCATAAAACATTTTTGCCATAGTTAAACTCTCCTTTTTCCTTGGTTTCGTCATTGATGGTGTTGTCACCGCGCTCCAGAGCCACGCTACCGGCGCGAACCATTTCGAGCACGGTGGCCTTCTGAAGCAGGCGATGTATTGCTTCCACCTTGGACTCCTCGCCGATGACGGTAAGGGTCATGGAGCCGGTGGATACGTCGATGATGTTGGCGCGGAAGATATTGGCGATCTGTACGACCTCGCTGCGCGCCTCGGCAGTGGCAGCCCCTACCTTGATGAAGACCAGCTCGCGGCGGATGGCCTCGTCGGACAGGATGCACACGGAGTGCACGGGGAAGAGCTTGCGCAGCTGGTTGCACAGCAGCTCGGTGGCAGCGCGGGTGGCCATGATCTCAATGGTCATGCGGGAGGTGTTGGCGCCCTCGGTGGGGCCGACTGCGATGGATTCGATGTTGTAGCCCTTGCGGGAAAACAGGCGGGTGACCTGGGACAGAACGCCGGCCTCATTGTCCACCAGCACAGCCAGTGTCTTGCGTTCGATATTGATCAAGCAGGTCAGCTCCTTTCTCAAGAATTCAGCATGAAGTCGGTGATGTGGCTGCCGCCGCCGACCATGGGACGAACCTTCTCGTCCATGTCGATCACGCAGTCGATGACGTAGCCGTGCCCGCATTCGAGGGCTTCATGCAGCGCCGCTTCGAGCTCCTCCACGTTGGTCACCCGCTTGCCGGAGAGCCCGTAGGCTTCTGCAAGCTTGACGAAATCGGGGGAGCGGTCCAGCATCGTGGAGGCGTAGCGCTTGTTGTAGATCAGCGTCTGCCACTGGCGCACCATGCCCAGCACGCCGTTGTTGAACACGACGTTGATGATGGGCAGGTTGTAGTACTGCTCGGTGGCCAGCTCATGGCAGTTCATGCGGAAGCAGCCGTCGCCGGTGACGTGCAGGACGCATTTGTCCGGGAAGGCCGCCTGCGCGCCGATGGCAGCGCCCAGGCCGAAGCCCATTGTGCCGAAGCCGCCGGAGGTCAGCAGCTGACCGGGATAATCGAAGTGGAAGTGCTGGATGGCCCACATCTGATGCTGACCCACGTCGGTGGCGACGATGGTATCCTGCGGAAGGATGCGCGCAATGGAGGACAGCACCTGCTGGGGGGTGAGGTGATCGGTGGCCTCGTCGTACTCGGTCTCGGTCTTGAAGGAGAAGACGTACTTCATCCATTCGTCATTCTGCTTGGGCGCCGCCTTTTCCAGCAGCAGCTCCAGCACGCGCTTGGCGTCGCCGACGATGTGGTGATGGGTCTGCACGTTCTTGTTGATCTCCGAGCGGTCGATGTCGATCTGAACGATCTTCGCGTTCTGGGCAAAGGTGGAGGGCTTCAGGGCCACGCGGTCGGAGAAGCGGCAGCCGATGGCGATCAGCAGGTCGCAGGCGTCCACGGCCATGTTGGAGGCCTGGGAGCCGTGCATGCCGATCATGCCGGTCACATGGCGGTCGCGGCCCTGCAATCCGCCTGCGCCCATGACGGTGACTGCCGCCGGGGCGTCGATCAGGTTGACAAGCTTGCAGAGCTCCTCGTGGGCGCGGGCGCGCACCACGCCGCCGCCGCAGATGACGAAGGGCTTCTTTGACGCGGCGATCATCTCCACCAGCTTGTCGATGTCCGCATGGTCAGGCTCGGGGGCCTTGAAGTTCTGGGAGGAACGGGCCATCAGCGCGGCCAGGTTGCCATTGGAGGCATGCTGGCTGCGGCGCAGGGGCTCGTAATCCGCCTTTTCCGCGGTGACATTCTTGGGAATGTCGATCAGCACCGGGCCGGGGCGACCGCTGCGGGCGATGGCGAAGGCCTCGCGCACGGTGTCGGCCAGCTTGTTCACGTCCCGCACCAGGTAATTGCACTTGGTGATGGGCATGGTGACGCCGGTGATATCGACTTCCTGGAAGGAATCCTTGCCCAGCAGGGACGTGCCGACGTTGCAGGTGATGCACACGATGGGGGCAGAGTCCATGTAGGCGGTGGCGATGCCGGTGACCAGGTTGGTGCAGCCGGGGCCGGAGGTGGCGAAGCACACGCCGACCTTGCCGGTAGCGCGGGCGTAGCCGTCCGCCGCGTGGCAGGCGCCCTGCTCATGGGCGGTGAGGATGTGGCGGATACGGCCGTCCTCCTCGTAGCTGTACAGCTCGTCGTAAACATTGAGGATGGTGCCGCCGGGGTAGCCGAAGATGGTGTCAACATGCTGCTCAAGCAGGCATTCCATCAGGATCTTGGCGCCGGTCATTTGCATGGGGGTGACCTCCTGTTGATGATCGGTACAGGGCAGGGGATACAGAGAAAGCCTGCCGGTCTAAAAGTCAGACCTGCAGGCTTTGCCGGAACGCGGGGTATGGAGGGATACAGACCTCACCATACATGGCAATACGGGGCAATGCAGAGCTCAACTTTTAGCAGCGCAGCGGTACGGAATAAGTCGTACCAGCAGGCTGATTAGCATGGCCTGAATGCCCGGCAGCATCATCGCGTTCATTGATATATCTCCATCATCATAACGTATTCGCTCATGGGGTGAGCACGTGAAAAATTGTAGCACACGACCGATGCGATGTCAATTGAACTGGTGTATTTCTCCTGTTCTTTCCGTGTCCGCGGAGTGCCGAAAAAGTGCAGAGATCCCCCTTGCAAATCGGGGGGAAGTGTGCTATACTAACCGATGCTGTGAAACGCAGCGCTGACATGGAGAGTTGTCCGAGTGGTCGAAGGTGCAGCACTCGAAATGCTGTGTGGGGAAACTCACCTGGGGTTCGAATCCCTAACTCTCCGCCAACAAAGCCCTGCAGAGCAAATCTGCGGGGCTTTCCATCTTTCAATTGTGTCAAAGGAGTGGTGTTCAAATGAAGAAGTGCTTTTGCCTGTTCCTGGCCTTGCTGATGCTGGGCGCCTGTGCTGCCGTGGCCGAGAATGATGCCATGACCGTTTCTTCCCCCAACGGCGCCCCCGGCGTGGCCCTGGCGACCCTGGCGGTGCAGAACCCCGACAACTATACCTACGTGGCGGCGGATATGATCGCTGCCGAATTCATGAAGGCCGAGGTGGACTTCATTATCGCCCCCGTCAATGCCGGCGCGAAGCTGTTCAAGCTGGGCAAGTCCACCTACCAGCTCTGCGGCGTGGTGTCCTGGGGCAACCTGTACTTCGCCAGCCAGCTGGAGGGCTTCACCCTGGCGGACATGAACGGCCGGAAGGTCGTCCTCTTTGCCGAAAACAGCATCAATTCCGCCGTGGTGCTGTACTGCCTGGAGCAGAACGGCATCGTGCCTGCGGAGGTTGAGTACCTGGCCGGTGCGGCGAATACGCAGGCGCTGCTGCTTTCTGACCCGGACGCCATCGTTCTGACGGCTGAGCCCGCCCTGACTGCGGCGATGATCAAGAATCCTGCCATCACCGGCTATTCCGTCAACGGCATGTACGAGGCGGCCACCGGCTACGCGGGCTTCACCCAGGCCGGCCTGTTCGTGCGCGCGCAGACTGTGGCGGAGCATCCCGAAGCGGTGGAGGCCTTCCTGGCGGAGGCTGCCGCGGCCTGTGCCGTCTGCACGGACGATGTGCCCGCTGCTGCCTCTGCTGCGGTGACCATGGGTCTGCTGCCCAACCAGAAGGTGGCTGAGAAGGCCATCCCCGGCTGTGCCATCCGCTTTGTGCCTGCCCTGGAGGCCCGTGAGCAGCTGGAGCTGGCTGTGAGTATCGATCCCAGCCAGTTTGGCGGCGAGGCACCTGCGGATGCGTTCTACTACGGCAATGCGGCCCAGTAAGGCCCGGGACGCGCTGATCTTCTGCCTGGGCGTGGTGCTGATCGGCGTACTGATCCAGACGGCCGGGGCGCTCAAGGACAATACCCTGGTTTTCCCCGGCGTGGATGTGATCCTGCGTGCGTTCGTGCGTCTGCTGGGGCAGGGCCATACCTGGCGGCGTATCGGAGTGACGATGGGCCATGTGCTGCTGGCGCTGGGCGTTTCCACGGTTCTGGGCATCGGCCTGGGCGTGCTGATGGGCCTGAGTCGCTTCATCCGTCGGCTGCTGCAGCCGCTGATGAGCTTCCTGCGGGCGCTCCCGATGGTGATGCTGGTGTTCATCATCATGGTGCTGATGGATTATCATCTGGTGCCGGTGGTGGCGTCCGTGCTGATCCTGGTGCCGATGATTGCCGAAGCGGCCTGCGAGGGCTGCCTGCGCATCGACCGGGAGCTGATCGACGTCTACCGTATGAACAGTGGCTTCAGCCTGACGGTGCTCTGGCAGGTGCAGCTGCCGCTGATGGCGGGCTACCTGCGCCAGGCATATGTCAACGCGGTGGGCATGGCCGTGAAGCTGGCCGTCTCCACCGAATACATGGTGCAGACAAAGAACTCCCTGGGCCGTGCAGTGACGGACAGCATCTACTTTTCGGCTTACGAGGACGTCTACGCCTACGCGCTGATCATGATCCTGCTGGTGCTGGTGCTGAGCGAGCTGCCCCTGGCTTTGCTGCGACGGATGAAGAAGTAAAATGTGAAAAAGCGCCGTGTCCCTGGTTGGAAAGGGATGCGGCGCTTTTTCTGATGGTTGCGGACAAGGGAGAGCGGAAGCCCAATTACCCCCAGAGATGCGGTATGGCCAGCCACAGGTACTCCCAGCAGTCATCGTAGGTGTGCCAGCCGTCGGGCTTCAGGCACCAGGTCAGGCAGCCGTCGGCGGGTGCGTCGTTCAGTGGGAAAACGTTGCGGCGGGTAAGGGACTGTACCATGGTCTGCATGGCGCTGCAGGCGATATCCTTGTCGCCGGTGAAGGCCAGGATGCGGCAGTCGACAGGATTGACGGGCTGACGGGCGATGCGGTTGAGGAGCGCGTCCACCGTCTCCTCGGGGAAATCCGCGCCGCCCTTGAGGGCAACGGCCCAATAATCGCCGGAGAGGGGTGCAACGCACCAGACGTGGGTCAGCGCGTCCGAAGCGACGCTCCAGGTGGTCTCCGCGCCCATGGAGAAGCCGCTGAAGGCGCGGGCACGGCGGTCGGGCACGGTGCGGAAGGCGGCGTCCACGGCGGGGATGACGTCGTTCACAAGCTCGGTGGGGAAACGATGGGTCAGCTTCACCGCGACCTCGATGGACTGTCGGGCGGCCTCCATGCCCTTGACGGTGTAGGTGGGCGCCACGACGATGAAGGGGGCTGCGTGGCCGCAGGCGATGGCGTTGTCCAGCACGTTTTTCAGCGCGGTTTTCCCTTCCAGACCGCCGAAGACCTCGTTCTCGTCCCCGCCGCCGCCGTGCATCAGGTACAGTACCGGGTAGCGGCGGCCGGGCGTGGCGTCATAGCCGTGAGGCAGGTAAACCAGGGCGCGCTTTGTCAGGGGCGTATGGGCGTCATCATAGGTCTGGGTGGGGTAAGTCATTTCCACCAGACGACCGGGGGCGGCGCAGGGCTCGCGCATTCCGGCGGGCAGGGGCATGTATTTCATGGGAACCTCCATTGATGCAAAGCATGGATGATGAATGCTGGGCGCGTGGGTTACAGCGACAGCAGCGCGGCGATAGCTTCCATGGTGTCGCAGCCGAGGCGGTGCATCAGGGGCGAGGCGATGCGGTCGAAATCTGTGTGGTCGATGAGGCGGAAGGCGGCCGCGGTGACGTCCGCGGCGGCCTCGCGGGTGGGGTGCAGCGCCGTCCAGCCCAGCAGAAGGAAGCGCAGCAATGCGTAGCATGCGCACAGGGACAGGTACTCGTCCGTCAGGGAAACGGGCCTGTCCTGGAAGGGGAACTGGGTGAAAAACAGGTGATTGACCAGCAGATGCTCCAGCCAGGTCTCCCATTCAGGGATGAGGCGGATGAAGGAGGCAGCCGCGTCGGTGTAGCGCCCGAAAGCGGCTTCCCCGGCGCCGAAGTGGGTCAGGGCCGCGACGCCGTAATCATGCACGGAGCGACTGCGGCCGTCAATGACCTCCAGCATGCCCTCGGCGGCGGCAAGTCCCTGCAGCAGCTGATCGTGTCCGGCGGAAACGGCAGGCGGGGCGTCGAGGGTCTCCTGGCCGGACAGCAGCGCATCCAGGCGGGCCTCGTTGCGGTCGTTGAGGGTCGCTTCCACAGCCTGCAGGGCGCGGCCCATGAGCAGCAGCCGTTGCGGCAGGGGCATGGAGCGCTCCTGCAGGAAGCGCAGGAGCCAGAGCCGGGTATCCTGTTCTCTGCCGAAGGTATGGAAAAGGTGGCGGCGCGGCGGGGCGTCGGGGAGGCAATGCTGCACGGGGCAGGGGATGAAGCGCAGGGGATCCCTGCGGTTCAGCAGCATCTCCACCACGGCCTCGCAGCTGTTGGCACAGGAGGCCTCCCGGTGTTCGCCGGTGCGGACGCCGCGGGGATACATGCGGCACACGGCGCTGAGGGCTTCCTCGCCCATTTCGGCATGCAGCATGCACAGCCCGTCCTCCCGGTGCAGGGGGCACACGCCGTCCCAGCGGGGGCAGATCTGCGCGTAATGCTCCGGCGTGGGGTTCTGGCACAGATGCAGGGCGCCGTCCAGCCTGCGCCGCAGCTCAGGGCTGCAGGGGGCGCCCAGGAGGTTGAAATAGTCCTGCAGGGTGACTGAGATCGGCCAGCCCTCGCAGCAGGGGGTGCGGCATGCCCCTTGCTTGCAGTGGAAATCGGGGTAGTAATCCGGGACAAGGTATTGGTCTTCCTGCATCACGATCGCCTTCTCTGATGATGGATTGGTATTTTGCGCGGGAGAAATTCTTCAGGCATAACGAAAATTCCTTTGTGGACGGATGGTATTTCTTTTGTTTTTTCATGGAGGAAAAAGGAGAGACCGGGGCGAATATACCACATCAATCAACTTCGTTCACAGGAGGTTACTTATGGCCCGATTTATCCTGTCCGCCTTTGCGGACGAGGCGTCCCCGGTGTTTGATGAGCAGCTGCGCATCCTTGCGGAGGAGGGCATGTCCCTGATTGAGCTGCGCGGCGCGGATGGCCGCAACTGCGCCGACCTGACGCTGGAGGAGGCGGCGGTCATCCGTGAGAAGCTGGACGCGGCGGGCGTCGGCCTGTCTGCGCTGGGTTCTCCCTTTGGCAAGTACCCGCTGGCGGAGCCCTTCGAGGCGCATCTGCAGAAGTTCCGGCACGGGCTGGAGCTGTGCCGCATTCTGGGGGCAAAGCGCATCCGCATGTTCTCCTTCTACCCCGCGAAGGAGAACGCCTGGGACGAGGCGGCCCGTGCGGAGGTGCTGCGCCGCCTGGAGGTCATGCTGACCCTGGCGGAGGAGGCCGGTGTGCAGCTGGTGCACGAAAATGAGAAGGGCATCTACGGTGACAACGCGGAGCGCAATGCGGATCTGCTCAGCCATTTCGGCAGCCGCCTGGGCTTTGCCTTTGACCCGGCGAACTTCATCCAGTGTGGCGTGAAGCCCATCGAGGTCTTCGACATGCTGCATGACCGCATCACCTACATACATATCAAGGACGCCCTGATGGCGGACGGCGCGGTGGTCTGCGCGGGCCACGGCGACGGCGATGTGCCGCAGATCCTGCGCCGCCTGAACGCGGAACGGGACGATGAGATCATCCTGACAGTGGAACCCCATCTGACCGTCTTCAAGGGCCTGGAAAACCTGCAGGACGAGGAGCTGAAGCACCACGAAAGCTACCCCGACAGCCGCACGGCCTTCCATGCGGCCGTCAGCGCCCTGAAGGACATCCTTGCCGACATTGCAAAGGAGGAGAAAGCATGCTGAAGCTTGGTATCATCGGCGTGGGCAACATCGGCTCGGCCCACTTTGGCAGCGTGATGCGCGGACTGTGCCCGGACATTGTTCTGACGGCAGCGGCGGACAGGCGCGAGAGCCGCCGGGAATGGATCCGGCAAAACGGCCCGGATGTGCAGGTCTTCTGCGAGGGCAGCGACCTGATCGCCTCCGGGGCCTGCGATGCGGTGCTGATCGCCACGCCCCATTACCAGCACCCGACCCTGGCGGCGGAGGCATTCCGCCACGGTCTGCATGTGCTGTGCGAGAAGCCCGCGGGCGTATACACCCTGCAGGTGCGGGAGATGATCGCTGCGGCGGATCAGCGGCCCGACCTGGTCTTTGCCATGATGTTCAACCAGCGCACCAACTGTGTCTACCGGAAGATGAAGGAAATGATATCCGGCGGCGAAATCGGCGAGATCAAGCGCATGTCCTGGCTGGTGACGGACTGGTACCGCACCCAGTTCTACTATGACTCCGGCGCCTGGCGCGCCACCTGGGCCGGGGAGGGCGGCGGTGTGCTGCTGAACCAGTGCCCCCATCAGCTGGATCTGCTGCAGTGGCTCTGCGGGCTGCCTGCAAAGGTGCATGCCTTCTGCCACGAGGGCAAGTGGCACGACGTGGAGATCGAGGACGACGTGACGGCGTACCTGGAGTTCCCGAACGGCGCGACGGGCGTCTTCGTCACCACCACCGGCGACGCCCCCGGCACCAACCGCCTGGAAATCACCGGCACCCGCGGCAAGCTGGTGTGCGAGAACGACGTGCTGACCTTCGATAAGCTGGAAATGGACGAGCGCGCCTGGTGCAGGGTGTGCAAGGAGGGCTTCCGCAAGCCGGAGTGCGAACACATCGTGGAGGAAACCGACGGTGCAAATCCGCAGCATGTGGGCGTGATGAATGCCTTTGCCGCCGCCATCGCCGACCGGAAGAATCCCCTGGTGGCCGACGGCCGCGAGGGCATCAACGGCCTGATGCTGTCCAACGCCATCCACCTCTCCGCCTGGATGGGCGAGACCGTCACCCTGCCCATTGACGAAAAGAAGTTCTACGACCTGCTGATGGAGCGCTGCAAGACCTCCCGCCACAAGGCGGACAGCGACGTAACCATGGACACGGCGGGGTCGTATTGAATTCGGAATTCGGAATAAAGAATGTGAACATGGAGGGCCTGTGATTCGCAGGCTCCGGATGGCCGCGCCAGCAATGGATTGGCGCGGCTATTTACGTGCTTCACAATACTTCCGCATTCTGCATTCCGAATTGATTTGACGCATTCGCCCAAAGCCTGTATAATAGTCGGTATCTGACGAATTGTGGGGTGATGGCATGCTGGACTACATCCGCCGGGGAACGGAGAACCCCGCGCCCATTGGCGAGCTGCCCATGTGGCTGTCCGGGCTTCTGCGCAACCGGGGTGTGGATACGCCGGAAAAGGCGGAGCGCTTCCTGCACCCGGAGCTTTCCCACCTGCACGATCCCTTCCTGATGCAGGGGATGGAGAAGGCCGTGCGCATCATCCGCGAGGCGGTGGCGGCGGGCATGCCCATCATCATTTATGGGGATTATGATGTGGACGGCGTGTGTGCCACGTCGATCATGCTGGAAACGCTCAGGGAAATGGGCGCGGAGCCGGATTTCCGCATCCCCTCCCGGCATGAGGAGGGCTATGGCCTCAACTGCGACGCTGTGCGGCAGATGGCTGATACGCACCGGCTGCTGATCACCGTGGACTGCGGCGTGACCAACCATGAGGAGGTCAGGCTTGCGCAGATGCTGGGCATGACGGTCATCGTGACCGACCATCATCAGCTGGCGGACACCCCGTCCCCGGCGGACGTGGTGCTCAATCCCCTGCTGGGGGAGTACCCCTTCCGGCGGCTGTGCGGCGCGGGCGTGGCGCTGAAGCTCACCCAGGCCCTGCTGGGCATGGAGGCGGTGCAGCGCCGCCTTGAGCTGGCGGCCCTGGCCACCGTGGCGGACATCGTGCCGCTGACGGACGAGAACCGCGTCATCGTCCGCGAGGGCCTTCTCCGCATGGCAGAGACAAAGCGTCCCGGTCTGGCGGCGCTGATGCAGGTGTCCGATGTGCACCCGCCGGTCAACTCCGGCCATGTGGGCTTCCGTCTGGCGCCGCGGCTGAATGCGGGCGGCCGCCTTGAGGACGCCTCCCAGGGTGTGCGCCTGCTGACCACGCAGGACGCCCAGGAGGCCAGCGACATTGCCCAGCGGCTGGAAAAGCGCAATCAGGAACGTCAGGCCATCGAGCAGGAGATCACCGAGAAGGCCATCGGAATGATCGCCGAATGTGTGGATTTCCTGCGTGACCGGGTCATCATCGTGGTTGGGGAGGGCTGGAACCACGGCGTCATCGGCCTGGCGGCGGGACGCATCTGCGAGCGCTATCATTTCCCGACCATCGTGCTGACCGTGCACGATGGCGTGGCCGTGGGCTCCTGCCGGTCGATCCCCGGGGTCAACATCCACGGCATGCTCTCCATCTGCAAGGACCTGTTCCAGCGCTTCGGCGGGCACGAGCAGGCAGCGGGCCTCACGATGGACGCAGCCCTGGTCCCGGAGCTGCGCCGCCGCCTGAACCTTGCCATCGACGAGAACTGCGACCCGCTGTGCTACATCCCCCGCAAGGAATATGATGTGGACGTGCGTCTGCAGGACGTTAATATGGCCATGGTGGAGCGGCTGGAGATGCTGCAGCCCACGGGCTACTGCAATCCCAATCCGGTCTTCCGCGTGCAGGACGCCCATGTGCAGGAGGCGCGGCGCGTGGGCAAGACCCGCACGCACCTGAAGCTGTCCCTGGCGGAGGGAAACGCCATGCGCGACGGCATCGCCTTTGGCAAGGGGGATTTTGCAGGCTCCGGCGTGGAACGGGTGGACGTGCTGTTCACCCCGTCGCGCAACGAATTCAATGGCCGTGTGACGGCGCAGCTGCAGGTGGAGGCGCTGCGTCCGGCAGCCTGTGCGCAGACGCTGCCGGAGGAAGCTGCGCTTTTCCGCATGCTCTTGCAGGAAATGACGTATCTCGCGGCGAATGATACAAGAATCAGCCCGGATATGCCGCAGGAGAAGCTGCCTGCGGTGCTGAATTGGCTGACGAAGGGCCGCGGTGTGCTGCTGCTGGCCCATGAGCGCAGCCTGGCCTCTCAGGTGATGGGCGAGGTGCAGGCCCGCGAGGGGCTGCGGCTGGACGCGGCTGCGGGGCATGTGGCGGACGATCGGGGCTTCAATACCCTGCTGCTGACGCCGGATGTGGAGCGGTTGAAGGACGTCTGGACGGACATTGTGCTGCTGGACGGCGATGTGCTGCCCGGTGAGGCGGCCGCCGTCATGGCAAAATGCCCGCGGGCGCGGTTGACCCGGCTGAAGGTCAGCCCTGCGCTGACGGCGCTGCTGTCCTCCCTGCGGATGGATCGCGACGCGCTGGCCCGGCTGTATATCTGCCTGCGCAAGGGCGGACGGCTGGCGCTGCATCAGCTGGCGGAGGACGCCGGCCTGACCGCAGCCCAGGTGCTGACCGGCCTGACCGCGCTGCACCAGGCAAGGCTGGCCGAGTTCTCCATGGAGCCCTACGCCGTCCGTCTGCTGCCGGTGGAAAAGGGCACAAAATCCAACCCGCTGGACACCCCGCTGATGCAGTACCTGTACAGAACCACAAACTGAATTCTGAATTCCGAATTCCAAATTCCGGATTTATAATGAATTTCCCAAGGCTGGGGGTGAGTATCCGATGACGTATACCGTATATGAAGCCATGCCGCTGGAGGCCATGCTGGCCCGCGTGCGGAAGTACACCAACGACGAGGGCGCGGAGCTGGTGCGCAGAGCCTATCTGTTTGCCGAGGACGCCCACAAGGATCAGAAGCGCAAGAGCGGGGAGCCTTATTTTATCCATCCCTGCTTTGTGGCCAGCATCCTGACGGAGCTGATGATCGACCCGCCGACGATCGCCGCAGGTCTCCTGCACGACACGGTAGAAGATGTGAAAACCGTGACGCTGGACAAGCTCCGCCGGGAATTCGGCGACGAGGTCGCCTGGCTGGTGGACGGCGTGACGAAGCTGGACAAGCTGGACTTTGCCGACAAGGAGGAGGCCCAGGCCGAATCCCTGCGCAAGATGATCTTCGCCATGTCCAAGGACATCCGCGTGGTGCTGATCAAGCTGGCGGACCGCCTGCACAACATGCGCACCATGAAGTTCCAGAAGCCGGAGCGTCAGGTGGCCATCGCCCGGGAGACGCTGGATATCTACGCGCCCCTGGCCCATCGCCTGGGTGTATACGCCATCAAGCAGGAGCTGGAGGATCTGTCCCTGCGCTATATTGACCCCGCCGGTTATCAGAACCTGGTGCAGCTGGTGGGGCAGAAGCGCTCGGAGCGGCAGGAGAACATCCGCACGGTCATTTCCGAGCTGTCCGAGGCCCTGGACAAGCTGCATATCCATTACGATATCGACGGCCGTCCCAAGTCCTTTTACAGCATCTACCGCAAGATGGTGCTGCAGAACAAGCCCTTTGACCAGATTTACGACCTGATCGCCATCCGCGTGCTGGTGGATTCCGTGCCGGACTGCTACGCCGTGCTGGGCGTTGTGCACACCCTGTGGACACAGATGCCCGGCCGCTTCAAGGACTATATCTCCGTTCCGAAGGCAAACATGTACCAGAGCCTTCATACGACAGTAGTAGGCGGCCGGAAAATGCCCTTCCCCTTTGAAGTGCAGATCCGCACCTGGGAGATGCACCGCCTGGCGGAATACGGCATTGCGGCCCACTGGCGCTACAAGGAGGGCAGCGGCAGCGGCAGCCTGGACGCCAAGCTCTACTGGGTGCGCCAGATCCTGGACTGGTCCAGCGACGCCCGCGATTCCAAGGAATTCGTGGCCACGCTGAAAACCGACCTGTTTGCCGAGGAGGTCTTCCTCTTCACCCCCAAGGGCGACGTCATCTCCATGCCCAAGGGTGCAACGCCCCTGGACTTTGCCTACCGCATCCACTCCGCCGTGGGAAACAAGTGCGTCGGCAGCAAGATCAACGGCAAGATCATGCCCCTGGACACTCCGCTGCAGACGGGCGACCGGGTGGAGATCATCACCTCTGCCAGCTGCAAGGGCCCGTCCACGGACTGGCTGCGCATCTGCACCACCCCCCAGGCCAAGGCGAAGATCCGCGCGTTCCTGAAGAAGGAATTCAAGGAAGAGAATGTGGAGCTGGGCCGCAGCATGGTGGAACGCGAGTGCCGCCGCCGCGGCATCTCTCCTGCAGAGCTGCTGAAGCCGGAGTATTACGAGCAGATCATGCGCAAATACGGTTTCACTGTTCTGGATGACATTTTCGCTGCCGTCGGGTATGGCGGCATGGCGGCGGTATACGTCGTCAGCCGTCTGGTGGAGGAACAGCGCCAGGCTCAGCAGAGCGCTGCGCCGAAGATCGAGGAGCTTATCGCCCCCGAGGAGCCTGTCAAGACCCGCTCCGCCGCGAAGGTGCACCACGGCGTCATCCTACCCAGTTTGGCGGATGTGGACATTCCCGTGCGCTTTGCCCGCTGCTGCAGCCCCGTGCCGGGGGATGACATCGTCGGCTACATTACCCGCGGCCGCGGCGTGACCATCCACAAGGTGGACTGCGTCAACGCCTGCGCTGCCGAGCAGGAGCGCCGCATTGACGTGGACTGGGCGGATGAGAACATCGGCTCCTTCGACGTGTCGGTGAAGGTGGTGGCCTACGACAAGCCCAACCTCCTGGTGGAGCTGGCGTCGGTCATCAGCGACATGAACATCACCATCAAGAACTGTGCCGCTGCCGTTGAACCCAAGACCCGCATTGCCACCTTCCGCTTCGTGGTGGAGATCAAGAGCCGCGAGCAGATGGACAAGCTGGTCAAGCAGCTGATGCGCAAGAGCGACGTTATCGATGTGTTCAGAGCCTGATAAGAAATCCAGGAACATACCTCAAGTATCAGAGGCTTCCCTGAGAGGGGGAGCCTTTCAAAAAGGAAAGAAGGGAAGAAAATGCGCTGCGTGATTCAGCGGGTTTCCTCTGCTTCCGTATCCATTGACGGCAAGGTCGTGGGCCAGTGCGGCAGGGGATATATGATCCTCATTGGCGTTTCTGTGGACGACGAGCAGAAGGATCTGGAGTACATGGCATCGAAGATCCCGACTCTGCGCATCTTTGAGGACGAAAACGGCAAGATGAACAAGTCCATCCTGGACGTGGGCGGGGAGATCCTGGCGGTGAGCCAGTTCACCCTTTACGGTGACGCGAGGAATCAGCGCCGCCCCGGCTTCACCGCCGCTGCCCGTCCGGACAAGGCTGTCCCCATGTACGAGGGGCTGGTCAGGGCCTGGCGCGACCAGGGGATTCATGTGGAGACGGGCGTTTTCGGCGCGGATATGCAGGTGTCGCTGGTCAATGACGGCCCGGTGACCATGCTGATGGATTCCACCAAGCTGTTCTGATAAACGCCCAAAATGTACCATAATGGGAGGAAACGGCATGCTGCATAGGAAGCATCTTTCTGTGGGCGACCTGTCCACCAGCTGCTACATCGTCTGGGACGACGCGTCTGACGAATGCGTGGTCATCGACCCCGGCGCGGAGCCGGAGCGCATTGCGAAGGCCTGTGAGGGCCGCAGAATCGCGGCTATCCTGCTGACTCACGGGCATTTTGACCACATCGGCGGCGTGTCCGGGCTGGCGGGGGCCGATACGGAAATCGTCATCCACGAGGCTGACGCGCCCATGCTGCGGGATGCGACGCTGAACGCCTCCTGGCTGGTGGGCGATCACGTCATCGCGCCGGAGGCGACCCGCACTGTCCGCGAGGGCGATGTGCTGCACTATGCAGGCGTGGAATTCACCGTACTGCATACGCCCGGTCACACCCCGGGCTGCGTGTGCTATCGGGCGGGGGAGTGGCTGTTCACCGGCGACACGCTCTTCCACTACGGCTATGGCCGCACCGATCTGCCCGGCGGCAGCATGGCGCAATTGGCAGCGTCGCTGCGGCGCTTGTCGCCCCTGGCGCAGAAGTATGATATCTTTCCAGGACACTGAGCCCTCTCAGTCAGCTTGCGCTGACAGCTCTCCCGAAAGGGGAGTCGATGGATGGAGGAAACGGATATGATGCACTATCTTGACGCCATCGAGCCGGATCTGGTCAATGTAACCCGGCTGTTCGGCATTGAAGACGACGCGCTGCTGGCGGCGAATCCACGCTTCACCTGGCAGGCCTGGGAGGAGGCAGGGAAATACCGCTGCCGCTGCGTTGTCGGTGAAAAAGCGGTGGAAAATGCCGTGTCTGTCCCGCCGGAGGAGACCGACAAGCGCCTGCAGGAGCTGCACTGCAAGCGTGCCGCCCGCCGCCTCGTCCGCCAGACGATGTACGACCTGTGCCGCGAGGTGACGGGCGTCCACCCGCCGTGGGGGAGCCTGACCGGCATCCGTCCGACACACCTGATGCAGGAGGCCATTTCCCGCGGGCTGGGCGAGGAAGCCGCGAAGCGCTATGTCGTCGAAAACTTCGACGTGACGCCGGAGAAGGCTGACCTCCTCTGGGAGATCGCCCGGGTGCAGGGCCTGCTGCCTCCGCCGGAGGACCGGTGGATGGACGTGTATATCGGCATTCCATTCTGTACCACGCGCTGCACCTACTGCTCCTTTTCCTCGGGCGAGCTGGGAAAGGGGAAGCTGGTGGAGCCATATCTGGATGCGCTGTTCCGGGAGATGGACGAGAGCTGCTCCGTCATCGCTGACAGCGGGAGAAAACTCCGCGCGGTCTATGTCGGCGGCGGTACGCCCACGAGCCTGAACGAAGATCAGCTTCGCCGCCTGCTGGACAGGATGATGCTGCGCTTCCCCGGTGCGTCGGAGTATACCGTGGAGGCGGGCCGTCCGGACACCATCACGCCCGGCAAGCTGGCTGTCATCCGCGACGCGGGGGTCGGGCGCATCAGCATCAACCCGCAGACGATGAACGATGAGACGCTGCGCATCATCGGCCGCGCCCACACGGCGCAGCAGGTGGTGGACGGCTATGCCATGGCGCGTGAGGCGGGCATGCGCCACATCAACATGGACGTCATCGCCGGTCTCCCCGGCGAAACGGTGGATGACTTTGCCCACACGATGGACTGGGCTCTGCGCCTGAAGCCGGAGAGCCTGACCGTGCATACCCTGGCCATCAAGCGTGCCACGCGCCTGCACTTTGAGAAATACCGCATCCCCACGGGCGTGGAGGCTGCCGCCATGGTGGATATGGGTCTGGCGACTGCGCGGAAGCTGGGGCTGGAGCCATACTACCTCTACCGCCAGAAGAATATGGCAGGGAACCTGGAGAACATCGGCTATGCGCTGCCGGGCCACGCCTGCCAGTACAATGTGGACATCATGGAGGAGACGACCCACATTCTGGCCCTGGGCGCTGGCGGCATATCGAAGCGCATCTACGAGGACGAGGGCCACATCGGCCGCGCCCCTAATGTGGCCAATATCGAGCACTATATCGCCCGCGTGGACGAGATGATTGCCCGCAAGCGGGAGCTTTTCGGGGTGTAAGCGGCAAAAGATGCGGCTTGAAAGGCAAAAATAACGCTGTCAGCCGACTTGTTTTGCTGCATGCTGACGAATTTACTCGGAAAACTTGCATTTCTCTGCAAATGCTGGTACAATAGGGAATGTGCACCAGAATGGCGGCACATCAATATGCTGTATGCAGCCGTTTGCTCCGGCTGACGGCTGAATTTCTGAAAGGAGTGTCATTCATGGCACAGAATCCTGTATTTGTCATCACCATGGAGGATGGGCGCGAGATGAAGGGCGAGCTGTACCCGGACATCGCTCCCCAGTCCGTGGGCAATTTCATCGCTCTTGCGAATTCCGGCTTCTATGACGGGCTGATCTTCCACCGCGTCATCCCCGGTTTCATGATCCAGGGCGGCGACCCCAAGGGCACCGGCACCGGCGGCCCCGGCTACCGCATCAAGGGCGAGTTTGCCATGAACGGCGTGCCGAACCCCCTCAAGCACACCTATGGCGTGCTGTCGATGGCCCGCAGCATGATGCCCGACTCCGCCGGCAGCCAGTTCTTCATCATGACCTCCGACAGCCCCCACCTGGACGGCCAGTACGCCGCCTTCGGCAAGGTGCTGGAGGGCATGGAGACCGCCGACGCCATCGTAAGCGTCAAGCGCGACCGCATGGATCGTCCCTACGAGGATCAGCGCATGGCCTCCATCCGCGTGGAGACCTTCGGCCAGGTCTTCCCCTTCGATCAGATGTAATCCACGGATGTGATCCTGCTGGAAACAGCAAGCCGCCGAGGCAGAATACCGGCGCAGACCATGGCGGAAGCACGCCGGGCCGCGCCGGTATTCGTTATTTTGAGGAGAACAGCGTAAAAGATGGAAAAGCAGAAGATCACCGTGCGCGTGGCGGGCAAGGAGTTTGCCCTTGTCTCTGCCGACACGCCGGAGCATATGGCCCGCGTGGCTTCCTACGTGGACAGGCAGATCACCGAGGCGGTGTTTGCCACCCGCCAGAGCCGGGAGACCGTGGCGGTGCTGGTGGCGATGAACATCACCGACGAACTGATGAAGGCCCAGGACGAGAATTCTCGCCTGCGCCGGGAACTGAATGCCCTGCGGGATAAGCTGGGCCAGCAGGAGTCAACATGATGATGGAAAACCTTGCGCCTGCCGGCAACCGCGAGGCGCTGGACAGGGCTGTGGCCGCAGGCGCTGACGCGGTGTACCTGGGTTATGCGGCCTATTCCGCCCGCGCCGGGGCTGGCAACTTTGACGAGGCTGCCCTGCGGGAGGCGGTGCATTTTGCGCACCTGCATCATGTCCGCGTGCATGTGACGGTCAATACCCTGGTCAAGGACGGCGAGCTTGCCGGCGTCATGGACGTGCTGCGGCTGCTGAACGAGGTGCGGGTGGATGCCGTGCTGGTGCAGGATCTGGGCGTTATGAAGCTGGCGCGGGAATGCTTTCCCGACCTGCCCGTTCATGCCAGTACGCAGATGGCCATCCATAACGCTGCGGGCGTCCGCTTCTGCAGGGCGCAGGGAATGACCCGCGTGGTCCTGGCGCGTGAGTGCAGCTTGGCGGAGATTGCAAAATGCGCCGCCGAGGGCATCGAGATCGAGGTCTTTGGCCATGGCGCGCAGTGCGTGGCTGTCAGCGGGCAATGCCTTTTTTCAAGCATGATCGGCGGACGCAGCGGCAATCGAGGGCGCTGTGCCCAGCCCTGCCGTCTGCTCTATGAGTATCGGGGCAAGACCGCAGCGTGGCTCAGCCCCCGCGACGTGTGCATGCGTGACCACCTGCCGGAGCTGGCGAAGGCCGGGGCTTGCTCCATCAAGCTGGAGGGACGCCTTAAGCGCCCGGAATATGTGGCGGCGGTGGCTGGCAGCTATCGCCGGGGCATCGACGGCCTGCAGGCGGGCGCTTTCCGCAAGGCGGATGAGCAGGAGCGCGATGGACTCCTGCAGATCTTCCAGCGCGGCGGCTTCATGGACGGCTATGCCATGGGCTGCGAGGATGCGGGCGTGATCTGCGAGAGTCGCGTGAACCATGGCGGTGTCCCCGTGGGGACGATCGTCTCCGTCAGCGGCGGCATGGCGAAGATGCGCTGCGACCGCGACCTGGCGGACGGCGACGGCCTGCAGCTTCGCACCCGCCAGGGCGATGCGGAGATGATCTATTCCGGCCACAGTGTCCCGGCGGGGGAGACCGCGACGCTGCGGCTGCGCCCGGATATGCGCATTGCCAGGGGCGACGCCGTTGTTCGCCTGACCAGCAGCGCCCAGCTGGCGGAGGCGCAGACGCTCACCATTCCCGCCATTCCCTGCGACATGACGCTGGTGGCCCTGCCCGGCGAGCCGCTCACGCTGACGGTCACCGACGGCACGTCCACCGTGACGGCCACGGGGGATGTGGTCACCGCCGCCCAGAAGCGCGCCATGAGCGAGGATGACGCCCGCAGGAACCTGAGCAAGACCGGCGACACACCCTTTGCGCTGCGGGAATTGACCGTCTTCACCCAGGACGCCTTTGTGCCCGTGTCGGCGCTCAACAGCATCCGCCGTGAGGTGCTGGAACAGCTGGAAAAGCAGCGCGCGGAGGACTTTGCCAGACCCGCTGGGCGCGAACTGCCGATGCCTGAAGCGGAGATGACCGGGCAGGCGACGCCGCCGGTCATTATCGTGCGCAGCGCGGAGCAGTACGCCGCCGTGCGGGAGCTGGAGGCGCGCATCGTGTGGTACCCGGAGGATTTCCGGCCTGATGCGCTGGAAGAGGGCCTCCGTGCCATGGAGGGCGGCGTGTGGCTGCATCTGCCCATGAAATGCGAGCAGGCCACCCTGGACATGCTGCACACCTTCGTGACTGCCCACAAGGACAAGCTGGGCGGCGTGGTGCTGGGCAGCGTGGGCCAAATGGGCATGCAATGGCCCGTGCCCTTCGGTGCGGGAGAGGGCGTGCCGGTGATGAACCGCCTGGCGGCCCGCTTCCTGCTGGAACAGGGCTGCGAATTTGTGACCGCCAGCGGGGAGCTGTCCGCTGCAGAGCTGAATAAACTCCTGAAATACACCCCAAATGTGATCGTTCCCGCCTATGGCCGGGCGCAGCTGATGCTGCTGCACCATTGTCCGGCGCGGACGTACCTGGGCCTTGATAAGGGCCATGCATCCTGCCGCCTGTGCGACAACGGAAATCCGGATGCGCTCGCCGGTACGGCCTTCACAGACCGCCGGGGCGTGCGCTTCCCGCTGATGCGCCTGCGTCTGCCCGAGGGCTGCCTGGTGCGCCTGATGAACAGCGTCCCCACCGATTTGCTTTCTCGGGTGCGCAGCGAGGGCTACACGCCCCTGATGACGCTGTGCAACGAGTCCGGCGCGGCGCTGCGGGAGGCGGTCGGCGCCTGGATGGGCGAGAGGAACGCGGCGGAAACGACCTCGGCCCACTGGAACCGCCCTGTGGAATAAATCCCGTTTTATACCGTATTTTGTAAAATCCCGATATATACCTTATTTATGCGAGGTGAAACTGATGATCAAGGAAAGAACCCTGCGGGTGCTGGAATTCACCAAGATCCGTGAGAAGCTGGCCACCAAGGCGCTGACGCCCATGGGCGTGGAGCGCTGCATGGCGCTGATCCCGTCGGACAATCTGGCGGAGATCGCCGCGTGGCAGGCAGAGACGGAGGAGGCCACGGTCATCCTGCAGTACCTGGGCTCCTCTCCGCTGGTGTCCTTTGACGATGTGCGCCAGTCCATCTCCCTGGCGGAAAAGGGCGCAACGCTGTCCCCCAAGGCGCTGCTGACCGTGGCGGCGCTGCTTTCCGCGGCCCGGGCGGCCCGCAGTGCGCTGGTCACCGACCGGGAGAATACGCCCATCCTCAAAGCCAAGGCGCAGGGTCTGGTGTCCCTGCGCAATGTGGAGGACGATATCACCACGGCCATCATCAGCGAGGAGGAGATCGCCGACCGCGCGTCCTCGGAGCTGATGAACATCCGCCGCCATCTGCGCGGCGCCACTGAGCGCATCAAGGAAAAGCTGAACCAGATGGTGCGCAACCCCAACTTTCAGAAGTACCTGACGGACACCATCGTTACCATGCGCAACGACCGCTATGTGATCCCCGTGCGCGCTGACAGCCGCGCCAATGTCCCGGGCCTTGTGCATGACCAGTCGGCGACGGGCAACACCCTTTTCATTGAACCCATGGCGGCGGTGGAGATGGGCAACGAGCTGCGCCAGTGGGAGGCCAAGGAGAAGCAGGAGATCGAGCGTATCCTGGCGGCCCTGTCGGCCGAGATTGCCCCCTATGGCGATCAGCTGCGGGAAACGGTGGAGATCCTGGCGGAGCTGGACTTCATCTTCGCCAAGGGCGCACTGAGCCGCGAGATGTACGCCGTGTCGCCCAAGCTTAACAAGGACGGCTATATCAACATCGTGCGCGGCCGCCATCCGCTGATCGATCCGGAGAAGGTGGTGCCCTCCAACCTCTGGCTGGGCAAGGATTTCACCTCCCTCATCATCACCGGCCCCAACACCGGCGGCAAGACTGTCACCCTCAAGACGGTGGGCCTCTTTACCCTCATGGCCCAGGCGGGCCTGCAGGTGCCGGCGGATATCGGCACGGAGCTGGCAGTGTTCGAGCAGGTCTTTGCCGATATCGGCGACGAGCAGTCCATCGAGCAGAGCCTGTCCACCTTCTCCAGCCACATGACCAATATTGTTTCCATCATGCAGGAGGTCACCCCGCGCGACCTGGTGCTCTTTGACGAATTGGGTGCGGGCACAGACCCCACCGAAGGCGCGGCCCTGGCGCAGGCCATCCTGACCCGCCTTTTGAAGATCCATGTGCGCACCATGGCCACCACCCATTACAGCGAGCTGAAGGCCTTTGCGCTCTCTACCCCCGGCGTCGAAAACGCATCGGTGGAGTTCAGCGTGGAGACCCTGCGGCCCACCTACCGCCTGTCCATCGGCGTGCCGGGCAAGTCCAATGCCTTTGAGATCAGCCGCAAGCTGGGTCTGCCGGAGTTCCTCATCGAGGACGCCAAGGAGCTGCTTTCCAGCGACTCCATCCGCTTTGAGGACGTCATCGCCAATGCAGAATTCCACCGGCAGGTCGCCGAGCGCGAGCGAGAGATCGCCCGCAAGGCCAGTGAGGAGACCATCAAGCTCCGCGACGAGGCGGAGAAGCTCCGCCGCGAAATGGAGGACAAGCGCGAGAACGCCGTCCGCAAGGCCAAGGAGGAGGGCCGCCGCATCGTGGAGCAGGCCCGCCGCGAGGCTGAGGGCATCATCTCCGACCTCAAGCGCATGAAGAAGGAGGGCGGCGCGCCCGACGGCGTCAATGCTGCCCGCCGCGCCCTGGAAAAGACCCTGGACGGCCTGGCCGAGGGCATCCAGCAGAAGCAGGATGACAGCGCGCCGCCGACCACCGTCAAGCCCGGCGATATCGTGAAGATCCTCACCATCGGCAGCAACGGCACCGTCCTGTCCGCCCCCAATGCCAAGGGCGAGGTGGATGTGCAGGCCGGCATCATGAAGATGAAGGTGGCGCTGAAGAATCTGCGCCTGGTGCAGCAGAAGCCCGCAGAGGTCAAGGCTGCCAAAGCGAAGCAGGGCAATGTCAACATGCGTACAGAGGGCCTGGCCCGCAACGTCAGGATGGAATGCGACGTGCGCGGCATGATGCTGGAGGATGCGCTCCTGGAGGTGGACGGCTTCATCAACAACGCCATCATGGGCGGCCTTGGGGAAGTCAGCATCATCCACGGCAAGGGCACGGGCGTGCTGCGCGCGGGCATCCAGCAGCATCTGAAGCACCACAAGGGTGTGGCCAGCATGCGCCTGGGCGTTTACGGCGAGGGCGAGACCGGCGTGACCATCGTGAAGCTGAAGTAAGCAGTGGCAGAGAGGAGGAACAGCGCGTGATCACCCTGATTGCAGGCACGAGCCACACCGGAAAGACCGCGCTGGCCCAGCGTCTGCTGGAACAGCACGGCTGGCCCTATCTCTCCCTGGATCACCTGAAGATGGGGTTGATCCGCTCCGGCTATACGGATCTGACGGTGGAGGACGACGATGCGCTGACGGCCCTCATGTGGCCCATTGTGCGGGAAATGATCAAGACGGCCGTTGAGAATGAGCAGCACCTGGTCATCGAGGGGTGTTATCTGCCCTTCGACTGGCGCAAGGATTTCAGCGAGGAATACCTGCCGCATATCCGGTTTGTCTGCCTTGTGATGACCGAGCGCTATCTGCGCAGCCGCTTCGAGGATGTGCGCCGCTATGACAGCGTTGTGGAGAACCGCGGCGATGATCCTGAACTCGACCTGGAATGCCTCGTCCACGACAACAACGAAAACCTGGCCAGATGCCGTCAGGCCGGCTGTGAAGTCCTCCTGATCGATGATGAATATTTGGTAGAACTGACATATTGAATCCCGAATTTACAGTTCATTCATCCTCCTGTCACACGTCCGTGTTATTCTATCCCCGGAGGTGTTCCATCCATGAAAGACAAGCCCTACATCCTCATCGTGGACGATGATCCCAATATTGCCCACCTGGTGCAGCTGTACCTGGACAAGGAGGGCTTCACCGTGAAGGTGGCGGCCCGCGGCGACGACGCCCTGGCGGAATTCCGTCGCCTGCCGCCGGATCTGATGCTGCTGGACGTGATGCTGCCAGGCATGGACGGTACGCAGGTGCTGCGCGCCATCCGCCGCACCAGCAGCATCCCCGTCATCATGCTCACTGCCCGGGACGAGGTGTTCGACAAGGTGCTGGGGCTGGAAATGGGCGCGGATGATTACATCACCAAGCCCTTTGACGCCAAGGAGATGGTGGCCCGCGTGAAGGCGGTGCTGCGCCGGACCCAGGGCGCGGCGGAGGAGCAGGACGACAGCCTGTCCTTTCCCGGCCTGACCATCAGCCTGAAGCGCTACGAGGTGCGCTACGAGGGCGAGAAGGTCGCCATGCCCCCCAAGGAGCTGGAGCTGCTGCACTTCCTGGCCAGCCATGCCAACCAGCTCTTTACCCGCGGTCAGCTGCTGGATCAGGTCTGGGGCTACGACTTTGAGGGCGAGAGCCGCACGGTGGACGTGCATGTCAAGCGCCTGCGCGATAAGCTCCCTGAATGCGAGAAGCACGGCTGGTGCATCAGGACCGTCTGCCGCCGGGGCTACAAATTCGAAATCACGGGCAGTCCGTAAGCAGAAAGCGAGGAAGGCGTGTTTACAAGGATCATGGCCGTGGTGCTTGCGGGCATCCTGCTGCTGACGGGGGTGCTCAGCGCCATTGGCTTTTTCGCGCTGAAGAATCAGCAGACGGAGGCGGTGCTGGAGCAGCTGCGCCAGGAGGCCCGCGAGATCGCCTGGCTGGCAGCCCAGCAGCAGCGTTCGCAGAGCTACTTCGGCTACGGGCGCTACGGCGGATTCCCGCAGGCAGACTTTGCCGAGGCATACCTTCAGCGGCGCGCGCAGGCAGTCTATGCCCGTTACGGCGCGTATATCATGGTCGTTGACCGCAACGGCCGCATCATGGACAACAAGAATACCGCGCTGGCGGGCAACCCTGCCTTTGCGGCCATGATCGACATGGAGGACGTGAGACGCTCCATGACGCAGGTGCTGCAGGGTACGGAGATTGAGCTGCATGTGAATGTGGACGGCAATGATTATTTCACCGTGGCGGTGCCCTTTGTACAGAACAATGTGGTGTTGGGCGCGGTGTTCATGCAGACGCCGGCGCAGGTCATTTCTGCGGGGGCAGAGGGGCTGATCGGCCCGGTGGCGGGCGTTGTGGCCGTCACCTGCCTGGGGGCGGGACTGGTGCTGCTGGCCTATCTGCGCAGCGTGATCCGCCCCCTGACCCGCCTGACGCAGGCTGCGGCTGCCATGGCGGACGGCGATTTTGACGTCTGCGTCCCCGATACCCACGCGGCGCCGGAGGTGGCGGAGCTGTCTGCTGCCTTCAACACCATGGCGGAGCAGCTCAGCCGGGTGGAGGATGGCCGCCGGGAATTCGTTGCCAATGTCAGCCACGAACTGCGCAGTCCCATCACTGCCATCCGCGGGTATGTGGACGGCATGCTGGACGGCACCATCCCGGAGGAAGGGCATGCGCGCTATCTGTCCATCGTCAGCGAGGAGGGAAAGCGCCTCTCCGGCCTCATCGAGGAGCTGCTGGCGCTCTCCCGCCTGGAACGGGAGGATGCAGCGCTGGAAATGAGTGATTTCGACATCTGCGACCTGCTGGAGCGCGTTTTCCTGCGCCGCATGGGCGACATCGACGCCCGCCGCCTGGACGTGGAATGCGATTTCGACCCGGAGCCCTGCTATGTCCACGCAGATATGGCCCGCATCGAGCAGGTGGCGACCAATCTGATGGACAACGCCATCAAGTTTACGCCTGACGGCGGACGCATCAACCTGACCGTCCGGGCTTCGGAAGGGCTTTGCACGGTGACCGTCGCCGATGATGGCATTGGCGTCCAGCCGGAGGACAGGCCGCGCGTGTTCGAGCGGTTCTTCACCGCAGACAGGGCACATACCTCCGGCAAGGGAACGGGCCTGGGGCTTTCCATCTGCCAGCGGATCATGGAGATGCACGGGCAGTCCATCCGCCTGCTGGATACAGCACAGGGGGCAGCCTTTGCCTTTACCCTGGCGCTGGGGGAGAAGCCCCGGCGGAGCGAGCCTCCGGCGGAGGAAGCAGCGGAATAAACAGAACGGAGACCGGCGAGTAAGTCGGCCTCCGTTAATTTTTGCATCCAGAACGGAAATAGAACAATCTGCCTCATGCTGCGGCGTTGCAAAACGGCGAGGAATCGGCTATAATGTCAACAGAGGAAGAGGGGGGAGAGAAGGTATGGAGGAATTACAGAAAACGCGGGCGGCGCTGGACGAGGTGGACAGGGAGATTGTCCGCCTGTTTGAAAAGCGCATGCTGCTTTCCCGCGACGTAGCGGCGTACAAAATCGCCCATGCCATGCCCGTCCTTGACCGTAGCAGGGAGGAGCAGGTGCTGGCAAGCCGCTGCGCCATGCTGCAGGATGCCCACTGGGCGCCCTCTGTCCGCGAGCTGTTTGTGAAGATCATGGCGCTCAGCCGTGCGGAGCAGGAGCGATTGCTGGAGGCGAAGGATCATGCTTGACAGGCACATCTTCATCATCGGTATGCCCGGCTGCGGCAAGTCCAGCCTGGGCCGCAAGGTGGCCAGCACCATGGGGCTTCCCTATGTGGATACCGACGCCCGGATTGAGCAGGCGGCGGGCTGCCCTGTGACGCAGATATTTGAGAAGTACGGCGAGACGGCTTTCCGTGCGGCGGAAACGAATGTCCTCATTCAGCTGACCCGGGAGCCGGGGTCGCTGGTGTCCACCGGCGGCGGCATGGTGATGCGGCCGGAGAACCTGGCCATTATGCGCAATCACGGCATCATCCTGCTGGTGGATCGTCCGCTGGAGGAGATCATGGGTGACATCAAGCTCAACCGCCGCCCCATGCTGGCCGCCAAGGGCCTGCCGGAGGTGGAGCGCCTGTACCATGAGCGCATCGACGTGTACCGCGCCGCGGCGGATGTGGTGCTGGACAACGGCCACGGCTATTATGCCGGACTGGCGGGGATGGAAAAGATCATCCGGCGCCATTTCAACCTGAATTCTACGGGCCGCAAGGAGCCCTGAACGGAGGAACTTCCCAAATGGAATACCAGTTTGATCTCGTCGGCAAGATCGGCTCCATGGCGCTGATCCGCCGGGAGGATCGGGACATTGACTACAACATTTTCTCCCGCCTGGGGAGCGAGCTGAAGCCGGGCATGATCTGGGTCACCTCCGGCGCGGCGGAGATCGGCCGCCTGGACTACATCAAGCGCACCGGATGCGAGCTGACCGGCACGGACAATGATGTGAAGGCGGATTACGCCTCCCAGGGCCAGTCGATCCTGATGCAGAATTACCGGCAGTTTATCCCGCAGGAGTATGGTGTGCGGCAGCTGCTGGTGGAGCACACCCACTTCAACGATCCCGAGAAGCGGGAGTACATCCGCCGCCTGCTCATCCGCGCCGCGCAGCAGAAAACGGTACCCATCGTCAATTACAACGACCCGGTCAGCGACGAGGAGATCCGCAAGATGGAGCTGGCCATCCGCCGCCAGCATGGCGATGACGTGGTGGAATGCGTGGATAACGACGAGACGGCTGCGGTGATTGCGGGCCTTGTAAAGGCGAAGACCCTGGTGCTGATGACCAGCACCGAGGGCATCTACCAGAACCCGGCTGACCCTACGACCCTGGTGCGCGATGTGACGGGCCGGAACGTGGAGGAGCTGGAAACGGCGGTGCGCAAGCTACAGAGCAACTGCGTGGGCGCCTCCCGTGCCGGAGCCAACGGTGCGCGGGCCAAGCTGGAATTCGCCCTCAAGTCTGCCAAGCAGGGAACGACCGTCATCATCGGCCATGCGCGGCACCGCCTGAGCGACCTGGTCAGCGGCCGTGTGGCCTGTACCCGCATCGGCGTGGAGTGAGAAATTCGGGATTTGGTTTGTGAAAGCGGGAAGTGCCGAGCTTGTATCAGCTGTGGTGATGGTATGACATTGCAGGATTCCGTCCGCTACTTTACCGAGGAGACCCATATCATGCCCTGCCTGTCCGTGGCCTGCGGAGATGCGGGGCGTTTCGTGTGCCATCGGGGCGGTGTTCAGGATGAAAAAGGTACACCCCTGACTGAAAACAGCCTTTTTGACCTGGCGAGCCTGACAAAGCTGTTTACGGGCCTGACGGTCATGCGTCTGCACGAGGAAGGCAGGCTCGACCTGAATGCGCCGGTGACAGCCTATGCGCCGCAGTTCATCCATCTATCGGACGCGAAGGTCAGCCAGGTGCTGGGCTTTGAAATTGCCCTGACGACGGCGCAGCGGGTGGACACGCAGAAAACCCCGGCGGAGGCGCAGCAGCAGCTTTTCGCCATCCAGCCGGGGCCGGTCACGGGGCGCGCGTATTCGGATATGCATGCCATGGTGCTCAAGTATGTCATCGAGGGTGCGGCGCAGGAGACGCTCCTGGATGAGGTGAGGCGCATCGTTCTGCGATCCCTGGGTATGGCGGATACCTTCCATGTGGTGCCGGAGGAGCGCCTTGGCGACTGCGTGCTGTATGACCGCGAGCACCGCATCGAGCGGGGCCGGTACATCCTGCGCGAAGGCCTGGCCCCCGGCATGCCCCATGACCCCAAGGCAGCGCGGCTCTATCCGGATTTCGCCGGGCATGCGGGATTGTTTTCCACCACGGCGGACATGGTGAAGCTCTGCCAGGGGCTGCTGCGGGAGAAGGTTGTCAGCCGCAGGACGCTCATTGACATGAGCCGCAACCGCACGGGCTTCCGCCGGGCTGACGGCAGCTATCAGCAGTATCTGGGGGCGCAGTGCTACGTGCTGCATCCGGTGCAGTACTTCAGCGAGATTCCCGTGTACGAGAGCGGGCTGGCCATCGGCCTGAGCGGCTTCACGGGGCATCACATCTCCGTGGATGTCGGGACGGGGGTGTTTGCGCTCTTCCTGGGCAACCGGGTGCTGAACCGGCTGACGGTGCTGCTGCCCGAGGCAGGGAAGTCCATCACCGATTACGGCCTGAATCCCGATGGTACGGGCCAGGTGCTTTGGCCGGACGGACGGCAGGTGTGGTCATCGGTTGACTATGTCCACCATAAAGATGCTCACTTCCACCGGTCAGCGGCGAACGCGCTGGGTCTTCCCGCGCTGCGATGACGGGGGCGGGCACGTCGGTGGCGGCAGACATGCCATGGGGGGTGTCGTAGTCGGCAATGGCGGGCAGCATGCCGGTGCATTCGGTGCTGCTGACAAGGTTGTTGTCCAGGTCGATATCGAGGATATCCTGGTTGCGTTCCGGGGTCATGTGATCGCCTCCTTCGGGGATAGCATGGCCTGACGGAACGCTTTTTATGATGCGCGGATGATGAAGCGTGAGAAGCATGAGGAAAAGGGGCGGAAATGTCTGCCGGGGGGTTGAAATTCTTCAGAATTCTGCTATAATGGATATAGTCAAAGAAAGTCAGGAATATCCTGGTTCACGACAAGGAGGCAACGAGGATGAAGCTGAGCGATTCCATTGAGAGCTTTATCAAGACGCTGCTGGCGGAGGACTCCCCGGAGGTGGAGCTCAAGCGGAGCGAGCTGGCGGAGTATTTCGGCTGCGCTCCCAGCCAGATCAATTATGTGCTGGCGACCCGCTTTTCCCCCGATCATGGATATATCACCGAGTCCCGCCGGGGCGGCGGCGGCTATATCCGCATCGTGCGGGTGGTGCAGACGGGCTCCCAGAGGCTGATGTACCTGGTCAACGAGCGCATTGGCGAATCCATCAGTGAGATGGAGGCTGTGCGGCTGATCGCGCAGCTGATGGAGCAGCAGGTGGTGACGGTGAAGGAGGCAGAGCTGATGCGGGCGGCGATTTCCGCCCAGGCACTGTCCATCCCGATCCCGGATCCGCTGAAGAACGCCATCCGCGCCCGGACGCTGAAAACCATGCTGCTGGCTGTCGCCAGGCAGAACCGTTCCCAGGGAGGTGGCGCGAATGTCTGAACATGAGAACGAGCAGGTGCTGTGCGAGGATTGCGGGCAGCAGAGCGCCGTCTGCACTGTGGCGGTGATGATGGGCGAGAAGGTGATGCACCGCAAGCTCTGCCAGGCCTGTATGGCCAAGGCGAGCATGGCCATTGCCGCGGGCAACCTGGGCCAGGTGCTGGGCTCGATCCTGTCGGCGGCGCGCAATGCCGCGCAGAGCCGGGCCGAGGAAGCGGCGGAGGAAGGAAAGCCGCAGCAGGCGGCACAGGAGCAGCCGCTGCCCGCCCTTGACGGCGACGCAGAGGCCTGCCCCCAGTGCGGCCTGACCTATGAGGCCTTCCGCAAGCAGCGCCGCCCGGCGTGTGCGGCCTGCTGTACGGCCTTCCGGCAGTCGGTGAAGCGGGTGCTGAGCGAGAGCTGCGCGTCCCTGCAGCATGTGGGCCGCCGTCCGGTGACGGAGGCGGTCGCGCAGCGGAAGCGGGCGCACCTGGAGCGGCTGCAGCGGCAGCTGGAGGAGGCCGTCGCCCGGGAGGATTATGAGAAGGCAGCCATGCTTCGGGATGCGCTGCGGAATGAAGAAAACCGGGGGAATGCGTGATGCGGGATGTGTTGATTGTCCATTCACAGGTATCGCTGATGCGCAATTATCCGGATATCCCCTTCGATACCCGCCAGAATCCGGAGGACGCGGCCCGTGTCATCAGCCGCACCCGCTCTGCGCTGCAGGGGAGGGGCTTTGCTCTCCATCTGCTGCGGGACATGTCCCAGGACAGGCACATGGCCCTGCTGGAGGCGGGACAGATTCCCCTGTGGGTCAGGAATGACCGGGGCACATCGGCGGTGATGCTGCCCCTGGATGGCAGCGCCTGTGTGACACTTTGCGGCACGGCCCATGTGGCCATTGCAGCAAAGCGCCCCGGCAGTGCGCTGCCGGAGGCGGCGGAGGCTTGCTTTGCCATTGACGACGCCCTGTCCCGGCGGGTCAGCTTCGCCTTTGACGAGGAGCTGGGATATCTGCAGGGTCAGTATGGCCAGATGGGGACGGGCATGAATGCCGGCATGCGGGTGCATCTGCCGCTGCTTCTGCGCTCGCCGCAGATGGAGGAGATCCGGAAGGAGGCGCAGCGGGCAGGTGTGCAGTTCTTTGTCCCGTCCGCAGGCAAGAAGAATGAATTCGGCATCCTGGATGTGATGAACGCCTCCGCCCTGGGCATGACGGAATCGGAAATCTGTCAGCTGGTGTCCAATCAGGTGCAGAAGCTCTGCGACATGGAGCGGGAGCTGCGGCAGAAGGCGCTGCGGGATGCGCCCCTGGCCCTGGAGGACAAGGTCTGGCGGGCCTACGGCCTCCTGCAGACGGCTCGTGTACTGGGCCAGGAGGAGTTCTGGCGGCTCTGGTCGGATGTGCGGCTGGGCGCGGCGCTGGAGCTGCTGCCCGTTGCCGTGGACAAGGTGGACGGCCTGGTGCCGGAGGCGCTGGTGGCGCATCTTCGCAGCTATGCGGAGGAAGCGCTGACAGGGGAAGACCTGGACGCATGCCGCGCTGCCCGCGTCCGTGAGCTGCTGGGCGAGAAGCCGCTGCTGTGACCGCCCGGCGCGGGAAAATCGCCGGTGCGGCTCGTTGAACAAGGCGTATCCGCCCTGCAGGACGCATGTGTCGCTGTGGCGGCAATGAATGATATTTCGCAGCCCCTGCCGGGCGGGGAAATCCGGCGGGGGCGTCATGAGGAGGAAAATATGGCAGCATTCGGGCATTTCACCAAACGGGCGCAGCAGGCCATTCATCTGGCGCGACAGGCTGCGGCCAATGAGAAGCAGCCCTTTGTGGGGACGCTGCATATCCTGCAGGGCCTTCTGCTGTCCGGCGGCAATTATCCGCCGGAGATCGTGCAGAAGGTATCTGTTGTCCATCTGCAGCAGATTATTCACGGCCTGCAGACGAATGTGGCGGTTCCGGAGGGCGCCGTGACGCAGCTGGCCATGACGCCCAATGCGCACCGCCTGCTGGAAATGGCCGTGCGTGCCAGCCGTCAGCTGGGGCAGAGCCACGTCAGCACGGAGATGCTGCTGCTGGCCATTGTCACCGCGCCCAAACCCTTTGCCGCCACCAGCATTCTGCTGCGCAGCGGGGTGAACATGAAGGAGGCGGCGGACTATCTGCGCAGCGTCATTGTGGGACAGCCTGCCGCTCCGTCTGCGGACGCGGCTCCGTCGCTGCCGGAATGGCTCAGGCGCGCCAGGGAGGAGGCGCGTTCCCGCCAGGGCGGAGAGGTCAACCCTGCCGCCCCGGACAAGGAGGGCAATCCGCATCCGGAGGGGTCGCCGGACCGGGACAATCCCCAGGGGCGGCCTGAGCCTCCGCAGCAGCCCCGGTCCGGCAATGGCCGCAAGCCGCCCTCCATGCTGGAACAGTACGGCCGCGACCTGACGGAAATGGCCCGCGCGGGCAAGCTCAACCCGGTCATCGGGCGCGAGAACGAGATCTCCCGCGTCAGCCAGATCCTCATCCGCTACACCAAATCCAACCCCGTACTGGTGGGTGAGCCCGGCGTGGGCAAGACCAGCGTGGTGGAGAGCCTGGCGCAGCGCATCGTGGCGGGCAATGTCCCGGACATGCTGCTGAACAAGCGCATCATCGCCCTGGACATCTCCAGCATGGTGGCGGGCAGCAAATACCGCGGCGAGTTTGAGGAGCGCATGAAGGGCGTCCTCCGCGAGATCACCCGGGCGGGCGACGTCATCCTCTTTGTGGACGAGATGCACACGCTGGTGGGCGCGGGCTCTGCCGAGGGCACCCTGGACGCCGCCAGCATTCTCAAGCCGGCCCTGGCCCGCGGTGAGGTGCAGTGCATCGGCGCCACCACCATGGACGAATACCGCAAGCATATCGAGAAGGACGCGGCCCTGGAGAGGCGCTTCCAGCCCGTCCAGGTGGGGGAACCCACGGCGGAGGAGACCCTGGCCATTCTCCATGGCGTCAGGGAGCGCTACGAGCAGCACCATTCCGTCCACATTACCGACGAGGCGCTGGACGCCGCCGTGATGCTGGCTGACCGCTACATCGCCGACCGCTTCCTGCCGGACAAGGCCATCGACCTGATGGACGAGGCCTGCTCCCGGGTGCGAATCGCGGCCTACACCGCGCCGCCGGATCCGCGCATGCAGGAGAAGGAGCTCGAGGCCATCGAGAAGGACAAAAAGGCCGCCAT
>JAFXDB010000201.1 GCA_017516305.1 Clostridia bacterium | reverse complement strand
TCATGGATGGCGACCATCCGGCGGTCACGGGGAGAAACCTTGTGGCTGCGCTTCTCCGGGCCCATCTGCACGCGAGCGATGGCGTCCATCAGCAGCTGATGGCTGATGTCCTTGCGACGCGCGCGGGCAGCGAGAATCGCGGCCTCGTTCATGATGTTTTCCAACTCTGCGCCGGTGCAGAAGGGCGTACGCTTGGCGATGATGGACAGATCCACATCGTCCGCCAGCTTCTTGCCCTTGCTGTGCACCTTGAGGATGGCAACGCGGCCATCCACATCGGGATAATTCACGGTAATGGTGCGGTCGAAACGGCCAGGACGCAGCAGGGCGGGATCCAGGATGTCCCTGCGGTTGGTGGCCGCCATGACGATGACTCCCTCGTTGATCGCAAAGCCATCCATTTCCACCAGCAGCTGGTTCAGGGTCTGCTCGCGCTCGTCATGACCGCCGCCCAGGCCTGCGCCGCGGTGACGGCCCACCGCGTCGATCTCGTCGATGAAAACAATGGAGGGGGCGGCGCGCTTGGCCTGGTCAAACAGGTCGCGCACACGGCTGGCGCCCACGCCCACGAACATCTCCACGAAGTCGGAGCCGGAGATGGAGAAGAAGGGCACACCGGCCTCGCCCGCCACGGCCTTGGCCAGCAGGGTCTTACCCGTGCCGGGAGGGCCGACGAGCAGCACACCCTTGGGGATGCGGGCGCCCATCTCGATATAGGTGCGGGGATTGCGCAGGAAATCGACCATCTCCTGCAGCTCTTCCTTTTCCTCCTCCGCGCCTGCCACGTCATCAAAGGTAATCTTATTCTTGGACGGATCGGCCACGCGGGCACGGGACTTGCCGAAGTTCATCACCTTGCCGTTCCCGCCGGACTGGCTGCGGAACATCAGGAACCAGAAGCCGCCCAGCAGCACCAGCATGATCACGAAGGGGACCAGCTCATACCACCACGGGATGCTCAGCGGCGCCAGGGGGATGACGGTGAAGCCCAGATCCTCCTCGCTGATCTGCTCCGGGGACACGGTGACGCCCGTGGCCTCGCTCCGGGCCTTCGCCACACGCTTGAAGGCCTCCTCCAGGAAGCTCTCGCGGTCGGCAATGGTCACTTCAAAGTCATAATTCTTTTCCGGGAACTGCTCGTCGCGCACCTCGGTGTTCACATAAATGCCCCACAGGCTCGTGCCGCGGATGGCGACGCTCTTGACCTCGCCCGCGTCGATCTTTTCCCACATTTCGGCATAGGTCAGGGTGCGATCCTTCGGCATCATTCCGCCGCTGACCATAATGGCGATGATCAGAAAGACGCCCAGCACCGCAATGTAGGTCAGCCAACCCCTGTTCTTTCTCAACTGAATGGTCCTCCTTCTCAGACTTCTCTCTGTTTCAGATTGCTTTCAACTTAATTGTACGATATTTGGATGCCGGTTGCAACCTTTATTTCACTTTCCGCACCGGGCAGATCATTCCGGGCACCGGCAGATATGTCAGTTGCCGCCGTACACGCGGGGATCCAGCACGCCGATGTCCGGCAGATTCCGGTACTTCTCGTCATAATCCAGGCCATAGCCCACCACGAACTTATCCGGGATGGTGAAGCAGAAATAATCCGCCTTCAGGTCAACGCGGCGGCGCTCGGGCTTATCCAGGAGGGTGGCGATCTTGATGGAGGCAGCGCCGCGGGTCTCCAGGTACTTGCTCAGGTAGCTCAGCGTCATGCCGGAATCGACGATGTCCTCCACGATCAGCACATGCATGCCGGTGATGTCCACCGTCAGATCCTTGACCAGCTTCACCACGCCCGTGGTCTTGGTGGTGGCGCCGTAGCTGGACACCGCCATGAACTCCATCTTCACCGGCAAGTCGATCTCGCGCAGCAGGTCCGCGAAGAACACCACCGCACCCTTGAGGATGCCCACCATCATCAGTTCCTTGCCCTGATAATCCTGGGTGATCTGCTGTCCCAGCTTCCTGACAGCCGCAGCAATCTCTTCCCGCGTCACCAGAATCTGGGTCAGATCGCCATACAGCGCCGCATTGGTATCCATCATCGCATGTATCCTCCTCGTCCGGGTATGCCCGGGTAGTATGCCCGCATTGCGGGCGGCTTACCTCACTTCATTTCCTTCGCCACACCAGGGGAATTTCTCCCGCCAGCACAGCAAAGCAGCATCCTGTGTATTTTCCAGGCGCGGCACATCGCCCGCCCCGACGCCGCCTGCCAGCAGCACCTCGCTGCCCCGGCACAGAAGCGGCACCCGGTCGCGGAAGGGCGCATCCACGCGGCGGTTGACAAAATAATCCTGCAGGGACTGCCTGCCTTCGCTGCCAAAGGGCCGCAGCCAGTCTCCCGTCCGGCGGGTCCGCACCGTCAGGCCGGTCAGCATCGCCCGGGGAAGCGCCTGTGTGCGGCGGCCATCGCCGCGCTGCCCGTCAGCCGGAAGCAGCATCACCCTGTCCGACAGCTCCAAGGGCGTTTCTGTAATTGCCGTTGTCGCAGTCGTCGTTTCAAACCCCAGCAGATGCAGATGCGTCCAGCCGACATAGCCGCCGGTATCGCCGGGCAGGCTGCAGCGCGTCCCGGCTCCGGCATTCACCAGCGCCAGGAGCTCCTCCGTCTGCCGGGCAGAGAGGGTTCGTTCCGCCATTCCGGAGCATTTCCGCTGCCAGAAGGCCCTGAGAATCCGCCGCTGCATCGCGCGCGATTCATTCCGCAGAGGGGCCAAAGGCAGGCAGCCTGCGTCCGCATCCGGATGCGCTGCCAGAAATTGCTCCGCCAGGGCGGACAGGCAGGCATCCTCCTCGCGCAGCACATCCGCCGTGCGGGCCAGACGGGCCGACGCACCGGGGATCAGCGCCTCCAGCCTCGGCAGCACATCTCCGCGCAGGGCGTTGCGCAGATAGCGCGGGTCAGCATTGCTGGCGTCCTCGCGCCAGGGCTGGTTCTTTTCTTTCAGATATTCGCGCAGCTCCTGCCGGGAGCAGGTCAGCAGCGGCCGCAGGATCCGCAGGCCGTCCGCGTTGACGGCGTCTGCCGCCATGCCGGTCAGGCCGGTCAGGCCACTGCCCCGCAGAAGGTGCATCAGCAGCGTTTCCGCCTGGTCATCCCGGTGATGCGCCAGGGCCACGGCGCGAATGCCGGTTTCCTCTGCCGCCCGGCGGAAGAAGCCGTAGCGCACCTGCCGGGCCCAGTCCTCCCCCGGATTTTCCGGCGGGACTGCCCGATAAGTCATCAGCGGCACCCGCAGCCTCCGGCACAGCTCCCGCACAAAGGCCTCGTCCCCATCGGACGCTTCGCCCCGGAGGCCGTGGTTGACATGCACCGCCGTGACCGTAATGCCTGCATCCAGCAGCATCCGCAGCAGCGCCACGGAATCCGCTCCGCCGGAGACGCCCGCCAGGAGCTCCCGGGGCAGATCAGCCGTCAGCATCACTTGTTGCGCAGCGGCGCGCCGCAGTAGGTGCAGTTCTCCAGCTCGCTGTAAGGTGCATCGTTGATCTGCGAGAACAGGAACTGGCCCCTCATGGGCAGGTAACGCTTGTTGGTGCTGCCGCATTCCGGGTCGATGTGGTACTTGCTGCCGCCATCGGGGTTGTAGTAGAGGACGGTGTCCGCCTGGGCGGTGTTCAGCACCGGCTGGGTGGGCATCTCATTGGTGGCCTTGGTGGTGGACACCACCTCGTTGCTGGCCAGGGAACGGGGATCGACGTACCACTGCCCGTCCTCCTTGAGCATCACGATGTCAAAGGCCAGCACATCCGGCTGACGGCCGGTGATATGCTTGTTGATGGTGACGCGGACACGGGCGGTACGGGTGGTATCCATCTCCGTGCCGGAAATCTCAATGATCTGCAGATCGTCCTCCGGCGTACGGTTGGCGCGGATGGTGAAGAGCGCCTTGAGGGGTTCCTCCTGCTGATTGCGCCAGGAGGGAGCCGTCATGGCCAGCATATTCTCGTCGTTGTTGACATGCCAGAAGTAGAAGAAGCTCTGCAGCACCTCCGCCGCCTCACCGGCCTCGGCATAGGGATCGGGCGTGGCCGCAGGAGTAGGCGTGGGGGTGTACTCCCAGGAGAGCATGCCCGTGGCCTGCGCGCCGGTCTGGCCCGCATTGCCGGCCTGTCCGGCGTCACCGGTGGCCTCCTGCTGCGTTCCCGGGCCTGCCAGAGCCGTGATCAGCGCCACAACCGCCAGCACACCAATGATCATCGTGGACACCAGGCGCAGCTTTTCCTCCACCACGGGACGCAGCCACATCACTGCCACCGTCTCCGCTGCCGCCAGGATGAAGAGCCAGCACAGCACGGGCACCTTCAGCAGCACCCCCAGGGCAAAGAGCACCGGCAGGAGGCCGAAGAGCGCGACCTTCGCCAGCACCTCGGCGCTGAACGGATTCGTTCCGCCGTCCGCGCCCTCCGGCTGGGTCACATAGCCGGAATAGCCCGTTGCCGGGTGGAACTGCGCCGCCTGCTGCACCGGCTGCTGCAGGGGCTGACCATTCTGCACCCCCTGCTGGTACTGCTGCTGATAACCGCCCTGCGCATACATATTCTGCTGCGGCTGCTGATAGCCGGGCTGCGCATACGCATTCTGCTGCGGCTGCTGATAGCCGGGCTGGGCGTACGCATTCTGCTGCGGCTGCTGATAGCCGGGCTGCGCATACGCATTCTGCTGCGGCTGCTGATAGCCGGGCTGGGCATACGCGCTCTGCTGCGGCTGCTGGTAGCCGGGCTGGGCGTACATATTCTGCTGCGGCGGCTGCCCATAAGGCTGCCAGCTCTGCTGCTGATAATCCTCCTGGGCCTGGCGGGCCTGGGGCTGGTATGTCTGAGGCTGCCAGGGCTGGCTCTGCGCATACTGCTGCCCATAGCCCGGCTGCGCATAGGGCTGCTGATAAGCGCCGCTGCCCTGCTGGGGATTCTGCCCGGGCACAAACTGCGCCTGAGCATCCTGACCGGCAGGCTGCCGGCTCCACTGGGACGGATCTCCGTAAGGAGGACGGCCGTTGTTCATCCGTGTACCTGACCTTTCCACCGCATATGCGGTCGGCATCCAATCGGTGCATGCTGCCATGCATCCGCTATTTTTCCACGACAAAGAAAGCGTGTTCTTCGCCACATCATACAGTATATCACAAAATATTGCAATGTAAACATCCAAATGTAAAAAACCGCGTTCTGTTCCGCTCGTTTTGCCTCCCAGCCATATCGCCGTCAACGACGGGCCGCCCCGTCATACGCAGCGCCGGGCTGCATATCCTCTATCAGCCCGGAAGCAAGGCCGCGTCCCGGCCATCCGCCCGTCATGCATGCAGGCGGAAACAGAAAGGAGCTGCTCAGATGCATCAGAACCCCTGCACCCAATGCCCTCAGAACAAGGTCTGCGGCTACGAGTACACCGTCCGCCGCGGCGACAGCTTCTACCTCATTGCCAACCGCCTCGGCGTTCCCCTGCGCGACCTGCTGGACGCCAACCCGGACATGAACCCCGCCCGGCTGATGGTGGGCGACGTGCTTTGCATCCCCATGGAGGAGGATGACGCGCCCTCCACGCCCGCGCCCACATCTCCGGCAGAGGAAGCCCCCGATGACCTGGATACGCCCGCCACCCCCGCCGACGAGCCCGCCTCGCCCCAGGACGCCCCCATGGATGACGCCATCCGCGTCTGCCCGGAAAGCAGCCGCTACACCGTGCAGCCCGGCGAGACCGCTGCGGACGTGCTGCTGCGCGCCAACCTGAACCTGCACACGCTGCAGGCCGCCAACCCCGACGCCGACCTGACGTCGCTGACGGAAGGACAGGTGCTGTGCGTCCCGGAGGAAAGCATTCCCTGCCCGGTGCGCCCCACCTACATCCTGCAGACCGATGAAACCCTGGAAAGCGCAGCCCTGCGGCTCAACGCCTCCCTCAGCGCGCTGCTGCATGCCAACCCCTGTCTCGCGCCGGGGGACTTCAAGGCAGGCGTGTGCATCTACATCCCCGAGGACTGAACGTTCGCGGGCAATAACGAAACGACCGGAGGAGCATTTCACCGCTCTCTCCGGTCGTTATCCGTTTCCGTCCGTATTATTCCGTGTAGGCATTCGGCTCTGCCTGGCGGCCGATGCGACGATGGTGCAGATGCTTCTCGGCATACATGCAGTTGTCCGCCGCCAGGATCAGCTCCTCCATGCGCGCCTCCGCATCGGGAATGCAGACATGGGCGCCCATGCTCACGGAGATCTCACACAGCCAGGGATCGTTCTTATTCATGTTTTCCACGCTCCTGCGCAGGGTTTCCAGCAGCGTCTGGGTGTTTTCACCCTTCTGAGGAATGCCCATGGCAACGAACTCGTCGCCGCTGATGTGTACGCAGGTCAGCCCGGCCTGCTCCAGCACGCGCATGGCGCCGCCCAGGCGGACAATGGCCTTGTCGCCGGAAAGATGACCAAAGCGATCGTTGATGCTCTTGAGATCATCCATGTCGCACACAACAACAGCAAAGGGACTCCCTTCGGCCTTCGCGCGCTCAAACACGGGCGGCATCAGCTTCATCATGCCGCGGCGGTTGTGCAGCCCCGTCAGCGGATCCTGCACGGACATGCGCTCCACCACGCTGGCATAGCTCTGCACCGCCGCGCGCAGGGAAATGCTCATCAGTGAAGTCGCCATCAGCAGCAGGAGCGAGGGCAGCACGGCGCTGACCACATGCTCCACATCGTAGACCATATAGCCCAGGTTGCTGCCCATGTAAGACAGGGGCGAGAATACCAGGGCCGAGGGCTCATCGCGCTGCTGGGTCAGGCGGGGCAGCAGGTTCCTGGTCGGGAAGCGCATCACCGGGGATTCCGCACCAAAGCTCCAGCCCGAAAGCAGCAGCATTTCATCCGGATAATACGCCGGGAAGCGTTCGGTCTCCATATGCATGTAATCCGGATTGACGCAGATATGCATCTCCCGGGGATTCCACGCCCGGGCAAAGCCGTTGAGCTCATCCGCCACGCCGCGCAGGGTACTCACCGTCGCCAGGGCGGTGACAAAGTCCGTCGTCTGGCGCAGGCACTTCTCCGTCAGGCGCTGCTCCTCGCTCAGCTGACGCACACATCCCTGGGCAAGCGCCACATCATAGGGGCAGCCGCAGCTATTGCCGTAGATGATCTGCGTCGGCAGGGTCACCTCGTCCACCTGGGGGCGTCCGTGACGGATCCAGTCCAGCAGCGTTCTCACCGCCAGCTCACCCGCCTCGCGCACAGGGCGGCGAATGGTGGTCAGACCCCGGCCGACTGCCTCACTGCGGGCGTCAAAGCCCGTGACCAGCACATCCTCCGGGATGCGGTAGCCTGCGCTGCGCAGGCCCTCCACCACGCCAAAGGCCATATCGTTATTGCCGCAGATGATGGCGTCCGGCAGCTCCCCGAGATGCTCCAGGAAATGCTCCGCCGCATGCAGACCGCCCTCGCGCACCCAGCGGCCATCATAGACCGCCTCCTGGGGCACATTCACGCCGCGCTCCCTGAGCACTTCAAGGCTCCACTCCGCGCGGGTGCGGGCCAGAGTGCTTTCCCTGGGGCCGGACACCACCGCAAAGCACCTTGCGCCATGTACATCCAGCAGATGCTCCGTCAGTTCCCGCACGCTGGTTCTGTCATCAAAGCCCACCTGCACGCTTTTGCCGTGGCGGGCGTCGATGGTCACCAGGGGAATCTCAGGGTAATCGTCCAGCAGCTGACGGATCTGATCCCGGCACGCCTTGGTGGGAATGGTTGCCAGCAGCACCACCGCGCCGTCCACATCCGCCAGCCGTGCCAGGTCAAAGATGGCCCGTTCCCCCTGATCATCCCGCACAAAACCATCCGGCTGGCCCTGGCAGTTGAACACGCACAGATCCGTGTCGGCCTCCTTCGCCGCCTGCGCCATGCCGTTGATCAACGCATGCTGATATTCCCGGTCCACACCGGCAATCAGCACTGCGATGCTCTTCCGCTTCGTCATCGTCGCAAAATCCTTTCCTTTCGCATCCCACACCCACGCCTGCCTGTCATCCGGCATCGGACCGCAGGCTATCCGGTTACATCTGTGTAACCCATAATAGCAAACATTGTATCCATTATATCACTCACAAATCCAAAAATCAACAGGATATCCGGGAGCGAAACCGATACCATTTTCACCCTGCCGAAAATTTTTTCAGAATTCCGGGAACAAAATCGCCGCCCATTCGTCTGAATAAGTGTAACCCGGTTACGAAGCGGGCCACCGGCCCACAACAGGAGGAAACTTACCATGAAGATGCTTGCAACCCTGATGGCGCTGCTGATGGCGCTGACCGGCCTGACTGCCTTTGCAGAGGGCGCCGAGACCCCCGACGCCGCCAACGACATCCCCATGACCAGCGTCACCCTTTCCGGTTATGTGATGGATATCCAGGAGGACTTCCTGCTGGTGATGACCCCCGACGGCCTGTATGTCCAGGCTGCCCTGACGGAGGAGACCCTCTTTGAGGGCGCAGACGTGATGGTGGGCGACCTTGTCCACATCCTCTATAACGGCATGATGACCCGTTCCCTGCCCGCACAGATCAACGCCCAGACCGTTTCCTGCCACAAGCTGCAGGGCGTCGTCAGCGAAATGACCGAGGAGGGCTTCACCCTCACCTTCGGCGAGGAGGTTTATGTCGTCAACGCCGAGGCTTCTCAGCTGGAGGGCATCCAGGACGGCATGTTCGTCACCGTGTTCCATGAGGGCATGATGACCATGTCCATCCCCGCCCAGGTGGCGGCCAGCCACATCCGCGGCCAGGAGATCGTGGGCGTGGTGACCGAAATGATGGAGGGCGGCTTCCTGCTGACCGTGGAGGGCGAGGAGATTCCCTACGCCGTGTACCCCCTGGAGGATGCGCTCATCTTCGTCCAGCCCGAGCCCGGCATGGAAGTGATCGTGGTGATCAACGGCCTGATGACCGCCGGTCTTGACCAGATCACAGTCAATGCCAAGGAGCTTATCCCCCTGCCCGTGGTGCAGGAGATCTTCGACATTGCCGGCATCGTCACCGAAATCGCCGATGAGTTCATCCTGATCCAGACCATCGACGGCCAGCAGATCCAGGCCAACCTTTCCGAGGAAACCTTCTTCGAGGGCAAGGACATCGAGGCAGGCGACTACATCCACGTCACCTACAACGGCATGATGACCTTCTCCATCCCCGCGCAGATCGCCGCCATGAAGGTGGGCTGCTACGCCCACACCGGCATCATCAGCGACCTGAACGAGACCGGCTTCATCCTGAACACTGAGCTGGAGCCCATCATCGTCAACGCCCCTGCCGAGCTGCTGACCGGCATCGAGGACGGCATGACCGTCACCGTGTACTCCAACGGCACAATGACCATGTCCCTCCCCGCCCAGATCGGCGCGGAGATGATCACCGCCACCGAGACCATCGCAGACTGATTTCCTACATTATTATAGCCACATGAAAAGCGGAGGCTGCCGACGGGTTATGGCAGCCTCCGCTTTGTCATGTCAGTTCACAGCGCACCAAAGGGAATTCCGAATTCCGAATTAACAATTCCGAATTCTAATCACGCCTCGGGCAGCTCGCTGGCACAGTGCGCGCACTTGGTCGCACCGATCGGGATCTCGCTCAGGCAGTAGGGGCACTTCTTGGTGGTGGGCGCCTTGGGGGCCTCGGGCTTCTTGCCGATGGTGGAGAGCCTGTTCATGGTGCGGATGATGATGAACAGCACGAAGGCAGTGATGATGAAGTTGATGATGGTGGTCAGGAAATCCGCACCGGCCGCAGAGAAGGTCCAGGCGGTCTCGCCGTCCGCCAGCGTTCCCCAGCTCTTGCCCAGGCTGGTCACAAAGGACAGCAGGGGCTTGATGAAATTGTTGGACACGCCATTCACCACGCCGGTGAACGCGCCGCCGATGATGACGCCAACCGCCATGTCGATCACGTTGCCGCGCAGGGCAAACTTTTTGAACTCTTCCAGGAACTTCTTCATTTGAGCATCCTCCTTTACGTCGATGAACCGACTTGTCCCCTTCAGTATAGCACAGCCCATCCCGCTGCGCAAGGCATATTCGCGGATTTTGCCCGCAGGCGTTGACCCATCCGCCCCCATGGTGTATAATAATGATGGGTTATTATCCCCACAACGATTGAAAGAAGCGTGACAAGCATGGATTGGGTCGAACTGACCATACACACCACCACCATGGGCGCGGACATTGTCTCCGAAGCCCTGATCACCGAGGGCGCCACCGGCACCATGGTCGAGGACCGCGCCGACATCCCCGATCCCGACAAGCCCAACGGCTACTGGGAGATCATTGACCCCAACCTCATCAACACCCTGCCCGAGGACGTGGTCGTGCATGCCTGGTTCGAGCCGGACGAGAAGTTCGCCGACCGCATGGGCGCGCTGCGCACCCGCATGGCGGAGCTGAAGGCCGCCGACCTGGGCATCGACCTGGGTACGCTGGAGATGAACACCGTCAATGTCCACGACGAGGACTGGTCGGAGGTTTGGAAGAAGTTCTACAAGCCCTTCCGCGCCGGCAAGAGGCTGGTGGTCAAGCCCACCTGGGAGCTCTACGACGCGAAGGAGAACGACCTGGTCATGGAGATCGACCCCGGCATGGCCTTCGGCTCCGGCACCCACGAAACCACCGGCATGTGCCTGGAGCTGCTGGAGGATGTGATGCTCAGGCAGCCCGTTGACACCGTCATCGACGTGGGCACCGGCTCCGGCATCCTGGCCATCGGCGCGGCAATGCTGGGCGCGAAGGACGTGCTGGCCATCGACATCGACCCCACCGCCGTCAAGGTGGCCAGGGAGAACGTGGAGCACAACAACCTGCAGGGCGTCATCCGCGCGGTGGAGGGCAATCTTCTGGAATCCACCGACGACGTGTGCCAGGTCTGCGTGGCCAACATCATCGCCGACGTGATCTGCATGTTCGCAAAGCCCCTTATCCCCCACATTGAGAAGGGCGGCCTGTTCATCTGCTCCGGCATCATCAAGGAGCGCGAGCAGGACGTGGTCAATGCCCTGACCGAGGCCAACTACACCATTCTGGAAATCCGCCGCAAGGGCGAATGGGTGGCCATGCTGTCCAGGAGGCCTGACTGATGCACCGCTTTTATGCTGACGAACGGGGCGTGAACGGTGAAATCGCCTTCCTGTGCGAGGAGGACGCCCGCCACGCCGCCCGCGTGCTGAGGATGCGCCAGGGCGAAGCCTGCGAGCTGTTTGCCGACGGCAGGCGCTTCTCCGGCGAGATTGCCTCCATCGGCGACGGCGAGGTGTCCGTGCGCATCACCGGCGAAATGGCCTCCACCGAGGCAAAGCTGCGCATCACCCTCTATCAGGGCCTGCCCAAGGCGGACAAGATGGAGCTGATCGTGCAGAAGGCCACAGAGTTGGGCGCATGCACCGTCGTTCCCGTGGCGATGAGCCGCTGCGTGGTGCAGCTGGACGCCAAAGACGGCCGCAAGAAGCAGGAGCGCTGGCAAAAGATCGCCCGCGAGGCCTGCAAGCAGTCCGGCCGGTGCGAGATGATGCAGGTGACCGAGCCCATCTCCTTCAGGCAGCTCCTCTCAAAGCTTCCGGAGCACGGCGCGGCCATCGTCCCATGGGAGGACGCACAGGGCTATTCCCTCGCCAAATTCCACGCTGAACACCCGGACATCACCGACCTGGCCATCGTCATCGGCCCCGAGGGCGGCATGTCGAAGGACGAGGTCGCCCGGATGAAGGACGCAAACTGCCGCAGTGTCACCCTAGGCCCGCGCATTCTGCGCACCGAAACCGCCGGGCTGTGCGCCATGAGCGCCCTATTCTGCCTGTATGGCGATATGGAGTGAACCAACCACATGAAGACCGTTGCTTTCCACACCCTCGGCTGCAAGGTGAACCAGTACGATACCCAGGCCATGCTGGAAAAGTTCCGCGCCGCCGGGTATGAGGTCGTCTCCTTCGATGGGCCGGCAGACGTGTATGTCATCAATACCTGCACCGTCACCGGCACGGGCGACAAGAAGAGCATGCAGCTCACCCGCCGCCTGCGCCGCGAGCACCCGGACAGCCATATCATCCTGGCGGGCTGCCTCGCCCAGCGCAAGGGAGAAGAGCTGCTGGAGACCGGCGCGCGGCTCATCATCGGCACACAGCGTCGCAGCGAGGTCGTTCCGCTGCTGGAAAAGGCCGTCGCAGAGGGAACCGCTATCAGCGCCGTCAACGAGCTGAACGAAACGACCCCCTTCGAGCCCCTGGCCATCTCCAGCCAGGACGAACACACCCGCGCCACCCTCAAAATCCAGGAGGGCTGCAACAATCACTGCACCTACTGCATCATCCCCAGCGTGCGCGGACCGATCCGTTCCCGTCCGCTGGAGGAGATCGCCTCGGAGACCCGCCGCCTGGCCGCCGCAGGGTTCACGGAGATCGTGCTGACGGGCATCCACCTGTCCAGCTACGGCAAAGACTGGAAGGACGGCACCACCCTGCTGGACGCCATCCGCACCGTACATGAGGTGGAGGGCGTGAAGCGCATCCGCCTGGGGAGCCTGGAGCCCACCATCGCCACGGTGGAATTCTCCCGTGCCCTGGCTGCCATGCCCAAGGTCTGCCCCCAGTTCCACCTGGCGCTGCAATCCGGCAGCAACACCGTCCTGGCCCGCATGGCCCGCCGCTACAACATGACCATGTACATGCAGGCGGTGGCGAACCTGCGCGCCGCCTTCCCCGCCGCGGCCTTCACCACAGACGTGCTGACCTGCTTCCCCGGCGAGACCGAAGCCGAATACGAGGAGACCCGGCAGGTCATCCGCGACGTGGGGTACGCCAAGATCCACGTTTTCCCCTACTCCCCCCGCGAGGGCACCAAAGCCGCCGTTATGCCCGGCCAGCTGAGCAAGGCTGTGAAGGAAAGGCGCACCCGGGAGCTCATCGCCCTGGGTGAGGAAACCGCCGCAGCCTATCAGCAGCAGTGGCTGGGCCACAGCGCCACCGTCCTTATCGAGGAAAAGCGCAGCGGCGGCTGGTTCGGCTACACGCCGGAATACATCCCCGTCACCCTGCCGGACTGCCCCCTGTGCACCCCCGGCGAGATCCTGCCCGTCGTCCTCACCGCCATCACCCCTGATGGCATGGCCGCCGAGCTTCTCTGATATATTAAACATAGGAAGGAACTGATACCATGGAGAACTGCCTTTTCTGCAAGATCATCAAGGGCGACATTCCCTCCACCTGCGTTTACCAGGACGAAAAGACCTATGCCTTCCGCGACATTGCGCCCATGGCCCCCACCCATGTGCTGGTGGTGCCCAAGGCCCACTGCGAAGGCATAGATGTGATCGACGCCCTGGACGACGCCACCCTCGCCGCCTGCCTGCGTACCGTGCGCAAGGTAGCTGAGCTGGAGGGCCTGACAGAGTCCGGCTTCCGCACCGTCAGCAACTGCGGCAAGGACGGCTGCCAGAGCGTACGCCACCTGCATTTCCACGTCCTGGGCGGCAAGCAGCTGAGCGAGAGGATGGACTGAGTAGATTCCACAACAACGCAAGGAGATACGAACTATGGCTCGGTATACATATCAGAAAGAACTTTCTCATCCGGGTCTGAACAAATACCGCATCGTGAAAGCTGAAACTGCATACGAGTTGGACCGTAAGGTCGAAACCATTAAGGCACAATGGAACGTGCAGTGGCAACGCATGCAAGAAAGAGCACACAAGCAAGCCAGCGAACAGGCACTGCGTTCGCAAGCAGATCGCATCACCAAAACGGCAGAACAAACACACACCCGCATTGATCAGTTTTTGCTTAGCAAACTGTCCGCTGAGCCATTGTCTTTTACAACCATCCGGAATTACTACAAACCCAGCAAACCACTTCCGACACTGAAACTAATTGATCTACCACGTAAGCCGCTCAGGAGCGACGCTCGATTCAATCCACCTCAAAGTCTGTTCACTCGTCTTTTCAAGGCTAAAGCCCATGCCGCAATGTGTCAAGCGCGCTATACGTCCGCAATACAGCAATGGGAAACCGAATGCGAACGCACCAAGGAAAAGAATACCGCCCTGCAGAAGCAGCACGACATAGCCATGGCCGAACATGCAGCAGAAAAGCAAGCATATTTGGCAGAAATAGATGACTTTCAAAGCGACTTTCTGAGTGGTTCGCCGGCTGCGATGGAGCGTTTTGTCACACTCCAATTGGATACGATAGATTTTCCTTTCCCTTTCGATCATGAATATTCGATCAACTACGATCCTGCTAACCTTCTTTTAGTTGTCGATATGTTCATTCCATCCATCGAAGATCTGCCAACACTCAAACAAGCGGTGTACGTTAAGACCAGAAACTGCATCTCTGAAAAGCACTTCTCAACCTCGGATATGCGACGGAAATGCAACTCATTCACCTACCAAGTCGTGCTTCTGGTTTTTCATCGTCTGTTTTCCTCTATTTCCGCAACCCTGGTCGATAGCATTGTTCTGAACGGAAGAGTAAATACAATTGACAAGGCAAACGGACAGCCAACAACTCCCTGCATTCTATCCGTTCGGACATCACGCACCGATTTTTCTGCACTTAATTTGCAGCAGGTCGATCCAGCTGCCTGGTTCCGACACTCAAAAGGCGTTTCCGCAGCTTCTTTTGCCGAGGTAACTCCCGTACCGCCTATTATCAATCTCCAGACCGACGATAAGCGCTTTGTCGATGGTTATGATGTGGCATCGACGCTCTCTGAATCTGTTAATCTCGCTGCTATGCATTGGCTTGATTTTGAAAACCTGATTCGTGAACTATTCGAACAAGAGTTTTCGCAAAACGGCGGTTCGGTTCGCATTACTCAGGCAAGCCGTGACGGTGGCGTAGATGCAGTTGCCTTTGATCCTGACCCCATCCGCGGCGGAAAAATTGTCGTTCAAGCAAAACGGTATACCAATGTCGTTGGTGTTTCTGCTGTACGCGATCTATATGGCACCATTCAGCACGAGGGGGCTATGAAGGGTATTTTGGTCACTACATCAACTTATGGCAAAGATGCTTACGACTTTATAGTCGGAAAACCCATAACCCTCATTAGCGGTGCAGAACTTCTGCATCTGCTTGAAAGACATGGACACAAAGCTCGCATAGACATTGTAGAAGCCAAAAGTCAATACACTGAGAACTCCGCTCACTGAAAAAAAACAAAATTTCTGTGAAAAAGCAGTTGACGCGCCAACGCCTTTCTGCTATAATGGCTTTACGGTTTTCGCCATCCGTCTGTCTATTCGGCTGATGTCAAGGCGAGATGAGCGAAAGGAGGGATTACAGTGTCCGAGGTTCGTGTTCGTGAGAACGAATCCCTGGAGAGCGCCCTGAAGCGCTTCAAGCGTCAGTGCGCCCGCGCCGGCGTCATCCAGGAAGTCCGTAAGCGTGAGCATTACGAGAAGCCCAGCGTGAAGCGCAAGAAGAAGGCTGAGGCGGCCCGCAAGCGCAAGTATTAATCCGCATTCCCCCCATTGGCCAGGGCTACACCCCTTCTCAGGCGGCAGTCACGGCCGGGATTGCAGACCATGAGTCCTACTCATAAGAATTGCCCCCTTCCCATCCGGGACGGGGGTTTTTCTATGCCCGCAGCTTTCTTCCGGAATCTGCAAATATCCGCAGGTCGCACACCCGCCAACACTTTTCGAGAATTTCTCTTGCAGAGTCGCCGATATTTTGATATACTGATTCTATCAATGTGTCTTCAAGCATAACCAACCATGGAAAGAGGCTTCTCATGCACTTCTGTTTTCAATTATCCCCCCATGCCAATATCCGCTACCGTGAGGCGCAGCTGTCCCTTGGCAAAGCCGAGCTGCAATGCCTGCTGACGGGGCTGGGGCTTTCATGTCCCGTGGAGAGCGAAAGCATCGGCGGCGTCACCTTCCTGTGCTTTGATGCACCGGAATTGACCGACGCCCAGCTGGCCGTCCTCTCCCGCCACAGCGCCGCGCTGATGATCTGCGAAAAGCAGGGCGAGCTCCTGCGTCCGCTGGATAAGGTCAGCAGCGCCTACCTCACCGAGGACCTGGCGGAGGTGCTCAAGTACAAGGGCAAGACCAGCGCCGTCTTCACCCGCATGATGCTCAACTGTGCCCACGCCGCCAGCGACTTTTTCACCATCGACACGCCGCTGACAGTGCTCGACCCCATGTGCGGCAAGGGCACCACCTGCTTCGTGGCCCTGCAGCAGGGCATGAATGCCGTGGGCGTGGACGTGGACAGGCGCGACCTGAAGGAGGCAGCGGATTATTTCGAGCGCCACCTGCAGTTCCACCGCCTCAAGCATAAGCTGGACCAGAACAGCCGTACCGTGCGCAAGCAGGCCATTCCCGCTGCCTGCTATACCATCGCCGATACGAAGGAGCATTTCCGCGACGGCGACACCCGCTCCCTCACCCTGCTGCTGGCCGACACCGGCCTCACCGGCGAGCTGCTGAAGAAGCAGCCCGTCCACCTCATCGTCAGCGACCTGCCCTACGGCGTGCAGCATGCGCCCCAGGACGGTCGCCGCAAGGAGAGCTTCACCCAGCTCCTGGCCCGCGTGCTGCCCGGATGGCGCAGCGTCCTGACCCCCGGCGGCGCCATCGCCCTGTCCTTCAATGCCCTCACGCTGAAGAAGGCCGACCTTGCGCAGCTCCTGACCGACGCCGGCTTTATTCCGCTGACCGACGCGCCCTATCATGACTTTGAGCACTTCGTTGAGACCGCCGTTACCCGCGACTTCATCGTCGCCCGCCGCGGCTGATCCGTGCCCCGCATAGAAGGAGGCTTCCCTACCATGACCGAACAGAACCTGAATGAAATGACCGTCATCGAGCTGCGCAAGCTGGCCAAGGAGCTGCAGGTGCCCCTGCGCGCAGGCATCTCGAAGGCCGGCATCGTTGAAAGGCTGACGGAGGAGATCACCGGCCAGAAGCCCGCAGGCGAGGCAGCCTCTGCGGCGGAAGAGGACAAACCCGCCGCCAAGACCGCTCCCGCCGCTGTTGCTGAAGATAAACCTGCGGCGGAGGACAAAAACGCCGCGGCGGAAAAGATCGCCCCTGCGCCCGGTTTCCGTCAGGCTGCCCCCGCCGCCGCGCCCCGGTTCAGCTCCAAGCCTGCTTATCAGGCCCCGGCCTTCGGCAATCGCGGCCCTGCCGCACGTCCCACCGAGCCCCAGCGGACGCAGACCACCCGTCCCGTGGGCTTCACGCCCCGTTTCGGCCCGGCGGCTGCCCAGGAGCATCCCGCTCCCGCCCCCGCGCCCCGGGAGGAAGCCGCCATCCGCACCGAAGCCCCCCGGCCTGCCTATCAGCCGGAAAATCGCACGACCTACCAGCCCGAGGCGCGCCCCTCCTTCCAGCCTGAATCCCGCCCGGCATATCAGGCCGAGCGCCGCCCCTCCTACAACGAGGCCAATGCCAACCGCTACCCCACCCGCCCTGCTCCGGAAGCCCGCCCCGGTTATGAGGCCCGTCCCGCCCACGACACGCGTCCAGCGCCCTCTGCCGCGGAGATGATGACCCCCGCCGAATGTCCCGAAGGCAGCGGCGTGCTGGAGATGCACCCGGACGGCTACGGCTTCCTGCGCACCGACAGTCTGCTGCCCACCGCCAGGGATATCTTCGTTGCCGCCAGCCAGGTGCGCCGCTTCGGTCTGCGCGCAGGCGACCGCATCGTGGGTCGTGTCCGCCCCATGCGCGACGGGGACAAGTATGCCGCACTCCTGTACCTGACCAGCATCAACGGCGCTGCGCCGGATACCCTCGTCAGCCGCCCCAGCTTTGATGAGCTCACGGCCATTTACCCCAAGCGCCGCATCCGCCTGACCAGCCCCGATGGCGCCACGCCTGACGCCCTGCGCCTGATGGATCTGATGACCCCCATCGGCTTTGGCCAGCGCGGCCTCATCATCTGCCCCAACGGCACCCGCAAGCGCGGCCTCATGGCCCACCTTGCCAACGCCATCCACCGCAATCACCCCGGCGTGCACGTCGCCACCCTGCTTTTCAACGATACGCCCGAGGACGTTACCGAGCTGCGTGACCATGTGGATACCCCCGTGCTGGCCACCACCTTCGACATGCCGCCGGAGCATCACCTGCGCCTGGCTGACCTGGCGGTGGAAAACGCCGCCCGCATGGCCGAAATGAAGCAGGACGTCGTCCTCCTGGTGGACAGCCTGACCACCCTGGCCCGTGTGTTCACCACCGCCGCCATGCAGCAGGGCCGCCAGCTGCCCGGCAGCATCAATCCAGCCAGCCTGCAGAAGGCCAAGCGGCTCTTCGGCGCAGCCCGCTGCCTGCGCGAAGGCGGCTCCCTCACCGTCATCGCGGTGATGAACAACGACCCCGCCAGCAAGCTGGATGAGGCCATCATCAACGAATTCCGCACCGCCGCCAACATGGAGCTGCTGCTGGACGCTGACCTGCACCGCAAGGGCGTCCGGCCTGCCATCGACCTCACCTTCTCCGGCACAAAGCGCGCCGAGGGCATCCAGACTCCCGAGGAAAAGGACGCCCTTCACCTTGTCCGCAGCATCTTGCGCGAGGTGGCTCCGGAAAAGGCCATTCCCGAGCTCCTGCGCATGCTGGATAACGCCGGCAGCGGTGAAGAGCTCCTCAGCCGCATCCGTTCCTGGGTCGATGCGGTGAAATAATCGCGCATAAATCACAAATCGCACAAAAAATCCGCCCAGACCCCTTGCATTCCCAACCGGAATGTGCTACAATGTTTTCTGCGGCTGTTTCAGCTGCCATTGCATAGGCGAAACGAGGTGAAATCGCAATGAAGGAAAAGATCCATCCCAACTACGGCAAGTGCATCGTTCGCTGCGTGTGCGGTGAGACGTTTGAGACCGGTTCCACCAGGAAGGAACTGAAGGTGGATATCTGCTCCAAGTGCCATCCCTTCTACACCGGCAAGCAGAAGCTGGTTGACACCGGCGGACGCGTCGATCGTTTCAAGAAGCGTTTCGGCCTCCAGTAAGGCTTTACATACGGACTCTCTTTCGGGAGCGTCTGAAGCTATTACGAAGGCTCATCGCTTCCGATCAGATGAGATTGCTGATAACAGGCTGTCGCTTTCGCGGCAGCCTGTTTTCGTTTGAAGATTTATAACAGATTTCACCATAACATACTTGACAGCTTTCCTATTCTTTGCTATCATACAAGTACAGGTTACACGCAGAACGCAATCACGTTACATATCATATGTTATGAAAGAAGGTGCCCCTATGAAGAAGATGTTCCTTGCCCTGCTGACGACCCTGCTGCTCCTGCTGGCCGCGACCACCGCGCTGGCGGTAAGCCCCTCGGACTACAACTGTCTCGTGTGCGGCGAGCCCTGTACGGAATGGTACAGTTATCACGGCGAAGACGGTACGGTCTCTGTGCACTCACCCGCCTGCTACATCTGCTATGCAATTGTATGGGATACGGTGTTCCCCTGTACGCCTGCCGAAGGCACAGCGACGTGTATCTCTCCCGCCCGGTGCAGCATCTGCGGTTCTCCGGACTGGATCGGCAGCGCACCAGACCCGAATGCCCATGGTGACATGAGCAGATGGTTCTACGCCGGCCCTACGCAGCACTACCGCTACTGCCTCGACTGCGTCGCTGAGGCTTCCTACGAGTACGAGGATCACTATGGCGGCACGGCCACCTGCAGCAAGCCGGCCATCTGCGAGGGCTGCGGCAGTAGCTATGGCGAGTTGTCCACCGAGCACGCCATGAGCGAATGGAAGTCGATCTCTACCACACAGCATCGGAAATACTGCACCCTCTGCTGGGGGGTGGAAACCATCATCTATGAAGATCACTACGGCGGCACGGCCACCTGCTGGGAGCTTGCCGTCTGCGAAGGCTGCGGCAATGCCTATGGCGATTACGACTATGACAACCACAACTGGGGCGATTGGGTCTGGCTCAATGGCAGCACCCATCTCCGCGAGTGCCGCGACTGCCCTGCGTCGGAGGAAGGCAACCACTCCGGCGGCACAGCCACCTGCACGGAACGGGCGATCTGTGAAGTCTGCAATGCGGGCTACGGCGAGCTTGCTGCCGACGCCCATTCCTGGGGCGAGTGGACGCCCAACGCTGACGGCACCCACACCCGCGTCTGCAAGCTGAACGCTGAGCACACCGAAACCGTCGACTGCACCTGGGGCGACTGGACGCACCTGACCCACATCCACCACGAGCGCCGCTGCACCATCTGCAACGGGCAGGAGCTCGGCGAGCACTCCGGCGGCACGCTCACCTGCTACAGCCCCCGCATCTGCGACGTGTGCAACGAAGTCTACGGCAGTCCGGATAACTCCGGCCTGAGCGGCCACCCCAACCCCGTGATCGAGCAGAAGCCCGCCACCTGCTACGAAGAGGGCTACTACCGCGTCACCTGCGACCACCCCGGCTGCTCCATGCCCTTCTTCGAGATCATCCTGCCCGCCAACGGCCAGCACATCTACCACGACTGGCAGCCCACGGGCGACGGCAGCCACATTGCCGCCTGCCACTACTGCAGCGAGGAGCTGACCGTGCCCTGCACAGTCTTCACGGCGGAACTGTTTGCGGCCTGCCCCATCTGCGGCGAATACGAGGGCGGCGTGCTGGCAGTCATCTACGCCCACGACGATGACGAGTCCCTGCCCTACGGCACGCTGGTCATCCGCGGCGGCGAGATCCCGGTGGACGGCGCGATGTGCGCCATCACCGTCACGGGCAGCTACGGCGGCCAGGTCGTCGAGTTGATCGCCCCCGTGACCGTCAGCCTCCCGATGGAGCTGACCGGCTTCCGCATCATCGACATGAATGGCGAGGAAATCCCCTTCACGCTGGAGAACGGCATGCTGACCTTCGAAACCGCCACAGCGGGGCTGTTCCTGCTCGTCCCGGCGGAGTGATCCGTATTTCCTGTGAGGCTGTCGCCCGCGCGGCATCCTCTTTTCGTATGCATTCAGAATCATACTTGACAACTTCGCTATCCTTTGATATACTGCAAATACAGGTTACACACTAACATTTCTTGCGTTACGATTTCCCACATATTCTGAAGGAAGGTGTCTCTATGAAGAAGAAGCTGTTCCTCGCTCTGCTGACGACCCTGGTGCTCCTGCTGGCCGCGACCACCGCGCTGGCGGTCAGCCCCTCGGACTACAACTGCCCCGTGTGCGGCGAGCCCTGTACGGAATGGTACGGTTATCACGGCGGAGACGGTACGGTCTCTGTGCACTCACCCGCCTGCTACAGCTGCAATGTATTTGTATGGGATACGGAGTTCCTCTGTACGCCTGCCGAAGGCACAGCGACGTGTACCTTTCCCGCCGTGTGCAGCGTTTGTGGCTCTCCGGACTGGCTCGGTAGCGCACCCGACCCGAATGCCCATGGTGACATGAGCATATGGCTCTACGCCAGCCCTACGCAGCACTACCGCTACTGCCTGAACTGCCGCGCTGAGGCTTCCATCGAGTACGAGGATCACTATGGCGGCACCGCCACCTGCAACGAGCATGCTGTCTGCGAGGGCTGCGGCGAACCCTACGGCGAATACGCCTCAGACAACCACGATTGGGAAGATTGGGAGGGGTTATCTACTAACACCCACATCCGCGTGTGCCGCGACTGCGATGCAGAAGAGGAAGCCCCTCACACCGGCGGTGACGGTTCCTGCTTCCCCATCTGCGAGGTCTGCAGCTGGTATTATATCGACCCCGATGGCGAACACCCCAACATGTGCGACTGGTTCCCCGAAAGCGACACACAGCACCGCCGCTATTGCCTGACTTGCGGTACCTATGAGTCCAACGAGTATGAAGACCACTACGGCGGCACCGCCACCTGCACGCAAAGAGCTGTCTGCGAGGGCTGCGGCACAGAATATGGCGAATACAGCGATGTGCACCCGTGGGGTGAGTGGGAGTATCTCGACGACACCAGGCACCAGCGCCCCTGCACCAATCCGGACTGCCATGCGAGCGATTACGCCGACCATAGCGGCGGCGACGGCTCCTGCCGGCCCGAATGCGAGGGCTGCGGCAATCTCTACTATAACGCAGAAGGTCAGCACCGCACCATGTCTGTGTGGTACTACCTGGATGGCGCCCAGCACATGCGCCACTGTGTCGACTGCGGCTACGGCCAAGAGTATGAAGACCACACCGGCGGCACGGCCACCTGCTCGGCACAGGCGGTCTGCGAGGTCTGCCACGAGGACTACGGCGAGCTGGACGGCACCAGGCACGGCGAGTTCTCCGACTGGGAGACCATCGGCACAACGCAGCACAGCCGCTACTGCCTTGAATGCGGCGCCAATGAAGAGTACGAGGATCACTACGGCGGCACGGCCACCTGCTCCAGCAGGGCCATCTGCGAGGGCTGCGGCAGCAGCTACGGCGAGCTGAACCTGACCGTTCACACCAACATGTCCGAATGGGAACCCTGTGCTGGCGGCCACCAACGCCACTGTCTTGATTGCAACCTTCCCACCTCCTTCGAGCGCGCGCCCCATACCGGCGACGGCGCCTGCCAGTCCGAGTGCATCGATTGCCACGAGAGCTTCATCGACCCCAACGGCGAGCACAGCCTCACGGACTGGCTTCCCGAAAACGACACCCAGCATGTCCGCTATTGCGAAATCTGTCAGCACAATGACACCTACGAATATGCTGACCATGTGGGCGACGGCACCTGCACCAGCGAGTGCAAGGACTGCGGGATGACATTCACGGATCCGGACGGCACGCACAGGCTGACCCAATGGTCCGCCTCTTCCTCGAAGAAGCACATCCGTTACTGTCCGGATTGTGAACTCGAATTCACCTTCGAATTCGGCGAACACCGCCCCAACGCCAATGCGGAAGACCTGCCCTGCTACAAGACCATTACCTGCACAGACTGCGGGTACAACATGGGCTTTGGTACGCAGCATTCCCTGTCCGACTGGGTATCGTACTCCCCCCTGCAGCACATGCGTTACTGTACCGTCGGCGGCGTCGGCCACGTTGCGGAGTATGATCTCCACTACGGCGGCGACGGCTCCTGCATGCCCGTCTGTGAGGGCTGCGGTGAGGCCTACCTCCCGCTGAGCGGCACGCACCAGTGGGGCGAGTGGACGCCCAACGCTGACGGCACCCACACCCGCGTCTGCGCCCTGAATGCTGATCACACCGAAACCGCGGACTGCACCTGGGGTGACTGGACGCTGGCGGATGATCAGTATCACGTCCGCGCATGCACCGACTGCGGCGACGAGGAAAACGGCGAGCACACCGGTGGAACGGCCACTTGCTACAGCCCCCGCATCTGCGACGTCTGCAACGAGGGCTACGGCAGCCCGGACAACTCCGGTCTGAGCGGCCATCCCAACCCCGTGATCGAGCAGAAAGCCCCCACCTGCTACGAGGAGGGCTACTACCGCGTCACCTGCGACCACCCCGGCTGCGCCATGCCCTTCTTCGAGATCACCACCCCCGCCAATGGCCAGCACCTCTACAGCAACTGGCAGCCCGCAGATGACGGCAGCCACATTTCCCCCTGCCTCGTCTGCGGCGAGGAGCACATCGTCACCTGCACCGTTTTCCGCACGTTGGAAGGCCTGACGCCTGCCTTTGCAGCCTGTCCGATCTGCGGCGTGTATGACGGCGGCGTGTTGGCAGTCATCTACGCCCACGATGGAGACGAGTCCCTTCCCTACGGCACGCTGGTCATCCGCGGCGGCGAAGCCCCGGTGGACGGCGTTCTGTATGCCATCACTGTCACCGGCAGCTATTACGGCAAGGTCGTGGAGCTGATGCAGCCCGTGACAGTCACTGTCCCCATGGCGCTGGAAGGCTTCCGCATCGTCAGCATGGATGGTGCCGATATCCCCTTCACGCTGGCGGACGGCATGCTGACCTTCGAAGCCGAAGCAGTCGGCCTGTTCCTGCTCATTCCGGCAGAGTGATCTCTCTGGTTCCCCTGTGCCGCCCCAATTCCGGGGCGGCATTTTCCACGGGAAAATTGCGTCTTTTATGCCGTTTCGGCAGGGATTCAGGATGGTATATCGAATATAAAATAGTTGGCGGAGTATATATTCCGTCTACCCGAAGCAACCACGCACACCGCTGTGCAGAAAGAAGGTATCTTATGTCCGAACACAAGAGCTGCCCCCGCGTGGATATCGGCGGCCAGGCGGTCATGGAGGGCGTGATGATGAAGGCCCCCGACGCCATCGCCATCACCGTCCGCCGCCCCGACGGCACCATGGTCGTCCAGCGTAAGGAGTACACCCCCGCCAGCAAGAAGCACAAGTGGATGGCATGGCCCATCATCCGCGGCGTCATCAACATGGGCAGCATGCTGTCCATGGGCATGGGCACCCTGGAGGATTCCATGAAGATGCTGGGCGACGCCTACGAGGAGGAGCCCAGCAGATTCGAGAAGTGGCTGGCCGAGAAGCTGGGCAAGAACATCGACAAGGTCGTCATGGGCGTGGCCATCGTGCTGGCCGTCGTGCTGGCGCTGGGCATGTTCGTGGCCCTCCCCGCAGGTGTGGAGGCGCTCACCGGCGCGCTTCTTGGCTGGAGCGAGACCGCGCCTGCCGTCGCCGAGGGCGTGGAAGCTGCTGTCGAAACCGCTGACAGCTGGAAGGGCGTTGTCGTCACCGTCGTGGGCGGCCTGACGAAGATCATCATCCTCATTGCCTATATGTACCTCTGCGGCCTGGTACCCGACGTCCGCCGCACCTTCCAGTACCACGGCGCAGAGCACAAGACTGTTTACTGCAACGAGAACGACCTCCCCCTGACCCCTGAAAACGCAGCGCCCTTCACCACCCTGCACCCCCGCTGCGGCACGGCCTTCATGTTCATCGTCATGTTCATCAGCATGGTGCTGTTCCTCTTCGTCGGCCGCGACATCGCTCATTTCTTCCCCCGCTTCCTGCTGCACCTGGCGCTGCTGCCCGTGGTCGCCGGCGTCAGCTACGAGGTGCTCAAGGGCCTGGCACACACGGACAACTGGTTCACCCGTGCCGCCCGCTGGCCCGGCCTGCAGATGCAGCGCCTGACCACCAAGGAGCCCGACATGAAGATGCTGGAGGTCGCCATCGTTTCCATGAACGTGGCGCTCCACGGCATGCCCGAAAACGCGCCCATGACCGAGGAGGGCTGGGCCGTGCTGACCGACTACCGTCAGAGCGAAAAGGGCTACGCCTTCACCGACGAGGAGAAGGCCGCCATCCAGGAGCTGGCCGACGAATACGACGACGATGATGATGACGAC
>JAFXDB010000200.1 GCA_017516305.1 Clostridia bacterium | reverse complement strand
TTGGCGTAGGCCACGCGGATGTGGTAATCGCGGCCCAGATCGCCCCAGGAGGTGAACAGCACAAAGCGGTCGCTGGGAGCATGATACCATACATAGGCGCCCTCAATGGCCTGATGACCGCCGCCAGCGATACATGCACCCTCGTGGTGCTCCGTCGGGAAGCCGTCCGCATCCAGCGGCAGGATGCGGATGCCGCCGAAGAAGCTGCCGTAAATCAGCCAATCCTTGCCGTCCCTGTCCGCACAGACGCAGGGGTCAATGGCGTTAGCCTGGGTGAAGGTGGTGCTGTGCTGGCTGACAACCACATCGCCCCTGTAGGCATAGGGCCCCTTGGGCTCCCGGGCCTCCGCCAGACCGATGACGGAGCATGTTTTGCCCGGGCGGCTGGCGCAATAATACAACCGCCACACCCCACCGCGTCTGACCAGCTCCGGCGCCCAGAAATGCTCCGTCCCCACATGCCGCTGCACCGATACAGGCGTTTCCGGCAGCAGCGAGAAGGGCGCAGACCAGTTCTTCAGGTCGGCGGAGGTCCTGGCCGTCACATGGCGGTGACCGAGATCGGTGGACAGGCCGAGATATTCCCCCTCCAGGGGGATGATCAGCGGATCATGAAAGGTCGCAAACATGCGCTTCCTCCTTGTGATAACAGCATTTCATTCATTTATGTGCTGATCACATTATATGTCAGCAACGACCTGATGTCAATGACGCAGCAGACGCTTTCGCCTGTACGAAATTGAACAAACATCAACAATACAGGAAAAGCTATTGACATAAAACGTTTTCGGATGGTATGATATGGATAAAATTGTCCGCAGTAATTGCGGTAATTGACAAGAAAGGATGACCACAATGATGAAGCGTCTACTGAGCCTGCTGCTGAGCGCAGCCATGCTGCTGACCTTCCTCCCCGCCATGGCAGAGGGCAGCGCTGACGACGGCGTGATGCGTGAAGGGCTGACCGCCCTGGAGGTCAGCCGCCTGATGGGCAACGGCACCAACCTGGGCAACACCATGGAAGCCTGCAACATGGGCGCCATCGCCCCCGGCCTCTCTCCCCTGACCTACGAGGTGCTCTGGGGGCAGCCGGTGACCACCCAGGAAATGCTGACCGCCATGAAGGCGGCCGGATTTGACACCATCCGCATTCCTGTGGCCTGGATAACCAATGCCACCACCCTGGCCATCAACGGGGATTACACCATTGACCCGGCCTATCTGGATCGTGTGGCCCAGATCGTTGACTATGCCCGCAACGCAGGCATGTACGTCATCATCAACGACCACTGGGACGGCGGCTGGTGGGGCATGTTCGGCAGCGAGGACGCCGCCACTCGTCAGCTGGCCATGGATGCCTATGTGGGCATGTGGACGCAGGTCGCCAACCGCTTTGCCGGATACGGCGACTATGTGATCTTTGAATCCGCCAACGAGGAGCTGGGCGCCCGCTTCGACGAGAACAGCGTGTACTGCTCCGATTCCGTGGTCACCTACCTCCCCGACAATGAGCGCTACGCCCTGTGCAATCAGGTCAATCAGGTGTTCGTGGATACCGTCCGCGCCACCGGCGGCAACAACGCCCAGCGCTTCCTGCTCATCGCAGGCTACGGCACCAACATCGACCAGACCTGCGACGCCCGCTTCCGGATGCCTGCGGATACGGCGGAGAACAAGCTGCTCATATCCGTCCATTACTACGATCCCTGGAGCTACTGCGGTGTGTCCACCGCAGCAGGCGCCACCGCCTGGGGCACCGTCTCCGACTACGAGTACATGGATCAGCAGCTTGCCAAGATGACCAGGTTCACCCGCCAGGGCTACGGCGTGGTCATCGGCGAATACGGCGCGCTGCCCGGTGCGGACGGCCTGAAGGCCAATACCATCCCCTATCACCAGTACTTCCTCGACCTGTGCGATTACTACGACCTGACCTCCTGCCTGTGGGACTGCAGCGGCATGTTCATCCGCCGCGACCTGGCCTTCTGCGACGCGGAGCTGGCCGCTGTGTACGCCTCCCGAAACGCTGCCAGCGAGGCTGACATCCCCTATGCGGACGTTCAGGCTGCCGCCCGCGCGCGCGCTGATGCAGCCATCGCCGCTGCGCCTGTCACCTTTAAGAAGGACGCCATCGTTCTGACCGACGAGAATGCCGTCGCGTGGATCATGTGGAACGACGGCGGTTGGGCGCTCTCCTACTCCGTGGGCGACGATTACAACCCCGACTCCATTTCCGGCGGCATGGTCGTCACCGACGTTGAGATCACCGGCCCCGGCACCTACACCGTCGGCATCGACTTCACCGGCACCACCCAGGGTTACAGCGCCTCCGTTGCCTTCGCTGCCCTGGCCATCGCCAACGGCGAGCTCCTCTTCCCCGGCTACGTCATCGACATCAAGGAAGTGCTCATTGACGGCGAGGTGTACCGCCTCAAGGGCCGCGGCTACACCACCAGCGACAACGGCGTCACCACCCGCGTGAACCTCTATAACGAGTGGGTCACCTCCGTTCCCGTCAAGTCCGCCCGCATGCATTACGGCAACCTGGCCGGCGCCACCCCCACGCCCATCAACCGCAATGACCCGGCCATCGCTCAGATCCACACCATCTACATCACCTTTGAGTACGGCCCGCAGAAGTAAGCAGCCTGCCCCGAAGCTCATCGAGCCCCGCCTGACCGGTTTTCTCCGGCCCGGGCGGGGCTCTTTTCCGGTTCTTCACGATTTCTTAGGGAATGACCAGCAATGCAAGAGGGAGGCCGCTTTCGCCCGCCGAAAGCGGCGCAAAGGCGCTGGGGGCATTCGCGTGCCACGGCTCCCCAGTGGGGAGTTCGCTGAAAGCGAAAGTGGCAGGTGAATGTTAAGGCGAACAGCGATTCCCCCCCCGTCCCCCTCTTGCCCCCAAGGCGTCGGAAAGGCGGCTGCATTCATGGGCGGCGACGTTGCGGAGGGTTGCTTGAATGAATAGGAAAGATGGCGCAACCCTCCGCAAAGACGCCGCATCGTCCTCTTTGAGGTTCGGGTGCAGCCGCCATGGCAGTGAAGGTATCAGCTCCATACCTTAC
>JAFXDB010000199.1 GCA_017516305.1 Clostridia bacterium | reverse complement strand
CGCCATCCGCGACGTGAATCTGACCATTGAGGAGGGCGAGTTCGTCTGCATCGTGGGCCACACCGGCAGCGGCAAATCCACCCTGGTGCAGCACCTCAACGGCCTGCTGAAGCCGACTTCCGGTCTGATTCTGGTGGACGGCGAAGACATGAACGGCGAAAAGGTGGACAAGAAGCGCATCCGCCAGAAGGTCGGCCTGGTGTTCCAGTACCCGGAATACCAGCTGTTTGAGGAAACCGTGGCCAGAGACATCTCCTTCGGGCCGAAGAACCTTGGCCTCTCCGCCGAGGAGATTGACCGTCGCGTCCGCGAGGCCATGGCCCACGTCCACCTGGATTACGACAAATACGCCGGGCGCAGCCCCTTCGAGCTCTCCGGCGGCCAGATGCGCCGCGTGGCCATCGCCGGCGTACTGGCGATGGAGCCGAAGTACCTGATCCTCGACGAACCGACCGCAGGTCTGGATCCCAAGGGTCGTGACCGCATTCTGGGCATGATCCAGGAGCTGCACCGCGAGGGCAACACCACCGTGGTCATGGTCAGCCATTCCATGGACGACTGCGCGCGCCTTGCCACCCGAATGATCGTGATGAGCAAGGGCACGGTCGTCATGAGCGACACGCCCCGCGCCGTTTTCGCCCAGGCGGAAAGGATGCGCGAGGTGGGCCTGGGCGTCCCCGAGGCCGCCCGCCTGTGCGAGAACCTGCGCGCCCGCGGCATTGACCTTCCCGCCGACCTGTACACCCAGGAGGAGCTGCATGCCCACCTCCTGCGCCTGTGGAAGGAGGCTGAAAAGGCATGATGAAGAACATCACCCTCGGCCAGTACTATCCCGTGGACAGCTGGGTGCACCGCCTCGACCCGCGCATCAAGATCCTGCTGACCATCGCCATGATCGTAGCTGTCTTCATGGTCAAATCCCTGGTGGGCTACGCGCTGGTGCTGGCCTTTGTGTACCTGGCTGCCCGCATGGCAAAGATCCCCTTCAAAATGCTGGTGAAGGGCGTGCGGGCCCTGCGCTTCATCCTCATCCTCACGTTCCTGCTGAATCTCTTCTTCAACACCGGCGCCACCATGCTGGTGGAGTGGGGCTTCGTCAAGATCACGCTGGAGGGCCTCAACCAGGCCATCCACTACTCCCTGCGCCTGGTGTTCCTGGTGATGGGCACTTCCCTGATGACCCTCACCACCTCCCCCATCGCGCTGTCCGACGGCATGGAGCTGCTGCTGAGCCCGCTGAAGGTCATCCGCTTCCCCGCCCATGAGCTGGCGATGATGATGTCCATCGCCCTGCGCTTCATCCCGACGCTCATGGAGGAGGCCGACAAGATCATGAAGGCGCAGATGGCCCGCGGCGCGGACTTTGAGTCCGGCAATCTCATCGCCCGGGCGAAGGCCATGGTGCCGCTGCTGGTGCCGCTGTTCGTCAGCGCCTTCCGCCGCGCGGGCGACCTGGCCATGGCCATGGAAAGCCGCTGCTACCACGGTGGCGAGAACCGCACCCGTCTGCGTGTGCTGAAGATCACAAAGAACGACTGGATCGCTGTGGGCTCGACCCTTGCCCTCATCGCACTGATCGTCCTGGAGAGCCGACTGGTGCCCGATATCGTGACCCTTGTGCAGGGTTGGCTGGGCACAAGCCCGGCAGAAGCCCTGGAGGAGCTGCCCACATGAAGCGCATCCTGCTGACCGTTGAATACGACGGCACGAATTATGCCGGATGGCAGCGGCAGATCAATGGCCTCGCCGTGCAGCAGGTACTGGAGGAAGCCCTGTGCAAAGCCACGAAGGAGCGCATCGTCGTCACCGGCGCGTCCCGCACGGACGCGGGCGTGCATGCCCTGGGACAGGCTGTGCATTTCGACACCGAAAGCCGCATCCCGCCGGAAAAGTACCCCTTTGTGCTCAACACCATGCTGCCGCGTGATATCCGCGTGCATTCCGGCCGCGAGGTTCCGCCGGAGTTTCACGCCCGCTTCATGACCGGCGGTAAGCGCTACACCTACCGCATCATCAACAGCCGCCACGCCAGCGCTTTGCGGCGCAACAGCCATGTGCATGTGCCCGTTCCGCTGGACATGGCGCTGATGCAGACTGCCCTGCCGCAGCTGCTGGGCACGCATGATTTCGCCGCCTTCCAGGCTGCCGGCGGCACGGCGAAGACCACCGTGCGCACCATCCGCAGCGCCACGCTTGAACAGCACGGGGACGAGATTATCCTGACCATCGAAGGCGATGCCTTCCTGTACAACATGGTGCGCATCATCGCCGGGACCCTGATCGAGATCGGTCAGGGAAGGCGCGGCGTGAACGCCTTCTCCGAGGCCTACGAAACCCTTGACCGCCTCTCCCTGGGCCTCACGGCTCCCCCGCACGGGCTGGAGCTGACCCACGTCTACTACCCGGAGGAGGCTTTCGTCTTCCCCGAACAGGTAAAATGGCATACCGACTGACGACCGCCTGCGGACAGGAGGATCCCCCATGAAATACGCCATCATTTCCGACGTACACGGCAACGCGCACGCTTTGAAGCTCGCGCTGGAGGATGCGCGGCGTAAGGGTGCGGAGGGCTTCCTGTTCGCGGGCGATTACTGTATCAGCATGCCCTGGGCAAACGAAGCGATCACGCTGATTCGCAGCGTCCCTAACGCCCATATCATTCGCGGGAACGATGAAAACCACCTGGACGTTCCCTCCGGCGATGACGGTCAGTTCGAGGTCGCCCGCTGGTGCGCCCGCGCCCTCACGCCGGAGAACCGGGCATGGCTGGACGCACTGCCAGAAACCCTCAATTTCACGCTGGAGGGCGTGCCGGTGCACATGGCACACTCCTCCGAGGCCTTCGTAGGCAAGGCGCTGCACGCACGCTTCCGCACCTCGCGTCTGCCCAGTCACTACCCCGACGGCCCTGTACCCCGTGACGTCCTCACAGCAGACTTCCGCGCCTTTGCCTCCACCGGCGACCTTGCCGCCGCTATTTCCGCACTGGAACCCGGCGTGTACATCTTCGGGCACAATCACATCCAGACCTGGGGCGACTTCGACGGACGGGTGCTGATCAACCCCGGTTCCGTCGGGCTACCGCTGGACTGCGGTGCACAGGGTGCAGCCTATTCCCTGCTGACAATCGAAGACGGTTCTGTCACCGTGGAGGAACGCCGCGTCCCCTACGACCTGGAGTGCCTCATCGGTAAGATCCGCGAAAGCGCGCAGTACGCCGCTGCACGCATCTGGACAGAGACAATCTTCTCCGAGCTGCGCACATGCCGCGAAAAAGTCGCCCAATTCCTCTGGAGCTGCGAGGAATACGCCAACCGCATCGGCGACGCCCGCCGCCCCTTTGCAAAGGATACATGGCAGGCGGCCTACGACGAGTGGGTACGCACCGCCCGTGACCGCTTCCCCGCCCTTTTCGTCTGACGAGAGAGGAGGTTCCGCCCCATGAAACGCTCCTTCATGACCACGCTGCCGGATAAGACCGGCGCATTTCTGGAGGCCAGCCGCATCATCCTAGCCCATGGCGGCAACATGCAGCGCGCCAGCTACAACAAGGCTGTGGACGCCCACACCCTCTTCCTGGACGTGGAGGCGGAGGAGGCGCAGCTGAACGCCATCGAGGCCGAGCTGACCCGCGCAGGCTTCCTGCAGACGGCGTCCTACGTCAAGATCATCCTGGCGGAATTCACCGTGGATGACCGTCCCGGCGCCATCCTGCCCGTGCTGGAGATCCTGGCCCGGGAGCAGGTCAGCATCTCCTACATTTCCAGCATGCCGCCCGCCAACGGCGCCGCCACGCTGCGTCTGGGACTCTACATCGGCGAACCCGGCGCGGTGGACGGCCTCCTCCGGGAGCTGGCGGCACTGTGCAGCGTCCGCATCCTGGATTACGACGCGGGCGAGAAGCGCCTGGACAACACCGTTTTCTACCTCACCTTCGCCGACGAAATGCGCCGCCTCCTCCGTATGACGCAGGAGCAGACCAGCGAGTTCGTCTACCATGCGAACCTGGTCATGCAGCAGCTGGAAAACACGGGCGAGCCGCCGGACAAGACCTTCGGCTACATCAGCCGCTTTGCCCATTTCGTGGTGGAGCACGGCGGCACAGCCTATGACTGCCGCATCACCGCCCAGCGGCTGACCCCCCGTGTCAGTGCCACCGTCATTGAACCGCCCTGCGGCAGCAACATCACCATCCTGGAGGACGAGAGCACCCGCGCGCTGCTGGTCATCGACGGCGGCTTCCGGTATTACCGCCGGCTGACGATGCGGCTGCTGCGCAGCCTCTTCCCGGATTTCGACCTGCGCAAGAGGGAGATGCTCGTCACCCATTCCGATTCCGACCACACCGGCATCAGCGGGTATTTCGATACCATCTGGTGTACCCGGCGCACGGCGGACGCCTTTACCAGCGAGCATCTGGGGCAGCCCTGCCCCCGGGAAGAAAATCCCAATATGTACCCCTACTACCGACTTTCCAACCTCATCACCGACTACGAGCCGCCCCAGCTGCGCCGCCTGCGTCACCTGGACGTCCAGCCCGCAAACGACGCAAAGCCCCTGAGCGAGGTGGGCACCTTCACCTTCGGGGACATGTGCTTCACCGTTCTGCAGGGCAACGGCGGCCACGTTCCCGGCGAAACGGTGCTGCTGGACAGCGTCCACAGGGTCGCCGTCACCGGTGATGATTATATCAACGTCCACGACTGCACCGCCCCGCAAAAGGCCTTCAATCAGCTCGCGCCCTACCTCGCCCGCTCCGTCAATCAGGACAGCGCAAAGTACCGCCTCATCCTCCGCGCTCTCAAGGACATGATGGACGGCAAGGGCTGGCTGATCCTCCCCGGCCACGGCGCAATCCTCCAGCGCGATCAACGTATGTAAACAGGGACAATGTCCCTGCACCTCTCGCGCGATCTTCCTCGTGCTGTTCCCGTAGAGTTGCGCGCGCGTGCAGCTTGCGAGAACGACAATTCAAACCACTCCGAGGTACCCTATGCTCCGAATCGACAATCTTTCCCTGCCCCTTTCCTATGACCTGCCCCTGCTGACGGAAGCCATACTGCGCAAGCTCCGCATCCCGGCTGACCAGCTGCTCAGCCTGACGCTGGCAAAGAAATCCGTGGACGCGCGCGACAAAGGCGACGTGCATTTCGTCGTCTCCGTGGATGTCAAGCTGCGCAATGAGGATGCCTGGTTCAAGCGCATGAAGCCCGGCACGGCCAACCGCGCAACGCCGCCCGCCGCGCCCGTGCTGAACAAGCCCGCCTTCGCCCGGCCGCCGGTGGTTGTGGGCGCGGGGCCTGCGGGCCTCTTTGCCGCGCTGACGCTGGCGCAGGCAGGCGCTAATCCCATCCTGGTGGAACGCGGCCAGCCCGTTGATCAGCGCACGCAGGATGTGGCCGCCATGCAGAAGAACGGCACGCTTGACCCGGACAGCAACGTGCAGTTCGGCGAGGGCGGCGCGGGCGCATTCTCCGACGGTAAGCTGACCACCGGCACCAAATCGCCCTATATCCGCCACGTTCTGAATACCTTCGTGGCACACGGCGCACCGGAGGAGATCCTGTACCTTTCCAAGCCCCACATCGGAACCGACCGCCTGAAGGGCGTTGTCGCGTCCATCCGCAACGAGATCATTCGTCTTGGGGGCACCGTCCTCTTTGGCACGCGGGTCACGGAGCTGATCACCCGCGGCAGCCATGTGGAGGGTGTGAAGGTCGTCTGTCAGGGACAGGAGCGCGAGCTCCTCACCGACAGCGTGCTCCTCGCCATCGGCCACAGCGCCCGCGACACCATGCAACGCCTGTTCAATCAGGGCGTCATCATGGTGCAGAAGCCCTTTGCCATGGGCGTACGCATTGAGCATCCGCAATCCCTCATCAGCCAGGCGCAGTACGGCAAAAGCTGGCAGCATCCGGCCCTGGGCGCGGCAGATTACAAGCTGGCCGTGCGCACCCCCGACGGGCGCGGCTGCTACACCTTCTGCATGTGCCCGGGCGGCGAGGTCATCGCGGCGGCAAGCCAGCCCGGCGGCCTTTGCGTCAACGGCATGAGCTACCACGCCCGGGACGGCCGCAACGCCAACGCAGCGCTGCTGGTGGGCGTGAACCCCGAGGATTTCGGCGACGATCATCCGCTTTCCGGCTTCGTGCTGCAGCGCAGCATCGAGCAGGCTGCCTACCGCCTCGGCGGCAGCAATTTCCATGCCCCCGTGCAGCGCGTGGAGGACTTCCTGGCGAACCGCGCCAGCAAGGCCCTGGGCGACGTCATCCCCACCTACCAGCCCGGCGTTACCCCTGCCGACCTGCGGGAATGCCTGCCCGGCTTCATCATCGAGGACCTGAAATTCGGCATCCGCGGCATGGATCGCCAGCTGCACGGCTTTGCGCACCCGGACGCGGTATTGACAGGCGTGGAGACGCGTTCCTCTTCCCCCGTGCGCCTCAACCGAGACCGCATCACCTGCATGGCAGAGGGGCTGGACGGCCTCTTCCCCGTGGGCGAGGGCGCGGGCTACGCCGGCGGCATCATGTCCGCCGCGGTGGACGGCATCGTCTGCGCCATGGCTGCTATTGAAAGGAGCAGATTGTGAACGCGCTGCTGCAGAAGGCGCTGGCCGCCTTCGGGCTGACAGGCGCGGCGGCAGAATTCATCCAGCAGCACGAGAACGCCGTGTACCGCGTGGACGGGAAGTACCTGCTGCGCATCCACAAAGCCGCTGAGGGGCTGTATGCTGACCATGACCCCGAGAAGCGCCGCGCCGAGCTGGCCTTCCTGACCCACTTGGCAGACAGGGGCCTGCACGTGCAGCGGCCCATTGCGGAGACGACGCTGTCCGACGGCTCCATGGCGACCCTGCTGACCTTTTTACCTGGCCATCATATCACCGAAGCGGAGTTCACGCCCGAAATGCAGCATCAAATCGGTGCGATAACCGCCCGTCTGCATCAGGGTGCGCAGGGCTTTGCGCACCCTGCCATGCGCCGCTACGACACGGCCCATGTCGCCCGGACGGCTGCTGATATTAGCCGCATGGGCGAACGGTACAGTCTGAATGCTGATGAGATCGCCACAGCATGTCAAGCCGCGCAGGTGATCGAAGACAGGCTGCGCAGCGCTGCTGCCGAATTTGTCCCCATCCATTGCGACCTTTCCCAATCCAATATCCTGCTGACGGATACCGGTCTGGCGCCCATCGACTTTTCCCTCTTTGGCCTGGGGCATCCGATGCACGACCTGGGCATCCTGCTCGGCAACGTCAGCACCCTCGCGCAGCGAAAGGCCATCGCTGACGGCTATGTCCAGGCTGGCGGACGCATTGATCTGCCGCTGCTGGACGCCGGCATGACCCTGGGCCTGCTGGAGGCGCTGGTTTTCCATGCGGACGTCTGGCCGAAGGAGGCCTGGTTCGCGCCGCGTCTGACACGCTGGGCCAATGAAATGCTGCGTCCCCTGGCGGAGGACAAGCCGCTGCTGGACGAGAATATGTACCTGATCAATCTGAAATAAAGGAGAATCCGACCATGACCGTCAAAGAGAAGTTCCTGCGCTATGTCCAGATCGAAACGACCTCCGAGGCCGAATGCCCGACCTGCCCCTCCAGCCCCAACCAGCTGATGCTGGCGAAGCTGCTGGTGGACGAGCTGCATGCCATGGGCGTGACCAACGCCCGCGTGGACGGGCACGGCTACGTCTACGCCACCATTCCTGCCAAGGGCGACCACCCTGCAAAGGTCGGCCTCATCGCCCACATGGACACCTCCGACGGCGTGCGCGGCGCGACGAAGCCCGTGTGCATCCCGGATTACGACGGCAAGCCCGTCACCCTGGCCAACGGCGTGGTCATCGACGGCTTCGATTTCCTGCCCACCCTTGCCGGTCAGGAGCTGATTGTCACCAGCGGCGACAGCGTCCTCGGCGCGGACGACAAGGCCGGCGTGGCGGAGATCATGGCCCTCGCCCAGCGGCTGATGGCCCCCGACGCCCCCGAACACTGCACGGTCTGCATCGGCTTCACGCCGGACGAGGAGATCGGCCGCGGCGCAGATCTCTTTGACGTGCCCGGCTTCGGCGCGGACTACGCCTACACCGTGGACGGCGGCGCACTGGGCGAGCTGGAATACGAGAATTTCAACGCCGCCTCCTGCCTCATCACTGTGAACGGCGTGAACATCCACCCCGGTAGCGCCAAGAATCAGATGAAGAACGCCCTGCTGCTGGGCATGGAGTGGAACAGCATGCTGCCCCCTGCGGAGATCCCCGCCCACACCGAGGGGTACGAGGGCTTCTACCACCTCATGCACTTCTCCGGCGACGAGGAGCTGGCCACCCTGGGCTATATCATCCGCGACCACGACGCCGCAAAGTTCGACCAGCGCAAGGCCACCGTGCAGCGCATCACCGATTACATGAATGCCAAGTGGGGCGAAGGCAGCTTCACCTGCGAGGTGAAGGACAGCTACCGCAACATGAAGGAGATGCTGGAGCCCTGCATGCACATCGTGGACAAGGCCGCAGAGGCTTTCCGTTCCTGCGGCGTGACGCCCATCACCACGCCCATCCGCGGCGGCACGGACGGCGCGCGCCTGTCCTACATGGGCCTGCCCTGCCCCAACCTCTCCACCGGCGGCTACAACTTCCACGGCCGCAAGGAGCTGATCACCGTGGAGGCCATGGAAAAGATGGTGGACGTGCTGGAAAGCATCGTGACCCACGCGTAAGGAGGCCCCATGCCCGTAAGCAAGACCCGGCTGAATGACATCATGACCGTCAACGGCACGGAATACGCCGTCCTCCGCCTGCTGGGCAAGGGCAAAGGCGGGTATTCCTACCTGGTGGAGCGCGGCGGTCAGCCGTTTGTCCTCAAGCAGATCCACCACGAGCCCTGTGACTACTACACCTTCGGCGACAAGCTGCAATCCGAGCTGCGGGACTACGCCCGCCTGCGCGAAATCGGCGTGCCCATGCCGGAGCTGCTGGCCGTGGACGAGGCGCAGGAGCGGATCCTGAAGCAGTACATCCCCGGGGACACGGTGGATGTGCTGGTGGCGGAGAACCGCCTGCCGGACTGGTGCATCCCGCAGATGGAGGCCCTGTGCGAGCGCCTCTATGCCGCCAACACCAACATCGACTACTACCCCACCAACTTCGTTCCGCTGGACGGCACATTGTTCTACATCGACTATGAGTGCAACGACTACATGGCCGAGTGGGACTTCCAGCATTGGGGGATTCAGTACTGGAGGAAGCCATGAACCACATCCGCCCCGCTGTGGAGGCCGACCTCTGCCGCATCACGGAGATCGAGATCTTCAACTACCGGCTGAATTTCTACCTCATCTTCCGTTCCGACGACTTCTACTTCGGCGACTTGACGGTGCTGTCCCGGATGACCTCGCTCCGCAGACTTCTGGACGAGTTCTGGGTGTACGATGACGGCGTGGTGAAGGGCTTTATGCGTGTCCACGGGCAGGAGCTGTGCAAGCTGTTCGTCGAGCCGGTGCTGCAAAGCCAGGGCATCGGCGCGGCGCTGCTCACCCATGCGGTGCATACGCTGGGCATCCGCCATCTGTGGGCGCTGGAGAAGAACACGCGGGCCATCGCCTTCTATCAGCGCCATGGCTTCCGCCTGACCAACCAGCGCAGGCTGGAGGAGGGCACGACAGAGTACCTTGTCCGGATGGAACGCTGAACATAAACAGAGCCACGCACCGTATCCGCACAGTGCGTGGCTTTTCCTATGTTTACTATGCCATTATTCCCCCGCCGCGAGCCAGTCCCTGACCGCCAGCAGGCTCTCGAACGGCCCGATAATGAAGGCCCTCACCGTCTCGTCCGGCTGCCAGAGGTCGGGCACCATGATCGCCCGCATCCCCGCCGCATGGGCAGAGAGCAGGCCGTTGCGGCTATCCTCCAGGGCAGTGCAGTCCGCCGGGTCAACGCCCAGCGCCGCCGCTGCCTTCAGGTAAATATCCGGCTCCGGCTTCGACCTTTCCACCATATCCCCCGCGATGACCGCATCGAAATAGTGGCGCACCTCCGCATCCGCCAGGTGCTTCTCCACCTTCACCCGCTTGGTGGAGGACGCCACCGCCAGCCTGTATCCGTTTTCCTTCAGGTACGCCAGCAGCTCGTACAGCCCCGGCTTGACGGCCACGCGGTTCCGGCTGTAATAGTCCTCCAGGAAATCCCGGGAATGGGCCCACATGGCCGGGATATCCACATCGGGGCCAAACTCATCCCGCCAGGCCTGGTTGCAGCTTTCCGTGTTCATGCCCAGGGTTCGCATCACCATGTAGCCAGCCTTGCCCAGGCCCATCTGCTCCCCGGCATAGTCCCAGGCGTCAATGAATACGCGCTCGGTATCGAACATCAGGCCGTCCATGTCAAAGATGAATACTTTCATTTTTCACGCCTCCACGGAAATGCCGTAATCGAGGATCACCCGCCCGTTTTCGTCCGGCGAGGTGAAACGCGGGCAGTTGTAGCGCTCGAAGCACCAGTCATCCTCCCGGCGTACCCAGCCGTTCTCCTTCAGCACGTCCAGAGCCAGCTGATGGCTTTCCAGCCCGTACAGCTCGCCGTTATGCTCATCGCCCTTCTTCCACAGCACCGCATACCGGCGCGGGCCGATATCGACAGCCTCATAGCCCCCGGGCTCCTCCGTGTCCGCCGGGCAGAAGAAACCGATCCAGTACTCCAATTCACCCTTCACCACCCGCATGGCAGCCATGGTGCTGTCCCCCACGATGGGCATGTGGGGGAGCTTGTCCAGGGGCTCAAACCAGCCCTTTGACCACCACTCGCCCCATTTGTGGCCGTAGCTGCCGTTCGCACTGTCCGCCGGGGTGTAGCGCTTGCCGATGAAGCGGCAGGCGGGGCAGGTTTCGACGTATGCGTTGATGATTTCCAAGGCCATGGCGCACCTCCGATTCAGCAATTGTATGCAACCAATATACCACATGCGGCCCTGCCGTGCAAGGGGAACAGCCACAGCCAAAGAAAAAGGGAGAGGCGCGAACCTCTCCCTGGGTGGTCTGTTTCTTCTGGGGACTTGCATCCGCCGGAGGATTACTCCTCGTCGTCCTCGACCTTGTCGGCAGCGGCGATGACCTTCTTGGCCACCTCAGCGGGCACTTCCTCATAACGCTCGAAGGTCATGGTGAAGGAGCCGCGGGCCTGGGTCATGGAGCGCAGATCGGTGGCGTACTTGAACATTTCAGCCTGGGGGCACTCGGCCACAACCTGCTGCATGCCGCCCACCTGCTCCATGCCGATGATGCGGCCACGGCGCTTGTTCATGTCGCCCATGATGTCGCCCATGTACTCGTCGGGCACCAGAACCTCAACGTGCATGACGGGCTCCAGCAGGACGGGAGACGCGTCGGCACAACCCT
>JAFXDB010000198.1 GCA_017516305.1 Clostridia bacterium | reverse complement strand
TGTCCGCCGCGTCCTTCCAGGAGACCAACCGTGTCCTGACCGAGGCCGCCATCAAGGGCAAGATCGATCCGCTGATCGGCCTGAAGGAGAACGTCATCCTGGGCAAGCTGATCCCCGCCGGTACCGGCATGCGCCGCTACAAGGGCATCGACATCCGCGAGGCCGACACCTACTGATCCACCCATTCGTTCATCTTATTCATCAAGTCCGCGTCGGGTACCCTCCCGGCGCGGGCTTTCTCATTCCCGGAGGTCCCCGCTCTTGACCCTGCATCCGCAGCATGCTATAATGTGCTGACGGATCATTGCACTGCCGTACACAGTCAGAACGGAGGATAAGTATGGAACAGCACAATCCGAACAGTACCCTGCACGCAGCCCTGATGGCTGCCAGTGCCGCCGGAGCAAACGTGCGGGTGAACGTCAGGATCAATGTCCCCACCGATCAGCCTGCCACTGACACCACAGAGAGCATCCAGGAGCTGCAGGAACGCCTCCGGGAGCTGGAGGAGCACCTGGACGAGCTGGAGCAGGAGCTTTCCGAGCATGAGGCCAACGAACCCTTCGACGTGGATAGTGATGCCTTCGCAGAATGGGAGGATCGTCTTGACGCGCTGCAGGACGAGATCGACGACATTCAGGACGAAATCGACGACGTCGAGGACGAACTGGACGACCTGCAGACCGACGAAGGCGACTGACCCCATCATACACAAAGGAGCATGACCGATTTGCAGAACCTCATCCTCATCGGTATGCCCGGCTGCGGCAAGTCCACCGTCGGCGTGGTGCTGGCAAAGGCCCTGGGCATGGACTTTATTGATTCCGACCTCGTGATCCAGAAGGTGACGGGCAAGCGTTTGTCCGCCATCATTGACGAATGCGGCGATGTCGGCTTCCGCCAGGTGGAGAACCGCGTCAATGCCCAGCTACAGGCGGAAAACAGCATCATCGCCACCGGCGGCAGCGTCATCTACGGCGAGGAGGCCATGGAGCACCTGAAGCAGCTCGGCACGGTCATCTACCTCAAACTCAGCTATGAGGCCGTCGAGGAGCGCCTGGGCGATCTCCATGCCCGGGGCGTGTCCATTCAGCCCGGCTGGACGCTGCGCGACCTGTACAACGAGCGCTGCCCCATGTACGAAAAGTGGGCGGACATCACCGTGGACTGCGAGGCGCTGCGCCTGCGCGAGGTGGTGGGGTACATCAGCAGGCAGGTGGACGCATGATCCGCCTGGCGCCCATCGAGGGCCCGGACTGCCCGGATGTCATGCACATCGACCGCAGCGACATCAGTGAGGACTGGGTGGACGCCATCCCCGATATCATGGCGCTGCACCGCTACGGCCTGGAGCATCATCTGATCGGCCACACCTACGCCATCTACGCAGAAAACGCATGCGTGGGCATGCTCCTCATCGGGGAGGGCATCCCCTGGCCCTGCGACCCGCCGGAGCTGACCGGGATTCCCTTCTACCGCATCATGGGCTTCATCGTAGACCGGCGCTATCGTGGCCGCGGCATCGGTTCCCAGGCGCTGGAAATGGCCATCGACGCTGTGTTCCGGGAGTTTGGCCCGCGTCCCATCCCCCTTGGCGTTCAGGAGGACAATCACCCTGCCATGCGCTTCTACGAGGCCCACGGCTTCCTCCGCAGCGACGCCAGGGATGAAGACGATGTTTATTTCCTTCGCTATCCGTGAGCATTGCGCCATCCTCCCCCGGTTGACCGCCGGGGGATTTTTGTATATCCATTCATTGTCATCTGCATATCCATCCACACGAACACTCATTCCATGTTCCCCTTGATGAAATCAGGAAACCGTGGTATAATAAGGTGTTGCGCTATATCCCCGCCTGTCCGGACACCCCGTTCGGCGGCTCCCCCTGGGAAGGAGTTCATATACATGGCTAAGCAATACGACGCCGGTCAGCTGACGGTGCTGGAGGGCCTGGAGGCCGTCCGCATGCGCCCTGGCATGTACATCGGCACCACCTCCACCCGCGGCCTGCACCACCTGCTGTGGGAGATTGTGGACAACGCCATCGACGAGGCCTCCAACGGCCACGCCAGCGAGGTAAAGGTCACCCTGCACACCGATGGCTCCGCCTCCGTTTTCGATAACGGCCGCGGCATGCCCGTGGACGAGCATCCCACGATGCACATGTCCGGCGTGGAGGTCATCTTCACCAAGCTGCACGCCGGCGGCAAGTTCAACAACGATAACTATGCCTACTCCGGCGGTCTGCACGGCGTGGGCGCATCGGTGGTCAACGCCCTCTCCAAATGGCTGACGGTGGATATCTACCGCGATTTCGCCCATCACTTTATCCGCTTCACCTCCACCACGGATGAAAAGGGCAAGTGCCATGCCGGCATTCCGGACGCGCCCCTCACCAAGGTGGGCAACACCCGCAAGAAGGGCTCGCTCATCCGCTTCCTGCCGGACGACACAATCTTCGAGGACGTATGCTTCAACGGCGACACCGTCTCCCGCCGCCTGCAGGAGCTGGCCTACCTCAACCGCGGCCTGAAAATCGTCTTCGTGGACGAGCGCGTCAAGGACGCTGACGCCCGCGAGAAGGTCTTCTGCTATGAGGGCGGCATCCTGGACTATGTGAAATACCTCAACGACGGCAAGAACGCCATGCACGAGGAGCCCATCTTCCTGGAGGGTACCAAAGACGGCGTCATCTGCCGCGCAGCCATCCAGTATACCGACGGCTACACCGAGAGTATGTTCTCCTACGTCAACAACATCCCCACCGGCGAGGGCGGCAGCCATGAAACCGGCTTCAAGGCCGCCTTCACCAAGATGCTCAACGATTACGCCCGCCGCATCGGCGCGCTGAGGGACAAAGACGCCAACCTCTCCGGCGAGGACTTCCGCGAAGGCCTGACCTGCGTGCTGACCACCATGGTCAAGAACCCGCAGTTCGAGGGCCAGACCAAGGGCCGCCTGGGCAACAGCGAGGTGCGCCCCGCCGTGGAGGCCATCATCACCCAACAGCTGACGGACTGGCTGGAAAATCTGAAAAACCAGGACATTGCCCAGGCCATCGTGCAGAAAGCCATCAAGGCCGCCCAGGTGCGTGAGGCCGCCCGCAAAACCCGCGACAATGCCCGCAAGGCCAATCAGCTGGACGCTGCGCCCCTGGTGGGCAAGCTTTCTGCCTGCCGCGGCAAGAAGGCCGAGGACAACGAGCTGTTCATCGTTGAGGGCGACTCCGCAGGCGGCAGCGCCAAGCAGGGCCGCGACAGCCGCTACCAGGCCATCCTCCCCCTGCGCGGCAAGCCCCTCAATGCCGAGAAGAAGCGCCTGGATCAGGTGCTGTCCAACGAGGAGTTCCGCTCCCTCATCACGGCCCTGGGCACCTCCATCGACGAGGGCTTCAACCTGTCGAACCTCAAGTACCACAAGGTCATCATCCTCTCCGATGCCGACCAGGACGGCGCCCACATCCGCGCCATCCTCCTGACCTTCTTCTTCCGCTACATGAAGGAGCTTGTCACCAACGGTCACGTCTACATCGGTATGCCGCCCCTGTACAAGGTTCAAAAAGGCAGCAAGATCATGTATGCCTATGACGACAAGGAGCTTGCCAAGTGCATCAAGGCCGCCGGTAAGGGCTACACGCTGCAGCGCTATAAGGGCCTGGGCGAAATGAACCCCGAGCAGCTGTGGGAAACCACCATGGACCCCGAGCAGCGAAAGCTGATGCAGGTGACCATCGAGGACGCCGCCCTGGCCGACCGCCGCATCACCATCCTCATGGGCGACAAGGTGGAGCCCCGCCGCGACTACATCACCGAGCACGCGGACTTCAACAAGCCCGACAACTTTGAAGCGCCGACCCAGCAGGAAGGGGGCAAGTAAGCGATGGCAAAAAAGAAAACGAGCGATAACCGCCCGATCCCCAAGGACGACCCCTCGCGCATCCTGCAGACCACGGTGGAGGACGTGATGCACGCGTCCATGATCCCCTATGCCGAGCACGTCATCCTGGAGCGCGCCCTGCCCCGCGTGGAGGACGGCCTGAAGCCCGTTCAGCGCCGCATCCTTTACACCATGCTGGAGCTGGGCACCACGCCGGACAAGCCCCACCGCAAGTGCGCCCGCATCGTCGGCGACTGCCTGGGCAAGTACCACCCCCACGGCGACTCCTCCGTGTATGACGCCATGGTCCGCATGGCCCAGGATTTCTCCATGCGCGCCCCCATGGTGGACGGCCACGGCAACTTCGGCTCCATCGACGGCGACAGCGCCGCCGCCATGCGATACACCGAGGCCCGCATGACGCCCCTGGCCATGCTGATGCTTCGGGACATCGAGAAGGACACCGTGCCCTTCCGCCTGAACTTCGACGATACCCTCAAGGAGCCGGACATGCTGCCCGCCCGCTTCCCGAACCTGCTGGTGAACGGCGCCACGGGCATCGCGGTCGGCCTGGCAACGAACATCCCGCCCCACAACCTGGGCGAGGCCATCCGCGCCGTCATCGCACAGATCGAGAATCCGAAGATCACCCTGGGCGAGCTGATGCAGATCATCCCCGGCCCGGACTTCCCCACCGGCGGTATCCTGGTGAACAACGAGGAGATCCGCAAGGGCTACGAGACCGGCCGCAGCAAGCTGTCCGTCCGTGCCCGCGTGGAGATCGAGGACGGCGCCGCCGGCCGCAAGCTCATCGTCATTCACGAGATCCCCTACACGGTCAACAAGGCCGCGATGCTGGAGAAAATCCTCAAGCTCTCCGAGGAAAAGAAGGCCCAGCTTGGCTGCATCTACGACATCCGCGACGAATCCGACCGCGGCGGCATGCGCGCCGTCATCGAGCTGAAGAAGGACGCGGATGTGGACAAGGTGCTGGCCTACCTGTACAAGTACAGCGACCTGCAGGTCACCTTCGGCGTCAACATGGTCGCCATCGCCGAGGGCAAGCCGGTGCAGATGGGCCTGAAAACCATGATCGGCCACTTCATCCGCCATCAGAAGGACGTCGTCACCCGCCGCACAGAGTATGAGCTGAAGCACGCCCGCGCCCGCGCCCACATCCTGCAGGGCCTGATGATCGCCGTGGACAACCTGGACGAGGTCATCGCGCTGATCCGTGGTTCGAAGAACCCCAAGGAAGCCAAGGAAAAGCTGATGTTCCGCTTTGACCTCACCGAGATCCAGGCCCAGGCCATCCTGGACATGCGTCTGCAGCGCCTGACCAACCTGGAGCTCCTCGCCCTGCGCAAGGAGTACGAGGACATCCTTAAGCTCATCGACAAGCTGGAGGGCATCCTGGGCAGCGAAAAGAAGCTGCTGAACGTCATCAAGAAGGAGCTGCAGGAGATCCTGGACGATTACGCCGACGAGCGCAGAACCACCATCGAGAAGGCACAGGAAGCCCCCGCCGAGACCTTCCGCGAGGTTGCCGCACCGGAGGAGGTCATCGTGGCCTACACCCGCGCCGGGTTCCTCAAGCGCATCCGCCCCGACGTTTACCGCAAGGCCCCCCTGCCCTCCCGCGAGGAAAACGAAGCCGAAAGCCCAGAGTTCCTCTTTATGACCGCTACGAACGAAACCCTGCTCATCTTCACCGACCATGGCAACTGCTACCCGCTGTCCGTCGGTTCGCTGAACGAGTGCAAACCGAAGGATCGCGGCCAGCTGCTGACCGGCGTTCTGGTGGGCCTGGAGGATGGCGAAAAGCCCCTGTGGATCTCCTGCCTGCGCCTGGTGGATGCAGGCCACATGCCGGACTTCCTCTTCGTCACCCGGCAGGGCATGGTCAAGCGTACCGCCGCGGTGGACTACGACGTGCGCAGCAAGAAATTCGCTGCCCTGACGCTGAAAAAGGGCGATACGCTCCTGGCCGTCATCCCCGCCGCCACCCGCGACGATATGCTGATGCTGACCCGCCAGGGTCTGTGCATCCGCTTCGCGCTGGACACCGTGCCCACCCAGGGGCGCATCAGCGCGGGCGTCAAGTGCATGCAGGTGGACGAAGCGGACGAGCTGATCTGGGTCGGCCAGATCTCCGACGCCGAGCAGATGGTACTGCTGACCGACCGCGGCTATGCCAAGCGCCTGCTGTCGGTGGACTTTGAGCGCCAAAACCGCAACGGAAAGGGCCTCAAGGCCTTCTACTTCAACAAGAACGGCTCCAACGGCCGCTGCATCGCCGGCGTCGCCAAGGTGGACAAGGGCCCCTGCGATCTCATCATCACCCAGGCAAAATCCCCGGCGACCCGCCTGCCCAAGGACTCCATCCTCCTGCAGGGCAAGCAGGATCGCGGCAACCCCTGTGTCATGGCCATCCTCGATGACGTCGTCACCGGCCTCATCGCCCTGGAACCGGAGGAGTAATCCCTTCAAGGCGACGCAAGTCGCCCTCCTCATAAAGGCTCCCCCTTGGGGGGAGCTGTCAGCAAAGCTGACTGAGAGGGGTTCCTGGGGAGCTGTCAGCAAAGCTGACTGAGAGGGGCCTCCCCGAGGGAGCTGGCAGCCGACTTGCCTGCTGACTGAAGGAGTCACCCCTTGCATCCCTGCGCAAAACGTGCTATCATATCCCCATCGGAGGTGAACGGATGAACCGCAACGAATTCCTGGAGGCACTGCCGATCTCGCGCATCACCTGCAAGCTGACCGGCGCGACCCTCGAAATATGCACGGATGATATCGACGACATCCATGTCATGGTCTCCGGCGCCGATGGGGATGTGAAGTCCCTGCGCATCGCCGTCAATGGCAACCAGCTGCTTCTTGAGCAGCCTGCGGTATCCATGCAGAAGAACCCCGTCGATACCAGCTGGCTGCAAATTACCCTGCGCCTGCCGCGGACGTGGAAGGGGCGCATTGACGCGCGCACCGTCACCGGCTGGATCACCGCCCGGGAGCTCAACGGCTCCGACGTCACGCTGGACTCCGTCTCCGGCCAGATCATCACCGAAGAGCTGCTGGCAGGCAACGCCACGCTGCGTACCGTCACCGGCGATATCCGCGCAGCCGGCCTGGTATGCACCAAGGCCAGCATCAGCACCACCTCCGGCGACGTCAGCCTGACCCGCGCCCGCCTGTATCACGCCTCGCTGGGCAGCATCACCGGCGGCATGTCCCTCTCCCTGGATGACGCCTTCCAGTCCATCACGGCCACCAGCGTCCTGGGGAGCCTCGCCATCGAAGCCCCCATCGGAGAATGCAGCGTGCAGCACCGCAATGTCGCCGGACACATCCGTTCCGTCGGCGTCTGCATCACGGAGGAAGCTGAGGCCTCCGTTCACTTCAATACCGTTTCCGGCAGCCTCAGCCTTGTCAACAACCTTCCCCTGGCTTAAGCTATCCACACTTTTCAACCTTTCACCTATTTCACATCATCAAGGAGGAATTCCCCATGGCACGACAGAATTTCGGCGGTTTCGGCGGCGGCGCCAACATGCAGCAGCTCATGCGTCAGGCCCAGAAGATGCAGCAGCAGATGACCGAAGCCCAGGAGAAGCTGGACGCGGCGGAGTACGAAGCCTCTGCCGGCGGCGGCGTGGTAACCGTCAAGGTCAGCGGCAAGCGCGAGATCCTTTCCCTCACCATTGATCCCCAGGTGGTGGATCCCGAGGATGTGGAGATGCTGCAGGATCTGGTGATGGCTGCGGTCAACGAGGCCCTGCGCAAGGGTGAGGAGACCCGCGAGACCACCATGAGCCGCATGGCGCCCGGCATGGGCGGTCTGGGCGGCCTGTTCTGATGGCTGGTCAGATCGAGCCCATCCAGCGGATGGTGTCGGAGCTGGCCCGACTGCCCGGCATCGGCCAGAAGACGGCCCAGCGCCTGGCCTACCACATCGTGGGCCTGCCGCTGGAGGATGTGCATGCCCTGGCTGCCGCCCTGTGGCAGGGCCGCAAGGCCATCCGCTACTGCGAGCGCTGCGGCAACTTCTCTGCAGCGGAGATGTGCAATGTGTGCAGCAATCCCGAGCGCGTAAACGGCCAGATCTGCGTCGTGCGCGACCCCCGCGACGTGGCCGCCATGGAGCGCATGCAGGATTATCACGGCCTGTACCATGTGCTGCACGGCACCCTCTCCCCCATGGACGGCGTGGGCCCGGACGACATCCGCATCAAGGAGCTGATCGCCCGCCTGGGCACGGAGCCGGTGGAGGAGGTCATCCTGGCCACCAACCCGGACATCGAGGGCGAGGCCACCGCCACCTACATCGCCCGGCTGCTCAAGCCCATGGGCGTCCGCTGCAGCCGCATCGCCCACGGCGTGCCCGTCGGCAGCGACCTGGAATACGCCGACGAGGTGACTCTCTCCAAAGCCATGGAGGGCCGCCGCGAGTATTGATTTCCCGTCAGCACACCTGCGAAAACGGGTGTGCTTCTTTGCAATGCAGGAGTTTATCGCATGGAATACCTTCTTTTGATCGTCATTGCCCTGCTGACGGCGGTGCTGGTGATGCAGCTCGTCCTCCTGGGTCGCCAGCGCGAGGTAAACGACCGGCAGGATAAGCAGAACCGTCAGCTCTCCGCCTACCTCAACCGCTTCGGCGAGGACGTCTTTGCCGAACTGGCCGCCGAATGGGACGAGAACGCCCGTCAGCTGCAGGAGATGGGCGACCGCCAGACCGCCGTGCAGGGCCAGCTGAGTCAGGCGCAGACCACGCTCCTGGAGAGCATGCAGCGCCAGCTCCTGCTCTCCACCCGCAACCAGGAGGAGCGCATCGGCCACCTGAACGCCAGCGTCAGCGAGACGCTGAGCCAGCTGGACGCCCGCATGGAGCAGGTTCGCCAAGCCACGGGCTCCGGCATCGAATCGCTGCGGCAGGAGAACGCCCGCCAGCTGACCGAAATGCGCCGCAGCATGGACGAGCGGCTCACCCAGTCCCTGGACAAGCGGCTGACGGAATCCTTCGCCCTGGTGTCCCAGCGGCTGGAGCAGGTCTACCGGAGCCTGGGCGAGATGCAGGCCCTCGCCAACGGCGTGGGCGACCTGAAGCGCGTTTTGACCAATGTCAAATCCCGCGGCATCTGGGGCGAGATGCAGCTGGCAAGCCTCCTCTCCTCCGTCCTGACGGCCGAGCAGTATGCCGAAAACGTGGCCGTCGTCCCCGGCAGCCAGGAGCGGGTGGAGTTCGCCGTGCGCCTCCCCGGCAAGGACGCCGACGTCGTCTGGCTCCCCATCGACAGCAAATTCCCCATGGAGGACTACGCCCGCCTCCATCAGGCCCAGCAGAACGCCGACGCCGCCGCTGCCGATGCCGCCCGCAAAGCCCTCATGGCCGCCATCCGCACGGAGGCCAAGCGCATCGCGGGTAAATACGTTTTCCCGCCCCACACCACGGATTTCGCTGTCATGTTCCTGCCCGTGGAGGGCCTGTACGCCGAGGTGGTGCAGCAGATCGACCTGGTGGACGCCATCCAGCGGGAGCAGCGCATCGTCATCGCAGGGCCCAGCACCTTCTCCGCCCTGCTGAACGCGCTGCAGATGGGCTTCCGGACGCTGGCCATCGAGAAGCGCTCGGGCGAGGTGTGGAAGCTGCTGGGCACTGTCAAAGCGGACTTCGGTTCCTTCGGCGACGCACTGGAAAAGACACAGCTGCGCCTGCGCCAGGCCAGCGAAACCATCGACGCCGCCTTCGTGCGCACCCGCACCATCCAGAAGCACCTGGGCGCCGTGGAAACCGCCGGGCTGGACGGCGCACTTCCGGAGTCAGCAGAGTAAGCAAAGGAAAAAAGGAAAAAACGCCGCAGCGGCACAGAAGGAGCACCTATGAAGCTTATCACCCTGATGGAAAACACCACCGCCCGCGATGACCTCGTCTGCGAGCATGGCCTGAGCCTGTACATCGAGGCCGCCGGGCTGCGCCTCCTGTTCGACGCGGGCCAGTCCGCCGCCTTTGCCGACAACGCCGAAAAGCTGGGCGTTGACCTCTCCCAGGTGGACGTATGCATCCTCAGCCACGGCCACTACGACCACGGCGGCGGCATCGCCCGGTTCCTGGAGCTGAACGACCACGCCCCCGTGTATGTCAGCCGCCATGCCTTTGGAGATTTCTTCAACGCCGAGGGCAAGTACATCGGCCTGGACAGCGCCCTGCTGGCCGAGGATCGCATCGTTTTCGCCGGCGACAACCGCCAGCTGAACGAGGCCGTCAGCCTCCACAGCTGCGCCGGCTTCCCCGAGCCCTGCCCCACCTATCCCGGCGGGCTGACAGTGGAAAAGCGCGGCCAGCGCCAGCCCGATGACTTCCGGCACGAGCAGTACCTCCTCATCCGCGAGGGCGAGAAGCGCATCCTCATCAGCGGCTGCAGCCACCGGGGCGTGATGAACATCAAAACCTGGTTCGCCCCCGACCTGATGATCGGCGGCTTCCACTTCATGAAGCTGGACCCGGAGGCCGACCGCATCAAGCTCCGCGCCGCCGCCGCCTTCCTGATGCAGAAGGACACGGTCTATTACACCGGCCACTGCACGGGCGAAAAGCAGTATGCGCTGCTGAAGGAAACCATGGGCGACCGCCTGCACCACCTTTCCACCGGCTCCCGTCTGGACTCTGCGGACGTTTTCTGACGCCCGGCAGCATCTCGCAATTGACGTTCCCCGCCAGATATGCTATAATACATGCTGCGCTGGTGTGGTGGAATGGCAGACACCGGGGACTTAAAATCCCCTGCTTCGGCGTGCGGGTTCGAGTCCCGCCACCAGCACGAAACGAGTATCATCCGAACCGGATCTTCCCTGCGGAGGACGGGTTCGGATTTTTTGTTTGTTCCGAACCGGCTGCGGGGACATGCTTTTCCCAATCATCAGAAACAAATTGACGGATATCGCCTTTCGTGATATCATGTCCATGAAAACAACAAACACAAACAAGGTGTCCGGGGGCGCAGGCTGACCCGGGTGAAAAGGGAAGCCGGTGTGAATCCGGCGCAACAGCCATTACTGTGTTTCGGTAGTGCAGCTGCACAGGCCATTGGACTGATGTCCGAGAAGGCGCAGCTGCGGGAGTCATCCAGCCGATCAGTCAGGAGACCTGCCTTGTTGGTGAAAACACGGTTTTCTGGGAAAGGGGAAAAGGCGTGATTGGCGGGGATGGATTCCCATCCGCGCTGTTCCTGCATCCCCCGGGCCGGTGGATGTATTTTTGTTTGGAGGAATCGGTGTGAAGCACGGCGGCAATGTGTGGGAAGGAAATACACCCGCGCAATGGTTGGACTTTTCTGCCAATCTTCGCCCGGAGGGAACGCCTTCGTGGGTGATGGACGCCATGCAGAAGGCATTGCTGAATGTGCGCTACTACCCGGAGCCATCCATGCTGCATGCCCGAAAGGGGCTGGCAGCTTATGCCGGCGTACCGGAGGCGTGTATTCTGCCCACCGCAGGCGGCGCTGCGGCGATTGATCTGGTGCTGCAGCGTGCGCGGGGAACTGTGTACACCGAGCAGTTTACCTTCAGCGAGTATGCGCAGCGCGCCGCAGTGTACGGGCGGGCACACCGCATCTGGCATGGCGCTTGCCGCAACGGCGACACCGTCTTTCTTGCCAACCCGAATAATCCCACCGGCGCCTCCATGACGCCTGACGAGGTACTGGAACTGCACCGGAGGGTATGCGCTCAGGGCGGCGAACTGATCGTAGATGAGGCCTTCATCGACTTCTGCCCGGAGCGCAGTGTACGCAGCAGGGTACAGGTCGGCTTGACCGTTGTGGGTTCGCTAACCAAGGCGTTGTGCATTCCTGGCGTCCGGCTGGGGTATGTCTGCGCCGTGCCGGAGGTCATCGCAGAGCTGGAGCAGCGCAGTCTGCCGTGGGCGCTGGGCGCGCTGGCAACGGAGATCGCAGCGCAGCTCCCGGAGCATATGCAGGAGCTTACCGAGGATGCACAGCGCAACGCGCAGCGCCGCAAGGCCTTCGCCGCGCAGCTGGCAGGCCTTGGCGCGGAGGTCTGCCCGTCCATGAGCAACTTCCTGCTGGTGGATTTCCATCGGGATATGACAAACGCCGTTCAGCACCTCCGGGCGCACGGTATCTTGGTGCGCACCTGCACTTCCTTCGGCATGCCGGAAAACGTCCTGCGGCTGGCCGTCAAAACAGAAGCGGAGAACGAACGACTGATTCACGAACTGGAGGCTGTTCTTCATGCGCGGTAAATCACTGATGATCCAGGGCACGGCTTCATCCGTGGGCAAGAGTGTGCTGTGCGCTGCCTTCCTGCGCATCATGAAGCAGGATGGATATGCCGTCGCCCCCTTCAAGGCGCAGAATATGGCGCTCAATTCCTACGTCACCCGCGAAGGCCTGGAAATGGGCCGTGCGCAGGTGACGCAGGCACAGGCCGCCGGCATGGAGCCGGATGTGCGCATGAATCCCGTGCTGCTCAAGCCCACCAGCGACCGCCGCAGTCAGGTGATCGTGGACGGAAAGGCCATCGGCACCATGACGGCCATGGAGTACCACCAATACAAGCCCGCGCTGCGCCAGCGCATCAAGGCGACCTATGACGACCTGGAATCCGGTGTGGATTTTATGGTTATTGAGGGAGCGGGCAGTCCGGCGGAAATCAATCTGCGGGCGGGTGACATCGTCAACATGTCCATGGCAGAATCCGCCGATGCACCGGTCATTCTGGTGGGCGACATCAATCTGGGCGGCGTGTTTGCCTCTCTCCTGGGAACGATCATGCTGCTGACGGAAGAGGAACGCGCCCGGGTCAAGGGTGTGATCATCAACAAATTCCGGGGCGATGTAAAAATTCTGGAACCGGGCCTGCGCATGCTGGAGGAGCGGATCCATATCCCGGTGCTGGGCGTGATCCCATGGATGGACGTCGAATTGGAAGACGAGGACAGCATCACCGAACGCTTTGAGCGCCAGAGCGGCAAGGGGGATCTGGATGTTGCAGTGGTGAAGCTCAGGCACATCTCCAACTTCACCGACTTCCAGTCCCTGACCCTACAGCCCGGGGTGCGGGTGCATTATGCCCAGACCTCCAAGGATCTGGAAAGCGCCGACCTCATCATCCTCCCCGGCACCAAGAATACCATTGAGGATCTGACCGACCTGCGCAACCGCGGCATGGACGCGGCCATCGTCCGCCATGCCCGCAGGGGCGGTATGGTCATCGGCGTGTGCGGCGGATACCAGATGCTGGGGCGTGTGCTGCATGACCCCGATCATGTGGAATCCCGCGTACCGGAGCTGGCCGGTCTTGACC
>JAFXDB010000197.1 GCA_017516305.1 Clostridia bacterium | reverse complement strand
TGGGCTACTATGCGCGGTTCCTGGAACGTTTCCCAACGGTGGATGCTCTGGCGGCGGCCCCGCAGGATGATGTGCTTAAAATGTGGGAGGGGCTGGGATATTACAGCCGTGCACGAAACCTGCACAAGGGTGCGCAGCAGGTCGTTTCCGAGCATGCAGGCATGATGCCGGATTCGGTGGAGGAACTGCGGAAGATCAGCGGCGTCGGCCCATACACTGCGGGGGCGATCGCGTCCATCGCCTTTGATAAGCCTGTGCCTGCAGTTGATGGCAACGTCATCCGCGTCACCTCCCGCGTGAAAGGCATCCGCGAGAATGTCGGCATTCCCACCGTGCGGCGGGAAATAGAGAAAGTGGCGGGAGAGCTTGTCAGCCCGGAAAGGCCGGGAGATTTCAACCAGGCGATGATGGATCTGGGCGCAACGGTCTGCGTGCCGGGTACGCCTTCGTGTGAGAAGTGTCCGCTGCAAAGCCATTGTGACGCCTTTGCAGCCGGTGACGCAGAGGAATTGCCTGTGCTGCCGCAGAAAAAACCGCCCAAACAGCTGGAATACGATGTGTGCCTCGTTTTCTCCGGCTGTCGGGTACTGATGCGCCAGCGTACGGAAAGCATGCTGCACGGACTGTGGGTATATCCAATGCTGGAGGGGCACAGCGATGAAAAGAGGCTGCCTGCGTCCGTCCGGCGTATGACAAGGCTGGCGGTGCAGCACATATCCGCAGCAGGGGAGGCGCGGCATGTTTTTACCCACCAGGTATGGAACATGCGCCTGTATGTCATGGATACTGACGTGGAAACAGCGCCTGCCGGATGGCGCTTTGTGTCCCTTCAGGAGATGGATGCGCTGGCGACCCCCTCTGCGATGCGTGCTGCATACAGGGCTGCCCGGGACATCCTGGTCGGAATGAACGACGTACAGAATTGATTTGACATCCGGTGCTGAAAATGGTATGATATACAGGAGTTTTCCATGTTATACTATACAGCAAGGAGCGATACCTATGGCCATTCGTCTTTTTGAGACCCGCACCAACAATTCCAATGTTCCCCTGCGTGTTGCGATGGGTCATTTTGCCACCAGCCACAGCCATATCAACTACTATATCGACCTGACCTTGACCAAGCACCGCCTGTCTGAGGCCCGCGAGGTCGCTGCGCACCTGTGCGGCAAGATCAGCCATTCCCAGGTCGTTGACACCATCCTGTGCCTGGACGGCACGGAGGTCATCGGCGCCTGCATGGCCAGCGAAATGACCCGCCGCGGCTTTGAGAACGTCAATGCCCACAACACCATCTATATCGTCACCCCCGAGCACACCACCGGCTCCCAGCTGCTCTTCCGCGAGAACAGCGCGCCGATGATCGTGGGCAAGAACGTGCTGGTGCTGGCTGCCTCTGTCACCACGGGCTACACCGTGCAGGCCGCTGTGGACGCCATCCGCTATTACAGCGGCAAGGTGGCGGGCGTGTGCAGCATCTTCTCCTGTGTGGATAACTGCTGCGGATTCGATGTGGAGGCGGTCTTCACCATGAAGAACGATCTGCCGGACTACGCTTCCATGGCTTCTCACGAGTGCCCGATGTGCAAGGCCGGTCGCCGCCTGGATGCGATGGTCAATGCCTTCGGCGTGTCCAGCTTCACCTGATATCGTAAATTGAGCGGGAGCCTGCTTCGGCGGGTTCCTTTTTTGTGGCATAAAGAAGGCCCCGGCAGATGCCGGAGCCGGGGAAACGGAAGGGGAGGTCACTCTCCCCAGATGACGAAGGCGCTGTTGCTGGGCCAGATCTGGGCGGTCTGGTTGGGATTGGAGTTCCGGGCCATTTCCCGGGCGTAGATATATGCCTCGTACAGGGTGATTTCACCGTTGCTGTCCTTATCGGCAGGCAGGCTGCTCATGGCCTTGTCAGACGCCAGGTTCCAGCCGCTGCCGTAGCATACGCCGTAGGTAAACAGGCCGAAGTACTTCTCCGCCTTGCCGTCGGCGTTGCTGTCATAGCCCATGGAGACGGACTGCTCCGTGGAGTGGGCGGCGGTGATGACGTAGTAGCCGCTGTTGGCCAGGTCGTTTTCGCCGCGGGCGATGAGCAGCGGCAGATCGGAGAAGCCCTCATCCGCGTCGGCAATGCTGGCGGAGCGGACGATCACATCCTGATCGGAAGCAAAGGTGTTGACGACCAGGGCGTTGAAGGCAGCCAGCTCAGCATTGGTGACGTCCTCGCCCTCGCCCTTGCCGATCATCGCGCCGGAATGGCAGCTGTCGATGATGATGACCTTCTTGCCGGGGATGCGGTCCAGCTCCTCCTTCAGGCGCTCGACAGAAAGGTAGGTGTGGAGCGTGCCCACCAGCGCGCCGTGGAAGGCGGTGTCGGGGCTGTTGGCGCCGTGGCCGCTGAAGTAGAACAGGGACACATCGTTGGCGTCCGCGTCCGCGAAGGTGGTGCGGATGGCGTTGATCATCCGGCTGTCGGACAGGTTCAGCTGGACGGAGATCTCGTAGGGCGTGCCGCTCATGCGGGAAAGCAGGTCGCGCATGCCGTAGGCGTCGTTGTCACAGCCGGGGAGGAAGTTGTCCTCGCCGGGGTAGGTGTTGCCGATGAGCAGCGCGCGGTAGGTGACATTGGCGTCCTGGTGAACATGGGTCAGGCGCAGGGACCAGGGGCCGCGGCTCACGTCGCCGTTGGAGAATACGCGCACCGGGCGGACGAAGTAGTAGTAGGTCGTGCCAAGGACGGCGGTATTGTGGTAGACGCTGTTGCCCGTGACGCGGGTGCCGGAGGTGGCAGAGGGCGTGGCGGTGGCGGACTTGGTGGCATAGACATCATACTGGTTGGCGCCGGTCACCTGGGGCCAGGTGATGTAGACGTTGGTGGCGTCGTAATCCGTGGCGGTGAGGTTCGTGGCCTGGGGCAGCCACACGCCCATGCCGATCTCGCCCTTGAGGGAGAAGCAGCGCCACCCCTCGGGGGAGCAGAGCTTGAAGGAGTAGACGAAGTAGTAATACACCTCGCCCGCTTCCATGGTGGTGTCGGTGTAGGTGGTCACGGGGGTATCCAGCACCACCAGCTTCTTGTAGTTGGTCACGTCCGGGTCAGAGAAGGCGCGGCGGTAGATGACATAGCCGCTGGCGCCCGGGATGGCGTCCCAGGTCAGCTTCACGCCGTTCTCCGTCCAGGTGTATTCCTGGAAGGAGGGGGTCTCCATGGGGCTGCCGACCATGATGACGCGGCTGGAATTGCCGGTGATGACGGTGCCGTCGGAGAGCTTGCGCTTGGGGATAACGCGGAAATCGTAGGTCTCGTCGAAGGACAGATCCTTGATGTCGCAGTAATCGGTCACCAAATCCGTGCGGACGGTGTTCCACTCATTGGCGCCGTGGATGGACATGATCACGTCGTAGTGGGTCGCGCCGGGGACGGCAGTCCAGGTCAGGCGGATGGTGCTGGTGTCCTTGCCGCGGGGATCGTCAATCTTCGCATCGCCCAGGACGATATAGGGGTAGGTGGCCGAATGGGGGCTGGCGGTCAGCACATCGCCATTGCTGGCCAGCGTTACGGCCTGGACGCGGAAATAGTACACGATGGTGGGATCCAGGGCGTCCGTCGTCCAGGAGGTGCCGTAGACTGTGGCCATCACGCTGTAGGACGTGCCGTTGGAGGGTTTGGCCAGCACCAGGTAGGCCTCGGCGTTCTCCGTACCCGTCCAGCGTAGGGTCATCAGGCCGTTGCGGTTGTGAGTGGCGGAAAGGTTGGAGGGAGCACTCAGGGCGCGGTACTCGATGAACTTGCCGACCTCGGGCGAATCCGGATCCTCTTCGATGACAGGAGCCTCGATGGGCGCGGAGGTGACCTCCGGCAGCTCCTCGACGAACATCTCCTCCTCGCCGTCGTCCTCCGCAGGGGCCTGCGTGGGGTCAGTGGAGGCAGCGGGCGCCTTGGTGGGCTTGGCCGTGGGCGCTGCGGTCGGGGCAGGAGACTGGGTGATCTCCGGTTCGGGGGTCATCAGGGGGATGGAGGAGAAGCCCTCCTCGGGGAGGTCGTTGACCTCGGGTTCGGGGGTTGGCTCGCTGCTGACGGTGCCGATGGGCAGCAGCTCATGGCCGCGATAGGTGCGCAGATCCTCCGCGTTGCGGCGATCCTCGGCGTCCCAGGCGGCGGCGTCCTCCTCCGTCAGCATCCGCACGGCAGAGGCTGCGACCCAGCCCTCCCAAAGGGAAACGCCGTTGTTCAGCACAATCCGGATCGCCTTTTCGTCGGCGGACTGCTCAGCGGCATACACCACGCCGCCGGAAAGCGTCTCCACATAAGCGCCCTGCAGGTTCTTGTGGTCATAAAGGCGGGTACCGCCGGAAATGCGGGCAAGACCGGCAGCGAAGGCGGCCTTTTCCACGATGGGCGCTACGGTAGGCTCTGCCGTCGGTTCTGCCGTAGGCTCAACAGTGGGTTCCGCAGTAGGTTCCGCAGTGGGTTCCGCAGTAGGTTCCGCAGTGGGTTCCGCAGTAGGTTCCGCAGTGGGTTCCGCAGTAGGTTCCGCAGTGGGCTCTGCAGTAGGTTCCGTTGTGGGCTCAGCCGTGGGTTCCGCTGTGGGCTCAGCCGTGGGTTCAGCGGTGGGTTCCGCAGTTGGCTCCGCGGTAGGTTCGGCGGTAGGTTCCGCCGTCGGCTCGGCTGTGGGCGCGGTAACGGGCGCCATGCCGAAGCCCTCGGAGAACATTTCCTCGTCTTCGTCGGTGATTGCTTCAGCCAGGACGGCAGCGGGCAGCATGGTCACCAGCATCAGCAGCGCCAGCAACAGGGCCGTCAGTCGGCGGGTCATCCTCATGGGTATGGCCTCCTTGTGGTTCATCGGTCGGATATGTGAACATATCCAATCATATTATAAGCACGGACGGGTTTCAGGTCAAGTGTTGGAAGGAAAACTTACAACCTTTAACATTTGTAACAAATGAAAATGAAGTGCCTGATGCTTGCCATCACAGGCGGAATGTGGTACAATATAGTAAATGACTATGCAAACGGAGTGGAGGCGGAGCGATGCCCAGGCTGTCGGTGCTGATCCCGGTGTACGGGACGGAGAAGTACATCAGGCGCTGCCTGGATTCCCTGGCGCAGCAGACGATGCGCGATGCGGAATTCATCCTGGTGGACGACGCCTCGCCCGACCGGGCCATCCGCATCATGGAGGAATATGCCGCGCGGGATGACCGCTTCCGCATCCTCCGGCATGACCGGAACCGTGGGCTGTACGCCGCCCGCCTGACGGGAATGGAGGCGGCGCGAGGCGAGTACGTCGCCTTCCTGGACAGCGACGATTACGTTTCCGTCGATTTTTACCGCCATGCGATGGAACGCGCCGATGAGGGCGGCTTTGACATCGTCATGGGCGATACTGTGTGGGTGGAGGCCGACGGAAGACGGGTCGTGCGTCCTGCCCATGACCAGTGCATCCCTGCGGAGACGCTCTTCGGAGACGATGTCCGACGCTGTTTCTTTCAGCAGGAGCTGCAGTGCTACAGCTGGCATACCATCTGGAACAAGGTGTACCGCCGCAGCCTGGTGCAGAAATGCCTTCCGGACATGCGCAGGCTCGACAGCCGCGTGGTGATGTGCGAGGACATTGCCTTTTCCTGCGTCCTGCTGCATCAGGCGCAGTCCTTTGCCCGCATCCATGGGGACGGTGTGTTCTACTGCATGCATCCCACCTCCTCAACAAATGCAACAACGATTGACACAGACAAATTCTTCCGCAAATATTCAGAAATCGTCGCAGTTTTTGAGCACGTGGCCCGTTACCTGACGGAAAAGGCTGACAGCGAGAGCCTGCAGCACCTGATGAACGCCCGCCGCTGGTATGCGCGGATGTGGACGGAGATGCGCTGCAAATGTACCTCTGATGACGCCTCCTGCCGGAAGGCGCTGGCCCTGACGCAGCGGCTGGCTCCGGGCTTTGATGCGGAGGCTCCCTGCGATAACAGCGAGATCTGGTACTTTGACCGCCATACCCTGCCGTGGAACGACGGGCTGGAGCGCATCAAGCGCGCCATCGCCGGTCTGGAGGGGTATGTGCCGGAGACGATCTCCTTCGATGTGTTTGATACCCTCATCCAGCGGCCCTTCCGCCAGCCGACGGATCTGTTCTGCATGCTGGAGGACAAATGGCAGCGGGCCAACCGCCGCTGCATCCTCTCCTTTGCCGACGCCCGGGGCGAGGCGGAGACCTCCGCCCGCGCATGGGCCCGGGGCAGGGCGGAGGACGTGACGCTGCACGACATCTACAACGCCCTGCGCGTCACCTGCGGCGCGACGGAGGACTGCGCCGACACGATGCGCTATGCCGAAATGGAGGCGGAGATTGAATTCTGTCAGCCCCGGCAGACCGGCGTGGAACTCTGGCGCCTGGCCAGGGCACTGGGCCGCCGCGTGGTGCTGACCAGCGACATGTACCTGGACAGCGATACCATTGCGCGGATGCTGCGCAAATGCGGCATTGACGGCTGGGATGATTTCTTCCTTTCCAACGAACGAAATGCCCTGAAGTGGAATGGCGGCCTGTACCGTGTGCTGCTGGCGGAGCTGAACTGCGCGCCGGAAACGGTGCTGCACATCGGCGACAACTGGGAGAACGACTTCATCCAGCCGGAGAAGCTGGGGCTGCATGCCCTGCATCATCCCCGGGCGATGGACGTGATGACCGATCCACGCCGGACGCAGCTGGGTTCCCTGGGCCTGCAGAGTGCTGCGTCCTTTGGCGGCGGCAGAGAGCTGCAGAGCGCCCTGTCCTTCCGCTGCATGCAGGCCCTGACGGCCAACCGCTTCTTCGACAATGGCTTTGCGGCCACGCTTCCGGATGCAGCCTTCAGTTTTTCTCCCGCGCTGATGGGCTACTACGCCGTGGGCGGCCATGTGCTGGCCCTGGCGCAATGGCTCCTGCGCCGCGCAAAGGCGGACGGCGTGACGAAGCTGGTCTTCCTGGCCCGCGACGGCTGGCTGGTGAAGCAGGCATTCGATCACATTCTCACAGAGGGTGACGGCATTGTCACGGATTATCAGCCTGCGTCCCGCCGCTGCCTGCTGCCCGCGCTGACGGTGAATCCGTCGGACTTCTACGCATTGCCCATCAACATCCCTGCTTACTCCGCCGGGAAGGTGGTACAGCTGCTGGATTTCTGCACGGTTGAGTTGCCTGAAAAGGAATGGATGGAGCAAGTGGAGGCAGCCGGGTTCTCCTGGTCTGAGCCATTCCCCGGAAAGTATCGCTTCATCGAGTTCATCCGCTGGTACCTGGACAATCTCTACGACGGGAAGCGTCATCAGCGGGCCTATAATGTCCTGCAGGAATACTACGCGCCCGTCCTCACCCCCGGGACGGCCTGCTTTGACATGGGCTACAGCGGGCGGCTCCAGGCGGCGCTGAACCAGCTGGCAGGGGAGAGCATCCCGGTGTATTTCGTCCACGAGGACGAGAAGGATTGCCCCCGCCTGGCCCGCGCCTACGATTATGACGCCCGCTGCTTCTACGGCATGAAGCCCGGCATGTCCGGCGCCTTCCGCGAATTCCTGCTTTCCTCCGACGAGCCGCCCTGTCTGGGCTTCCGCCGGACGCCGGATGGGGTGCGCCCCGTGTACGGGCAAAGCGAGTACAACGCTCCGGCCCGCTTCTTCCTCCGCAACGTGCAGGACAATGCCCTGCGCTTTGTGCGCGATTACACGGCGAGGTTTGCCGGAACCCCGGCGGAGCAGCTCAGCCTGCTTGTCTGTTCCATGCCCTTTGAGAGCGCCCTGCGTTACCTGGGCGACAAGGACGTGGACATGCTCCACAGCCTCCGCTTTGAGGATACCGTCTTTGCCGGCCGGGATGACCTGGACCTGGCGGGGATTGTCCGTGTACAGGCGGCATCTGCCAACGCGGACGGCATTGCAGCCCTCGCCGGACTGAACGGATTCGGCGAAAGGAAGCCGCTGACCCTGCGCAGGGCCGCGTCGCTCCTGGTGCATGACCGCGGCACCCTGAAGGTGGAGGCCAAGGCGCGCCTGGAGAAGCACCCGCGGCTGACAAAGCTCTGCCGGGCGGGCTGGCAGGTGCTCAAGCGCTGCCGCCGCATCCTGAAGGGAGGCGGGCGCTGATGGCCATCGGGTTATTCTGGAACGATAATGTTCACTTCGACCTGCACGAATGGCCGATGAAGTTCTTCTGGGTGGGCAACAACACCGGCAACCTGGTGTTCATCCGTGCGCTGAAGAACATATTCCGGCCCCGTGTTTTCCCGCTGTGGGACATTGATTCCGGCACCTTCCGGGACGATCCGGAGGTCAGTCACTACATCACCACTGAGCTTATCTGGCTGACGGAGAACACCACCTATCCCCATGTGTGGAAGATGCTCTCCGGCATCGGGGACAAGCCCCTGGTGCCCATCAGCGTGGGCGTCCACAGCCGCACCGATTCCACGATGATCGCACTGCACCCGGACACGGTCAGGCTCCTGCGCACGATCTCGGAAAGAGCAGTGCTGGGGGTGCGCGGCGAGTACTCAGCTGCCGTCCTGGAGCGGCTGGGCATCCTCAACCTGAAGATCATCGGCTGCCCCAGCCTCTACTACGGCATGGACGATGCTTTCCGGCTCACCAAGCCGGAATTCCGGGAGGACATGCGCCTGGCGGTCAACTTCCGCACCTTCTACGGGAGCCTGCGCCCGGCGGAATGCCAGTTCCTGACCTGGGCCGCGAACCGGCGGCTTCCCTTTGTGGAGCAGACACAGCAGGAACTGACCCTCCTCAACTGCCAGAATAACGGCCCTCAGCACGAGTACCTCAGCGCATGGCTGAAGGAGCAGAAGAAGGTCTTCTTCGAGGTGGAGCCCTGGGTTTCCTGGCTGCGGGGGAATGTGGACTTCTCCCTGGGAAGCCGCTTCCACGGCAACATCCTGGCCATCATGAACGGTATACCCGCGCTGACGATGGTCATCGACGGCCGTATGCAGGAGCTGACGCGCCTGTTCCGCCTGCCGGTGATGGACGCGGCGGATTTCTCCATGGATAAGCCCCTGCAGCATTACTACGACCTGGCGGATTTTACCGAGTTCAACCGCGTATACCCGCAGAGGCTGGCGGCGTTCAGGAATTTCCTTGACAAGAACGGGTTGACGGAGGCGATGAAGCCATGAAAGCAACGCTGACCGTCCTGCGGGAGATCGTGACCCACCTGCCGCGCACCATCCGCCTGGCGCTGTACGAGAACCGCTCCCGGCGCTCCCAGTTGCTGCTGGGCCGCATCTGGGACTTCCTCAACCCGCTGTTTCAGATCCTCATCTACTGGTTCGTGTTCTCCGTGGGCCTGAAAACAGAAACGCGCAACGGCTTTCCCTATGCCATCTGGCTGATGTGCGGCATGATGCCCTGGCTGGCGATGAACGCCTCCTCTGTCAATGCTGCCAACGCCATCCAGGCGAACGCCCACATCCTCAAAAATGTGTCCATCCCCGTGACCATCATGCCCATGAAGGCCATCGCCAAGGCCTATTACGAGCATCTGTGGACGATGGGGATCCTGATCGTGACGCTGCTGTGTACGGGGGTATATCCTACCTGGCACTGGCTTGAGGTGTTTTACTATCTGCTGGCGTCCTGGCTGTTCCTGACGGGCTTTGGGCTCATCACCAGCAGCCTGAGCGCGGTCTACCGGGACTTCTTTGAGTTTCTGAACCCCATCATGCGCCTTCTGTTCTACATTTCCAGCGTCGTGTGGCCCCTGGAGAGCCTGCCTGAGAATCTGCAGATCATCATGTTCCTCAATCCCTTTGCCTACATCGTGGAGGGGTACCGTTCGTGCCTTCTTTATGGCGAGGGCTTCTGGCTCAGCTGGCAGCAGGGGTTGTACTTCTGGGTGCTGACGGCGCTGCTGCTGGTGCTGGGCAGCATGCTGCACATGCGCCTTCGCCGGCGGTTCATCGACCAGCTGTAATGGCTGCAAGTAAACGAAAGGGGGGAGTCCCGTGGCGCAGGACGTCATCGTCCGGTGCGAGAAGCTGACAAAGACCTACGACCTGTACACCGGAGAGGGCGCGCGGATCAAGGCACTGCTGGGGCTTCCTGCAAAGGGGCTGCATTACAGTGCGCTGGACGGTGTCACGCAGGATTTCATCCGCGGCGAGATCGTCGGCCTGGCAGGTCTGAACGGCTCCGGTAAGTCCACGCTGGCAAAGATCATCGCGGGTATCACGCACCCCACCGGCGGTGTGTGCGACGTGCGCGGCACCGTCAGCATGCTGGCGGCCAACGTCGGCATGAACGACCAGCTGACCGGACGGGAAAACATTCATTACAAGTGCATGCTCATGGGCCTGACGAAACGGCAGATCGCCCGCGTGGAGGATTCCATCATCGACTTTGCGGAGGTGGGCGTGTACATCGACCAGCCCCTGCGCACCTACTCCTCCGGCATGCGCTCGCGCCTCGGCTTTGCCATCTCCGTCCATGTGGATCCGGAAATCCTGATCGTGGATGAGGCGCTTTCGGTGGGCGATGCAGCTTTTTCTGAAAAATGTTTGTCCCGCATGCAGGAATTTCGGGATTCAGGTAAAACTATATTCTTTGTGACCCATGCGCCCTGGCAGATGCTGCATTTCTGCGACCGGGTGATGTGGCTGCACAAGGGGAGGGTCGTCGGCTTTGATGCGGCGGACACGATGGTACCCTCCTATGTGGAGTTCACCCGCGACTGGACAAAAATGGAGCAGCCTGAGCGCGACGCCATGACGCCGGAATACGCATTCTACCGCGAGCGCTTCCAGTGTCAGCAGCGGGAGGCCTGGGCCCGCAAGGCTGCCGGAGCCAACGCAGAATCCAGCAGCTGATCATTTCTGATTTTTACCGGCAAATACGAGAGAATTTGCTTTTCATGGAAAGAAAATGGCATTTTGTTTCGTTTATGTTGTCGGAGAAATATGTCAACCACACTTTTGCCAAAGGAGTGACACAGACCATGAAGCGACTGATTTCACTGCTGCTGATCATTTCCATGCTGCTGCCCTGCATCGCAAACGCAGAGCTGCTGGATGATGCGGAGATCATCCTCTCCGAGGAAGCGGTCATCGTGACGGATGCACCGACGGACGAGACGGTGGAGGATATCGTTGTTGAGCTGCCTGAAATGGATGAAGGCCTGATGCTGGCCCCCATTGACGGCGTTGACGGCCCCGCTCCCTACCGTGAGCTGGTGCTGCTGCAGCCCACCGACCTGATCGGCTCTGCCATCAGCGTCAACAACATCCGCCTGACCTGGGGCCCCGTGGCCTTTGCGACCCAGTACGATGTGTACCGCAAGCAGCTGGGCGAGGCGGATTACAGCTACATCACCTCCACCCCCGGTGAGCAGCTGTATTACGAGGATACCTCTGTCGTTCCCGGCACGGTGTATTACTACCGTGTGCAGGCGGCGAACGTGTCCTACCTCGATGGCGCTCCCACCGTCACCTACAGCCCCCAGAGCA
>JAFXDB010000024.1 GCA_017516305.1 Clostridia bacterium | reverse complement strand
CTATGGAACGTTTATTCCGCAAACTGTCTATTTTCTGCTTTGTGGTTGCAGCCGCTACGCTGCTGGTGCACTTCGCCGGTCTGGCGCTGCGCCTGATGATGGAGCTGCGCCATGTGTACGCCGTGGACGCTCTGCTCACCGTTGATGAGCTGGGCTTCCTCAAGGGCAAGGACAAGCTGATCTACTTCCTGCTTACCAACAGCATCCCCTTTGGCATCGTGTCCATGATCATGTTTGTGCTGGCTCAGCTGTTCATCCAGATCTTTGACGTGATCTACGTCAAGAAGTGGATGGAAGTCACCGCCGAAACCCAGATCAAGCTGCTCAAGGAGAACGAGAAGGAGCTGATCGGCCTGTTCGACCGCATCATTCCCGTGATTGCGCTGTTCGTGTTCGCCTTCATCCTGCTCAGCGAGCTGATCAAGACCAGCTACTTCCTGCAGGATGCCGAGCTCACCCGCCGCATCGTGCTGCTCCCCAGCCTGACCACCGTGACCGTGGGCTGGGCCGCCACGTTCTTCATCTCCCTGCTGATCTCCCTGATCTTCCTGTGGTACTTCCGCAGCCGCATGCTCACCATCTACGGCGAGGTCAAGGCCGAGTAATCCTATTTTGATTTTTTCACTCGTGAAAAGGATGTGACCTTCTTTGAAGTACATTAGAGCGGCCATTGTCGCTTTGGTTATTGCGCTCAGCGTATGGCTGGCAGTTCCCGGCCTGCTCACGAGTGAACAGGCGGACGAAAACACGGTGGTGGAGGCAACCTCCACCACCGTGCCCGCCCCTACACCCAATTACAAGGACATCGAACCCCCCGTAAGCGCCACCCCCGAGCCCACCGCCACCGTGAAGGCGCGCACCACCCCCGCGCCGGCGCGCGGCTCCTCCAGCGCGGAATATGTGCTGGACCTGTGGCTGGACGGCAGCCCCAACATTGCGGGCATTTCCCCCTTTGACAGCGAGACCAACCGCGGCTCCAACTATGGTCAGTGGGCCGGCGGCTTCTTCTACCGCTCTTCCAGCAAGGGCGATGAAACCAGACAGCAGGGCTGGCTGCCCAGCCTGCTCAACCTGCTCTACAGCAAGGACGCCGCGGGCTGGGGTTCCGTCCGCGTGCTGCGCTTCTGCGCCGAGAGCATGCTTTCTCAGGAAGAGCTTGATGTGCTCCAATCCACCTATCATCTGACTGATATCAACGCGCTTGTGCGCGATACCCTTACCTACAGCGTTCTGCCCAGCACTGAAGGCAACTACCTGTCCTTCTTTGAGGACCTGCTGAAAACCAAGGGTGACCTTAAGCCCGGCGGCAGCAACCCCTATGCCATTCAGGACTGTTTCTATACACCCAACGAGGCCGGCATCAATAACCGCACCACCTATGACGAAAGCGACCGCGACGAGCGCGAGTGGAACTGGCAGCGCGAAACCGCCAACGCCGACGCCCTCATCCACGCGGATCAGATGGTGAAGGACGCCTTCGCCCGCCACCAGCGCCAGCTGGAAAGCGGCGTTGCCAACACCTCCTCGCCCGAAGCATCCGACTATCTGTACTATGCCCTGAAAGCCATGGACGCCTCCCGCCTGAACGTGGTGGTGGTGGACACCCTTGGCCTGCCGGAAATTGACCATCATAACGAGCTGTATTCCCGGCGCATCGACGAGATGACCCGCCAAAACGGCGGCGATCTGGCCGTTGGCCTGATGGTGTTCCAGCTGGACTATGCCGGCAAGATTGGCACCATCGCCGGCCGCAGTCTGGAAAACGGCTTCCTGTGGGGCTATGAGAACTTCTACTACGGCGGCAAGATCCGCAACAGCACCCTGCGCTGGAGCTATGTGCAGCCCATGCCCCGCCCGATCACCATGCTGGTCATCGGTCCCTCCGCTCAGGTCAGGAACTACACCAGCGTGCTCAGCCAGTGGCTGAACCGTGAAATGGGCGCCGGCGGCCTGTTCTCCGCCACGCGCGGCACCGTATCCGGCAAAATTCCCGAAACCTCCACGCTGGACGACAGCTTCTTCTTTAACGGCGTCTCCTACAAGGCTCCTGAGTTCGGCTTCAAGTACCAGTGCGCCGTGATGGAGTACAAGGACGTTGTGGCCGAGCAGCGCTCCCTCATGAGCACGCTGAGCGACCGTCTGGCTCAGAACGGCGCGCAGCTGCGCTTTGATACCGAGACAGAAACCCTCGCAAACGAGCTGTACAACTACGTCACCACCGTTGGCAACAATGTCAGCGAGCAGGAAGTGCCCGTCATCACCGCCGCTCTCAGCGAGGATGTAACCATCTCGGTGGATCTCAGCCTGGAAAACGGCGACTCCTTCACCGTGACCGACGGCCAGTATGATTCCAGCGTGACCGTCGTCTCCGCACTGGAAACCCAGTCTTTCACACTGGAGGAAATCGACGTGCTGTCCCGCAACGGCGGACTGGACCTGTCCGAGGGCAGCGATATCCTGCAGGATCAGGCCTACATCGACGACGAAGGCCGCATCTACAAGTATCACCTGACCGACGGCAGCAGCCTCAAGCTGAACGTCACCAGCCCTGCCGTGGTGGACGGCCAGCTGCAGGTGGTGATTTCCACGGACGAAGTGCCCGCGCCCGGCTACTACTGGGTCACGCTGGAAATGCGCTCCAAGACGCTGGCCGAACTGGACAATGCCAACTGGAACGCCATCCAGTTCTGGATGCTGCCCGATACCGCCGCCACCGGCTTTGACACTGCCGACGGCCCCGCCGTGCTGGCCTCCCGCCGCCACAGCTGGGACTTCACCCCCGACAGCCGCATTCTCAACTCCTACTCCGACCAGGACGGCCGCCTGACCGACAACGACAATGCCATTGCCTTTGCCGATGGCGAGCATAAGGGCCGCCTGCACCATGCGTGGGGCGCACGCGGCAGCGAAGCCGCCACCGCCTCCACCACCTTCCCCGCCAACATCCCGCCCGTGTTCCGCGCCTTCCAGCTCAACCGCATCGCTCAGAGCATTCGCAGCGGCCTGCTGGATCGTTCCGGCGAGATGAACAGCGCTCCCTTCCTGACCAGGCATTTCATCATTTGCGTGCCGGAACCCACCACTGCTGGAGAAGTGTAACATGCCGAAGAAAAAAGCTCCCAAGCCTGCCGTGCGCAAGAAAAGAAGAAAGAAGCTGCGCTTTATCCGCACGGAGCGCAGCATGATGGCGGCGCGCCGCGTGCGCCGCACCATCCTGATGGCCCTCATCTGGCTTGTGACCATCGTATACGCAGTTGGCTATGTGGCCATGGTGTACGAGCCGCAGCTGCGCCTTGTCGCCCCCAATGTGGCCGCCCAGATGCGCGAAGAACCCCTGATGCCCGACGCCCTGACCAACCGCACGCTTGCGCTGCTGGCAGGCCGCTTCAGCCTGCGCGCAGAGCCGCCCGCCACCGAGCTCAGCTCCGACGGCTCCACCTTCCAGGACGTGATGACGGTGCTTAACAACCGCGCAGACCTGTGGCGCAATGTGATGGTCGTGGCCATGGTGGTCTCCATCCTGTCGGCCGGCATCATGCACCTTCTGTGGCGCATCCGCTGCAACCGCATCATCAGCCCTGCACGCGAGGTGCCCGTCATCCGCGCACGCTTCCACGACCTGCTGGCCGTGTGCATCATCATCAACTGCCTGCTGGCCGCCGTTCTCTACCGCCTTGGCTATGAAGGGCAGGAGGGCGTTACCTGGCTGCAGCTTGCCTACAACGGCGTGTTCGTACTAAGCCCGCTCGCGCTCATTTTTTCCACTCGCTTTACCGCGCCCATGTGCATCAGCGGCGTCAAATGCTATTTCCGCTGATCTTTCAGTGCTCCCCTTTCCGGGAGCGGAAATGAGGATACACAACCATGTTTTATGTACTTGCTATCGGCGGAACCGGCAACAAGGTTCTTGAGTCCATCGTGTACGCCGCTGCGGCGGACGCGTTTTACTGGGTAGACCCCGAAACGGATGAGAGGCAT
>JAFXDB010000196.1 GCA_017516305.1 Clostridia bacterium | reverse complement strand
GGCTGCATCAGAGCCTCAAAGGGGAAGATGCGGCGTCTTTGCGGAGGGTTGCGCCCTCGTTCTTATTCATTCAAGCAACCCTCCGCAACGTCGCCGCCCCGATATGCAGCCGCCTTTCCGACATCTCAGGGGCAGGAGGGGGACGGGGGGATCGCCGTTCGATTTCCGGATAGGAAAAAGCGCCTTTGCGCCGCTTTCGGCGGGCGAAAGCGGCTTCCCACTTACAGCGTTGGTCATTCCCTAAGAAAACGTGAAGAACCAAAACATCGCGGCGCTTCCCGGAGGTGGGGAGCGCCGCTTTTATGTTGTCTGCGTCAGTCGCGGAACATGGCGGTGGACAGGTAGCGCTCGCCGGAATCGGGCAGGAGCGCCACGATGGTTTTCCCCGCGTATTCCGGGCGAAGCGCCAGCTGATGGGCGGCCCAGACCGCCGCGCCGGAGGTGATGCCGCACAGCACACCCTCCTTCCGGGCCAGCTCGCAGCCGGTGCGGAAGGCGTCCTCGCCGGTGACGGGGATGATCTCGTCCACCAGGGACAGGTCAAGCACGTCGGGGATGAAGTTTGCCCCGATGCCCTGCAGCGGGTGCGGCGCAGCAAAACCCTTCGTCAGCAGGGGTGAATCGGCAGGCTCCACGCCGACGATGCGCACGGCGGGGTTCTGCTCCTTCAAATAGCGGGCCACGCCGGTGATGGTGCCGCCGGTGCCGATGCCCGCGACGAAGACGTCCACCGTGCCTTCGGTGTCCTGCCAGATCTCCGGGCCGGTGGTGGCGTAGTGGGCGGCGGGATTGGCGGGGTTGTCGAACTGCCCGGGGATGAAGCTGTTCTCATGCGCTTGCTTCAGCGCTTCCGCCTGGTGGATGCAGCCCTGCATGCCCTCGCTGCCGGGGGTCAGCACCACCTGCGCACCGTAGGCCTGCAGGAGCTGGCGGCGCTCCACGCTGGCGGAATCAGGCATGACGATGATGCACCGATACCCCAGGGCCGCCGCAGCCATGGCCAGGCCGATGCCCGTGTTGCCGCTGGTGGGTTCGATGATGGTGCCGCCGGGGGCAAGCTGCCCCTGACGGACAGCGTCGGCGATGAGGGAGACCGCCACGCGATCCTTGGCGCTGCCGCCGGGATTGAGCCCCTCCAGCTTCGCCAGCAGGGTCGCGGGCAGGGCGTGAGCAGCGGTGTAGTTGGTCAGGCGCAGCAGGGGCGTTGCGCCGGTCAGGTCGGTGATGTGGTCGTGAATGCGCATGATGAACCTCCTGATGCGGGGTGTATATTGGGAAATGGGGTATAATATGGGAAAGTGGTATATATAGGGAGATTGTTACCTGCGGCGGAGAAAGGACAGCTGCGTCTCGCTGATGATGACGCTGAAGAAAATGAGCGCAAAGCCTGCGGCGAGCTGGAGGCTGATGGTTTCCGCGCCAGACAGGAGGGAGAACAGAACGCCGAAGACGCTCTCCAGGGAGAGGAGAATAGCGGCCTGGGAGGGCGGCGTCAGCTTCTGCCCCACGGCCTGAAGCGTGATGGCGACACAGGTGCAGCACACGGACAGATAGCCCAGCTGCGGCCAGATCTGCAGGGCGGGCATGGGGGCGCCGGGGTCTGTCAGCAGATGCAGCAGCCAAGCCAGCAGCGCGGCGGTGCCGAATTGGATGACGCTGAGGCTGAATACGTCGCCCTTCTCGCCCAGGCGGCTCAGGGCCATGATGTGCAGCGCGTAGCAGACGCCGCTGAGCAGGGACAGCGCGTCCCCGGGGGCCATCGTCAGCCCGCCGTCCAGGGAGACCAGGCCGATCCCGGTCACGCACAGCCCTGCGGCCAGCCAGTTCCACACGCTCGGGCGCCTGCGGAAGAACAGCCAGGCCATGAAGGGCACCAGCACGCAGTACACCGCCGTAAGAAAGGCGTTCTTGCCCGGCGTGGTGCCTACCAGGCCGAAGGTCTGCAGGGAGTAGGCGGTGATGAGCATCACGCCGCAGAGCATGCCGCCCAGGACGAAGCGACGGTCAAGCCCCTGCAGGCGGCGGAAGAACACAGCCCCCAGCACAAGGAAGGATATGCTGAAGCGAATGGCCAGCAGCAGAAAAACGGGCAGATCGTCCACCGTGTTTTTCATGATAACAAAGGAGCTGCCCCAGATGAGGGCGGCCAGAAGCAGGGCGAGGCGCCCGGCGAGAGCATTGGATTTCAAGATGGCATCTCCTGACAAAAAGGAGGGCAGACGCACGAACACGTCTGCCGCTCCTGCTTTTGATGTACGGTGAAGAAAGGCTTACTTGCCGCCGAACAGGCTCTTGATGCCGCCCAGGATGCCGCGGGTGACGCTGCTGGTCACGGTGCGGGTGGCGGTGCTGATGGCGGTATTGGTGATGCGGCCCAGAACGGAGTCGTTCTTGCGGGCACGGGCGGCGCGCTCCTCGCGCAGCTCGTCATTGCGGGCGCGGCGGGCGGCAGCTTCGGCTTCCTTGGCGGCCTTCTCGGCAGCCTTGCGCTCGGCTTCCATCTCCTTGGCGGTCTTGCGGGAGACGGCGGTGGGCTGCGGCACGGCGGGAGCCGTGGTCGCGGGCGTCCAGTTGCCGGTCACGGGGTCAAGCTGCATGGTCATCATCTGCTGCTTGTACTGGCCGGTGGTGGGGTCGTAGACCATGACGGCCATCTGCTGGGTTTGCACCGGAGCCGGAGCGACCTCCAGCGTGGGAACCGCAGGAGAAGCGGGGGCGGCGGGCTGGGTCATCTGGGGCAGCTCACGCTGGACATAGCTGCCGGTGACCGGATCAAAGACCATGAAGCCCTGGGAGGGGGCAGCAGCGGCGGGGGCGGCGGTCGTCACCTGCACCTGGCTGGGCTGCAGGGGCTGCTGAGGCAGAAGGCCTTCGCGGGAGAAGGCGGCAGCCAGCTGTTCGTAGGCGCTCTGGCGGTCAACGGGCTGGTCATACATGCCGGCGAAGGGGCTCAGGCGCAGCTCCTCTGCGCGGGTCTCGGCAGAGATGGCGTCCATGGAGGACTGGGGCGGCAGGATGGTGGCACGCTCCACCACGCCGGGGGCGCCGTCCTCATCCAGGAAGGAGATGAGGGCCTCGCCGGTCTTGAGCTGGGTGATGGCCTCCTCGGTGTCGAAGTTGGGGTTGGCGCGGAAGGTCTGGGCGGCGGTGCGCACGGCCTTCTGATCCAGGGGGGTGTAGGCGCGCAGGGCATGCTGCACGCGGTTGCCCAGCTGGCCCAGGATGCTCATGGGGATATCGCAGGGGTTCTGGGTGATGAAGTACACGCCCACGGCCTTGGAGCGGATCAGGCGCACGACCTGCTCCAGCTTCTCCAGCAGGGCCTTGGGGCAGTCGTTGAAGAGCAGGTGTGCCTCGTCGAAGAAGAACACCATGCGGGGCTTGTCCAGGTCGCCGGCCTCGGGCAGGAGCTCGTACAGCTCACTGAGCATCCACAGCAGGAAGGTGGAGTACATCTTGGGGCTCTGGAAGAGCTTATCGGCGGCCAGGATGTTGATGACGCCCTTGCCGTTGCCGTCCACCTGGAGCCAGTCGGCGATGTTCAGCGCGGGCTCGCCGAAGAAGCGATCGCCGCCCTGATCCTCCAGCTGGGCCACGGCGCGCTGGATGGCGCCGATGGAGGCGGTGGACACGTTGCCGTAATCCAGGGTGTAGCTGCGGGCGTTCTCGCCCACATAAGCCAGCATGGCCTTGAGGTCCTTCAGATCCAGCAGCAGCATGTTCTCATCGTCTGCCACGCGGAAGAGGATGTTCAGCACGCCGGTCTGGGTCTCGTTCAGGCCCAGCATACGGGCCAGCAGCACCGGGCCCATTTCGCTGACGGTGGCGCGCACGGGATGACCCTGCTCACCGTAGACGTCCCAGAAGACGCTGGGGAACTCCTGATACTGGAAGGAGGGCACGCCGCACTGGGCCAGGCGGCTGGCGATGCCGCCGGAGTGCACGCCGCTCTCCACCATGCCGGAGAGGTCGCCCTTGATGTCGGCCAGGAACACCGGCACGCCCATCTCGCTGAAGCCCTCGGCCAGCACCTTCAGGGTCACGGTCTTGCCCGTGCCGGTCGCACCGGCGATCAGACCATGACGGTTGGCCATCTGCGGCAGCAGGCAAACGGCCTTTTCGCCCGTACCGACCCAAATCTTACCTTCGTAAAGCATATCTCATACCTCCTGTATCGGTTGTGTGAACGGAATACGTTATCTTACATTATACATGAAGGAAGGGGAATCGTCAAGATGGCATCAATTCCGAATTCCGGATTCCGGATTCCGAATTTCTGCACCCTCCTCCCACGTCCTGTCGGAAATGATATAGCGCGGTCTGCCCTTGACCTCCAGGTAGATTTTGCCGATGTATTCGCCGATGACGCCCAGGAACAGGCACTGCACGCCGCCCATGAAGCACACGATGCAGGCCAGGGACGCCCAGCCGGCCACGCTCTTGCCCATGAAGGCTGCAATCACCGCCCAGATGATACCGATGAAGCTGAGCAGCATGATCAGCAGGCCCGCGAAAAAGACCATGCGGATGGGCTTGACGGACAGGGAAGTGATGCCGTCGAAGGCCAGGGCCAGCATCTTCTTCAGCGGATAATGGCTCTCACCGGCGAGGCGCTCGTGCCGCTCATAATACACGCTGGTGGACCTGAAGCCCACCAGAGGCACCATGCCGCGCAGATACAGGTTGACTTCCTTGTAATTGGCGAATTCCTTCAGCACGCGGCTGGAAATGAGGCGGTAATCGGCGTGGTTGAACACCACCTCCACGCCCATCATGGCGAGCAGCTTGTAGAAGCCCTCGGCGGTGAAGCGCTTGAAGAAGGTGTCCGTGTCCCGCTTGGAGCGGACGCCGTAAACCACCTCGCTGCCGGCGAGGTACTCGTCCACCATTTTGTCCATGGCATTGATATCGTCCTGGCCGTCGCAGTCGATGGAAATGGTGATGTCGCACCTGTCCTTGGCCTCCATCAGGCCGGCCAGCACAGCAGCCTGGTGGCCCCGGTTGCGGCTCTGGGCGATGCCGAGGAAGTGCTCGTCCTGCCGGGCCAGGTCGCAGATGATGTCCCAGGTTTTGTCCCTGCTGCCGTCGTTGACGAAGAGGATGCGGCTGTCGACGCTGATCTTTCCCTCGGCGGAGAGCTGGCTGATCTTGTCCAGGAACATCCCGCTGGTCATGGGGAGGACGGCCTCCTCGTTATAGCAGGGGATGACGATGTAAAGCGTGGGCGCTTTATTTGAATTCGGGATTTGTTTGGTGGACATGGGGGGCCTCCTTGATGCGGTGTGGTATCATTATAGCATATACAACGGGGAATGAACAGTTTTTCTTTCGTGCTTCTATATTTCCGAAGGGTGCTGCGTCTAACAGGGTGAAAGGAGGCGGTGCAATGAGCGTTGTCAAGGGCCCTGACAGCGAGCGTGAGGAGACCATCCGGCAGATGATCGAGGAACACCAGCGGCCGCTTTTGCGCATGTGCTATCTGTACCTGCATGACGTGCAGCTGGCGGAGGACGCGGTGCAGGAGACCTTCATCAAGGCTTACCGCGCCCGGGACGGCTTCCGGGGCGCATCCAGCGTAAAAACCTGGCTGACCCGCATCGCCATCCGCACCTGCATGGACATGCGGCGGGGCTTCTGGTTCCGCCATGTGGAGCGCCGGGTGACGCCGGAGATGCTGCCTGACCGGGCGCAGGAAGCGCGGGAGGATGAATCCGCGCTGACCCTGGCGGTGATGAATCTGCCGAAAAAGGAGCGGGAGGTCGTCCTGCTGTACTACTATCAGGACTTGAATATGAACGAAATTGCCGACGCGCTGGGCGTGACGCAGCCGACGGTATCCTACCGCCTGCGCCGCGCCAGAGAGAAGCTCCGCAGGGAGCTGGAAGGGAGGGAAAACCATGACTGAGCAGCAGGAGAAAATGAAATTCCGGGAGGCCATCGACCATACCCTGACGGCGCTGGATGGCGATCCGTTCCTGTATCAGCGCATTGCGGCAGACGCTGAGAAAGGAGAAAAAACGATGAAGCACTGGATTCCCAAGGGGCTTGTGATTGCGCTGATTACCCTTTTCTGCATGGGCGCTGTGGCCGTGGCGGCGGTGTTGCTCAATTATAGTCCTGAGGTAAGGGCGCAGAAAACTGCCATGGAAGCCTTGTATCAGGAATATGGTTTGACTCGTACCAGTTTGGGATTGTTTACCGTTGAGTATACTGAGGATGAGCAGGGAACTCATCTATGGTACAGAGCCAATTCTTATCTGCCTGCAGAACGTATCGGAGATTATCATGTGCTGATTGCAGATGATAAAGTAGAAGTCACTTGGACACATGATGATAAAGAACCAACAATGTGGGAGTCTGGAAATCCGGAAAACCCTTACTGGGGAGAAAAACAGCTGCAGGCATATCTCCATGCAGAAAATTCGTATGAGTGGCTTCAGCCGTATCTTGCAGAAGAAGTAGAAAAACCGGATTTGCCCAACTTCTATGATACACTCGATTTTGTTGTGGTGGAGCAGGCGGCGGGTGATATGCCATTCAGGGATGCGCAAGATTTGGCTGATGCAGCACTAATGGATTTCTACGGAATGACAGAGGAAGAAGTCGCTGATTATGAGCACTTCATAGATCCTCGGATCCTGCTGTGTGCCGACGGGCGGCGGCTTTGGGAAGTAACCATCGCAAATGCAGAAAGCTGCTACCAGGTCCTGGTGGATACGCAAACGGGAGAAATTGTAAATATCATGATTACAACCGGTGGCGTCGGTTGAATGTTGATTGCAAACTAACCCCCTTGGAGGGGCTTCGGCCCCTCCTTTTTCTATGCAAAAACCCCTTGCAATCCGCAAAAAAACGTTGTATAATATCCCCTGTACATAGGCCCGTTTGACGGAAAACGGCGTGTCATCCCGTTCCCCAGAGAGCTGATGGTGGGTGCGAATCAGCGGACGACGGCAGGCTTTCCATTTCCGAAGGGGCGCTGGCGAGGAGTCAGCCGGGAGTCGCCCGATACAGCGCGTTCAAGGTGGTCTGTGTTTGAAATAGGACACGGGCAATTTGGGTGGCAACGCGAGCTTCTCGTCCCATGGTGTGTGGGTCGGGGGCCTTTTTCATTGCTGCAACATTCCATCAACTTTTTTCAAGGAGGAAAAGAACAATGCTCGACATCAATCTGCTGCGTACCAATCCTGATGTGGTGCGCGAGAACATCCGCCGCAAGTTCCAGGAGCACAAGCTGCCCCTGGTGGACGAGGTCATCCAGATGGACAAGGAGTACCGCGCTGCCATCCAGCAGGCGGACAACCTCCGCAACCAGATCAAGGTGATCTCCAAGCAGATCGGCGGCCTGATGGGCAAGGCCAAGAAGGGCGACGCCGAGGCTGCCCAGCAGGCTGAGGAAGCCAAGGCGCAGGTCGCTGCCTGCAAGGACGAGCTGGAGGGCCTGGCTGCCAAGGAGGATGAGCTGCAGGCCGCCATCCGTCAGCGCATGCTGGTCATCCCCAACATCATCGACCCCAGCGTGCCGATCGGCAAGGACGACAGCGAGAACGTGGAGGTGCAGCGCTACGGCGAGCCCGTGACGCCTGATTTTGAGGTGCCCTACCATGTCGAGATCATGGAGAAGCTTTCCGGCATCGACCTGGATTCCGCCCGCAAGACCAGCGGCAACGGCTTCTACTACCTCATGGGCGACATTGCCCGCCTGCACAGCGCCATCCTCTCCTATGCCCGCGACTTCATGATCGACCGCGGCTTCACCTATGTCATCCCGCCCTACATGATCCACGGCGACGTGGTGACGGGCGTGATGTCCTTCGCGGAGATGGAGAACATGATGTACAAGATCGAGGGCGAGGATCTGTACCTGATCGGCACCTCCGAGCACTCCATGATCGGCAAGTTCATCGACACCATCCTCACCGAGGACGAGCTGCCGCAGACCCTGACCAGCT
>JAFXDB010000023.1 GCA_017516305.1 Clostridia bacterium | reverse complement strand
TGGCCTTGTTAGCCTGTTGCTGTTCCAGTTGATCCAGCAAGTTCAGCAATCCGCTATCTGCGTTGATCTGTCTCACCACAGCCATCACCTAACACTCCGCATTACAGTTTAAGCCCACCAATCCGCAAGACTGGAACACTCATAGCCCTTGCATGTACTGACGCCAAGGCCCTCCAGAATCCGGCCGATGATCTGCTCGCCTGTAGAGGAAGCGTCGCCCTGGTCGAGTGCATCGGTGCTCGGCACGCCGCTGGCTGCAACCACCTAATCACGGTAGCGGAAGGAGATCTTTTCTATCGTGGGGCTTCGTAGGCTTTCTTCACCTATCATACCGCCATTAGGATAGAGATTTAGTTCACACCCTGAGAATTTTGCACCACAGTGCCAGAACAACCAGTCTCACCAGCGTTATTAGTCCAATCGATAATGCACTGATGGCCGCCGCTCGCCACAACCACCTGGTCACGGTACTGGAAAGCGATCTTCTCAACAGAGGGGGTCTCGTAGGTCTTCTTCATGGATTTATCCTCCTTCAAAATGATGTCTTATTTATGTGTCAGGGCTGCTGTAGTTTCAGCAGGCCCTCGGCAACCATTCTCTGGCCCCATGCGCAGATGGCGGGGCTGGCGTGGCCGGCGGGAGCGCCGGCGGCGTGCTCTGCCACGCAGTGCTTGCACAGGCCTTTGTAAGCGCAGCCTTCGCACTCGGCAGGCAGGGGGTAGTCGAGCGCGATGTGGTTGGTACGCCTCCAGGCTTCGGGGAAGCCCAGGGTCAGCACATCCACTGGCTCGCAGGGGAAGGTGTTGCAGGGACGCATCCGGCCCTGCCAATCGATGGCGAATCCGCTCCGGCCCGCGCCGCAGCGCACGCCCTTCGTCGCCGTGGACGTCTCGCTGCCCGGGTCCGGCAGGCTCTCCGGATCGCAGTCCGGTTCGGTCTGCCTGCCCTTGAGGGCCATGCGCAGCTTCATCATCGCCGCGTAGGCGTCCAGCGCCGCGTCGGCCAGAGGGCGGCCGGTTTCCTCGCGGGGCTGCATCAGGCCTGCGTTGATGGAGAAGCTGAAGCCCTCCTCGTGCAGCAGGCGGATGACGCTTTCGCCATCGGTCATGAACTCATTGGGCGTCACAGCAATGCTCAGGGGGAGCTGCGCCTCGTTCAGCCGGCGGATGTTTTCCAGCACCCGCTGGAAGGCCCGCCTGCCCGTCACCCGTTCGTAGCCCTCCTCGCTGGCCCCGTAGAGGGTGACCTGCACCGCGGAGGGTGGGTGCGCCACGAGGAAGCGTACCATGTCCTCATCCATCAGCAAGCCGTTGGAGAGGATGGCGGTTTCAACGCCCCGGCTCTGCAGGAAGGTGTACAGCTCCCGGAAACCCGGGTAGGTCAGGCACTCGCCGCCGGTGAGGCGGGCGTACATCATGCCGCCGTCGATGGCCTGCTGCATGATGTCCTTCCACTGTTCCACGGTCAGCAGCTGCGCGCCGGCCATCTGCTCTTTCTGCAAATGGACGTAGCACATCTTGCAGTCCAGGTTGCACAGGGGTGTCAGTTCAAAGCTGCCGGATATGGGAATCGCCTTGTCCCGAGCCTTGAAGCTCAGGAAAGTCCTCACCGCTTCATAGCGGCGGTAGTCGGTTACCCCTTGCTCGTCCAGCTGCCGGAGCAGCTCGCGCAGGGTTTGGGGCTGCTTGTCCGTCTGCGTGCTGCTCACCGCCTTTCATCGCTTGGGGAACACCTTTCTATAGCAACGTCCGGCCAGGGCCCTCAGCCGCTTATAGCACTTTCGGATGGGGTGGATGGCCATCCACAGCCGCCCCCAGGCCCTCGCTACCGGGGTATCCAGCCGTCGGATGCGGCCGTTGCGGCTGTACTTCACCACCTGGCCCAGCACCTGCTGCACCGGGAACCAGGGCTCCGGGTTCCAGCAGTTGTCGCCGAAGGTCTGCACCAGCCCTTCCTGCAGCCGCCACACCCGGTGGACGACGTATCTCTCGCCCAGGCGGAAGAGCACCACGTCGCCCTTCATCAGGGAGCGGGTCAGCGGGACGATCGTCACCGGGTCCTTCCCTCTTCGGATCAGGGGGCGCATGCTTTCGCCCTCCAGGCAGATGGTCACCGGCGGCGCGGCGCCCTCGCGGGCCATGTCACACCACTGCTCCATGGGGATGGAGCGGGTCTTGGTATCTTGCGTCATTTGAGTTCTCCGGCAAAGGTTGTCAGCATCCGGGCGTACTCCCCGTCCGTATGCTGCAGCAGCCAGTCATGCGCCTGACGAAGGTTGATCGGCCGGGCGGGATTGCCGTGGGCGTCGGTGGCGACTGCGTCCATGGCGCGGTGCCGGAGCATCGTGCGGACAAATCGCTTTTCCGCCAATCCCCGCGGACGCATCAGCGTCGAGGCGTTGACCTGCATCAGCGCGCCCGTTTCCTCCCGGAACCGCAGCGCCTGTGTCGGCCACCAGGCGAAACACCGGTAGCGCTCCACATGGGCCAGCACCGGGCGATAGCCTGCGCGGATCAGCTGCGTCACCGCGTCCCTGGCCTGCTGCAGCGGGATATCCCGCCACAGTTCCAGCAGCACGCAGTCGGTATGGCCCAACGTCAGGAGCTTCCCCTGGCGCAGCGCCGTAGCCGTCTGATAGGTCCAGGCTGCCTCCACCCCGGGAAGCACCGTCACCGCCAGGTTTTCCTGCCGGGCGAAGTCCTGGGCCTGGGCGAGCCGTTCGCGGTAGAGCCCCGCGTCAAAGGGCGCGAATCCCGGGCAGGCGTGGCAGGTAGCCGCCACCTGGGCTATGCCCTGGCGGTGCGCCTCCCGCAGCATCTCCTGCGTGCCCTCCATCGTCTCCGGGCCGTCGTCCAGTCCCCACAGAAGGTGCTGGTGGATATCCGTCAGCCCGCTGTTCATGAGGACTTCTTCCCGTACTTGTAGCGCTTGGAGTAGTGGCCGGAATAGCGCTCGGAGTTGTAGTAGTAATGCTTGTTGCTCAGGCTCTTGAACTTGACGCCGTTGAGCACCGCGCCCAGCATCTTGCAGCCGGTCTGCTTGATGTTCTTGACCGCGTCGGTGATCTCGTCCTGCTTGCCCTTGCGGTAACCCACCACCAGCAGCGCGCCGTCGCAGAACTTGGCCATGGCCACCGCGTCCACCAGCACGCCCACGGGCGGGGTGTCGATCAGCACCATGTCAAACTGGGTGCTCAGCCACTCCACCAACTCCTTCATGGCGTCGGTGTCCAGCAGCTGCAGGGGGTTGGGGGCGTCGTGGCCGGCGGGGATCATGTACGCGCCGGTAATATTGGTCTGGTACAGTATCTGCTTGAAGTTGCAGTGGCCGGACAGGTAATCGGACAGGCCGTAGTGCTTCTCGGTGCTGTAGCGCAGCTGGTAATCGGACTGGATGCCCGAGGCGCGCAGATCGGTATCCACCAGCACCACCCGGCGGCCCAGGCCTGCCAGGGTGCGCATCAGGTTCATGGACACGTAGGACTTGCCTTCGCCGGCGTAGCGGCTGGTGATCATCACCTTGCGCACGTTCGGTCCGCAGTAGGACAGGTTGGTGCACAGGGTGTTCATCGCCTCATGGCTGACAAAATCGGTTGCGGGGAACTGGGTGATTTCCACCAGGGGCATATCCGGCTCAGGCGCCGCAGAGGGCTCCGCTGTCTGCCGCACATGCGCCTTGTTCTTCTTCCTCTCCGGGAACACCGCCAGGGTGGGGATGCCGCCGGCCGTCTCGATATGCTCGGGCGAGCGGGGGCGGTTGTCCAGCACATACAGCAGGGTGATCAGGCCCACCGACAGGACGCTGCCCAGCATGAAGCCCATC
>JAFXDB010000195.1 GCA_017516305.1 Clostridia bacterium | reverse complement strand
GGGGATCGTGGGGTTGAAGTAGATGGAATCGCCGGGGTGCATCTCGAATTCCCTGTCGCCCAGCGTGACGATCACCGTGCCCTCCAGGACCAGGTTGAACTCCTGGCCGGTGTGGCTGATCAGCTTGGCTACGGCGTCCGTGGGCTCCAGGGTCACCAGCAGCGGCTGCATCACCTTGTTGGCGTAGCGGTAGGCCAGGTCCTCGAAGTGGTATTCCGGGTTGCGGTTGATGACCTTGCCGCCGCCCCTGCGGATCAGGTGGTAGGTCTCCAGCTTGGCGCTCTGGCCGGTGACGATCTCGGTGAAGTCCACCTTGAACTTGTTGGCGATCTCGTAGATCACGCTGATGGGCACGTCCTTGCCGTTTTCCTCGTAGGAGGCGTATACCTCGGGGCTGAGGCGCAGCTCCGCGGCCAGCTCCTCGATGGTGTAGTCGCTGACCTCCCGCAGTTCCCGCAGCCGGGCGCCGATTTCGTTGTAGTCGTTCATAGCCGTCTCTCCTTTGTGGGCGTCGCCGCCGTTCATCATACTGGTAGGATTATAGCACAATCCGGCTTGCTCCGTCCACAAAAAAATGCGGGTTTGGCAGTGACACATCGTGGGTTTTCCGATTGTTTACGGTGAATGGACTTTTTTCTTAATTATATCCCTTGTATTCACGGCGATTTATGATATAATATCATTAATGATGTGCCATTAATTAATTATATTTAACTTGTCGGTTGACTGGCGAATGATGGCGCATAAAACAGATCGGAGGTTATGACGCATGGGTGCTTTGAAGGCTGAGGCGGTGGCGAAGATCCGCGAGATCTGCGGCCGCTACAAGGACGAAAAGACGCCGCTGATGATGATCCTCAGCGACATCCAGAACGAATACGGCTACATTCCCCTGGACGTTCAGGAGATTGTGTCCCAGGAGACGGGCATTTCCGTGGCGGAGATCTACGGCGTGGTCACGTTCTATTCCTTCTTCTCGCTGGAGCCGAAGGGCCGCTTCGTGGTGGGCTGCTGCCTGGGCACGGCGTGCTACGTCAAGGGCGCGCAGCAGGTGATCGACAAGTTCCAGGAGGAGCTGGGCATCGCGCCCGGCCAGACCACCGAGGACGGCATGTTCACGCTGGACGCCCTGCGCTGCATCGGCGCCTGCGGCATCGCCCCGGCGGTGAGCATCAACGGCAAGGTGTATCCCAAGATGACGGTCAGCCAGGTGCGCGAGGTCATCGCCCAGCAGTACCTGATCGTTGAGAAGGAAAAGGAGGGTGTCATGGCATGATCCATTCCGTCGAGAATCTGAACGCGCGCATCGCCGCCTGTACCGCCTGCTTCGAGGACAAGTTGGCCGGCAAGGACGACAAGCGCCACATCGTGCTCTGCGGCGGCACGGGCTGCCTGTCCAACAATTCCGCCGAGATCCGCAAGCACTTCGTCGAGGTGCTGGAGCGCAAGGGCGCCAGCGACAGGGCCACCGTGAACCAGGTGGGCTGCTTCGGCCTCTGCTCCCAGGGCCCCTTTGTGAAGATCTACCCCGAGGATACGCTGTACCGCCTGGTGAAGATCGAGGACGTGGAGGAGATCGTGGAGTCCGACATCATCCACGGCAAGGTGGTGGAGCGTCTGTTGTACGAGGAGCCCGCCACCGGCGAGAAGGTCTCCAAGCAGGACGACATCAATTTCTATAAGAAGCAGCGGCGCGTGGCGCTGCACGGCTGCGGCGTCATCAACCCCGAGAACATCGACGAGGCCCTGGGCTTCGGCGCGTTCCAGGGCCTGAGGCGGGCGCTTTCGATGCCCCGGCAGGCGGTCATCGACGAGGTGCTGGCTTCCGGGCTGCGGGGCCGCGGCGGCGCGGGCTTCCCCACGGGCCGCAAGTGGCAGTTCGCCTACAATTCCGAGGGCGACGAGAAATACGTGGTCTGCAACGGCGACGAGGGCGACCCCGGCGCGTTCATGGACCGTTCGATCCTCGAGGGCAACCCCCTGGCCGTCATCGAGGGCATGATGATCGCCGGCTACGCCATCGGCGCACAGAACGGCTATTTCTACGTTCGCGCAGAGTATCCCGTGGCTGTTAACCGCCTCCAGATCGCCATCAATCAGGCCCGCGAGCTGGGTCTGCTGGGCGAAAACATCCTGGGCAGCGGCTTCAATTTCGATCTGCACATTCGCCTTGGCGCAGGCGCGTTCGTCTGCGGCGAAGAAACCGCCCTGCTCAACTCCATCGAAGGCAAGCGCGGTACTCCCCGTCCCCGTCCTCCCTTCCCTGCCGTTAAGGGCCTTTGGGCAAAGCCCACCATCGTAAACAACGTTGAGACCATGGCCTGCGTTCCCTACATCCTGCGTGAAGGCGCAGCCAAGTTTGCCGAGTGCGGCACCGAAAAGTCCAAGGGCACCAAGGTATTCGCTCTGGGCGGCAAGGTAAATAACGTAGGTCTGGTTGAGATACCCATGGGCACCACCATCCGCGAGCTGGTTTACGACATCGGCGGCGGCATCCCCGGCAATAAGCAGTTCAAAGCCATACAGACCGGCGGTCCTTCCGGCGGCTGCCTTACCGCAGAATATCTGGATGAACCCATCGACTTTGACTCCCTCACCGCAAAGGGCTCCATGATGGGCTCCGGCGGCGCCATAGTAATGGACGAGGACAACTGCATGGTAGACGTTGCCAAGTTCTATATGGAATTCATCTGTGATGAATCCTGCGGAAAGTGCACCCCCTGCCGCGTTGGCACCAAGCGCATGCTTGAGATCCTTACCAAGATAACCGAAGGCAAGGGCACCCTTGAAGACCTGGATAAGCTGGAGGAGCTTGCCGCTCTCATCAAGAGCAGCTCCCTCTGTGCCCTGGGTCAGACCGCATCCAACCCCGTTGTATCCACCATGAAGCACTTCAGGGATGAATACATCGCACACGTTGTGGATAAGAAGTGCCCCGCAAAGGTCTGCAAGAACCTTATGCAGTACGTTATCGACAAGGAAAAGTGCATCGGCTGCGGAATGTGCGCACGCCAGTGCCCCGCAAACGCCATCACCAAGACAGACTACACTGCTCCCGGCAAGAAGCTGCCCGCAATGGCCATCGATACCGACAAGTGCGTCAAGTGCGGCGCATGTATCGCAACCTGCAAATTCGGCGCTATCTCCAAGCAGTAATCACACACATCAGGCCGCCCGGCTTTTGCCGGGCGGTTTTATATTGCGGCATAAAAAAAGGAACGGGGAAATATCCGTTCCTTTTTGCTTATCAGAGATTGCGAGCTTTATGCATTTTCTGCCTGAGGGGCAAGCTTGGCGGCCTTTTCCGCCTGCTTGGTGGGAATATCCTTGCAGAGGGAATTCAGCAGGGGGACGAGCACCATGGTTACTATGCCGGAGGTGAATCCGCCGTTATATACATTGAAGCCCAGATGGAAGGATGCGGTATTGAATACCAGACAGGCGTGGAGAGCACCTGCAACAACGCCCCATATTACGCCCCAGCGGCCTGCCACAGGGGACATGCCGGTTGCGAAGCAG
>JAFXDB010000194.1 GCA_017516305.1 Clostridia bacterium | reverse complement strand
TTTCCAACGCCTTGGGGGCAGGAGGGGGACGGGGGGAAATCGCTGTTCGATTTCCCCCAGCGCCTTTGCGCCGCTTTCGGCGGGCGAAAGCGGCTTCCCGCTTGCGATGTTCGGGTAATCCCTGATAAAAACACGAAGATGCAGTCCCTAACAAAACGTGAAAAGCCATTCTATTTGGGAGAATCACCTGTCCCCCCGCACCTGGGAGGGTGTCCGGCCCGTGCGCCGTTTAAACAGACGCATGAACACCACATCGTTCTCGTACCCGCACAGGGCAGCGATCTCCCGCACCGTCATGTCCGTGTGCTGCAGGTAATACATCGCCGCATTCATCCGCGCCGCCAGCACATCCTCGTAGCAGCTGACGCCGAACTGCGCCCGGTACAGCTGGTGCAGGTGGCTCACGCTCACCCCCAGCTGTGCCGCCATTTCCGCCACCGGCCCGCAGGCGCCGGGGTTGGCATAAATGCCCGTACGCAGCAGATTCAGCGCGGCGCTGTGGGCCATGCTGCTGCGGCAAACCCTCCCGGCGCAGCCCTGGGCCGCCTTCAGCAGCACCAGCTGCAGCAGGAGAGAGACGCACTCCGCCTGCCCCGGCGCATCCGAAGCCTGCTCCAGGCACAGCATGCGCAGCAGCCCCTCCATTTCCGGCAGGTTCTCCGGCGTCAGCAGCGTGCTGGTGCGCAAGCCCCCGGGCACAGAGGATTCGTCAGCGCCGGAGAAGTGCAGGAAATGGTTGATGTAGCCCCCGCAGCGCTCCCCGTAATGCTGGGCCTGCCCCGGGGCAAAGAGCACCGCGCTGCCCGGCGGCGCATCGATCCGCCCCGCCTCCGTGTCCAGCCACGCATCCGTTTTGAAAACCAGCAGCAGATAATCCCCCGACCCGTGGGGGCGGTGCATTTCAAAGCCTGCCCCATGGCGGATGTCCATGCCGATGGTGTGCAGCGTCAGCATCTTCGCCTCACGCCTTTCATCATAGGATCTGTCAGTCTGCAAATAGGATATATCATTGCAGCCTGCCTGTCAAGCTGGTACAATGACAGCAAAGAAACCTTGGGAGAAACAGGGAGGAATCGTTATATGAAGCACATCTCCATGCTTGTCAACGCCAGAGACGTCATCGCCCGCATCCGCCCGGAGATCTACGGCCACTTCGCCGAGCATCTGGGCCGCTGCATCTACGGCGGCATCTTCGTCGGCGAAAACAGCCCCATCCCCAATGTAAAGGGCATCCGCAAGGACGTCATCGACGCCTTCCGCCACATTCAGGTGCCCACCATCCGCTGGCCCGGCGGCTGCTTCGCCGAGGAATACCACTGGCAGGACGGCGTCGGTCCGCTGGAAAACCGCAAGAAGATGGTCAACATCAACTGGGGCGCGGTGGTGGAGGACAACTCCTTCGGCACCCACGAGTACATGGCCCTGTGCGAGCTGATCGGCTCCAGGCCCTACATCAACGGCAACGTCGGCTCCGGCACGGTGCAGGAAATGGCCGAATGGGTAGAGTACATGACCGCCGTGGGCACCCCTCTGGCAGAGCAGCGCAAGGCCAACGGCCAGGCTGAGCCCTGGAAGGTGCCGTTCCTGGGCGTGGGCAACGAAAACTGGGGCTGCGGCGGCGAAATGACCGCCGAGACCTATGCCGCCGAATTCCGCCGCTACGCCGCCTTCTGCCGCGAGCACAACGGCAATCACCTCTGCCGCATCGCCTGCGGGCCGTCCTCGGCGGACTTCGGCTGGATGGAAACGGTCATGAAGGCCATTTCGAAGGGCTGGGGCGGGTATCCCCTGGCCGGCGGCATCGACCTGCACTACTACACCATGCCCATCCACCCGAAGATGGACTCCGCCACGCAGTTCACCGACGCGGAGCATTACGCCACCATGGACAGCGCCTTCTACTGTGATGAGCTGCTCACCCGCCACACCGGCATCATGGACCGCTACGACCCGGAGAACAAGGTGGGCCTGATCATCGGCGAATGGGGATGCTGGCACGAGGTGGAGCCCGGCACCAACCCCGGCTTCCTCTATCAGCAGAACGCCATGCGCGACGCGCTGGTGGCCGCCATCCACCTCAACATCTTCAACCGCCACGCAAAGCGCGTCATGATGGCCAACCTTGCCCAGACCGTCAACGTCCTGCAGGCCATCCTCCTCACCGACGGCGACCAGCTGGTCAAAACCCCCACCTATTACGTCTTCGACCTGTACAAGGCCCATCAAAACGGCGCCGCCGTGTACTGCTACACCGATGACGAGAAGGCCGCCGAGGGCTATAAGGCTCCGATGATCTCCTCCTCCTGCTCGGTCAAGGACGGCGTCATGACCCTGACGCTGGCCAATTGCTCCCTGACGGAGGAGGCCGCCATCGACTGCGGCGTTCACCATTTCGCCGCGACGGAAGCCTCCGCCCGCATCCTCACCGGGGACGTGCGCGCCTTCAACGACTTTGATCACCCGGAGGACGTCGTCATCCGCCCCTTCGACGTGACCCTCACCGGCGGCAGGCTGACCCTGACCCTGCCGCCCTGCTCCGTGGCGGAGGTCACCCTGCGCTGATCAGCAGCACACGCGGAAGCGGAAGGGGCGTGCCCCTCCCCTGCGCACACATCAGCCGCACGTCTGCAAAGCACGCGAAGGACGTGCGGTTTTTCCTGTGTTCCAAATCCCCCGGAGGCATTGACGCGCCCCGCCTGCCGTGATACGATATTCCCTGTCCTATCATCACAAATCGAGGCGAATTCCCATGAAAAAGCTGTTTATGAAGGGTGTGAAGCACGGTCTGCCCATTGGCCTGGGGTACCTGTCCGTGTCCTTCGCCTTTGGCGCGCAGTGTACCGGCAGCGGCCTGACGGTGCTGCAGGCGCTGCTGATATCGATGACCAACCTGACCAGCGCAGGTCAGCTGGCCGGTCTGTCGGTCATGGTCAGCGGTGCAGCCCTGCAAACGGGCCTGATCGAAATGGCGCTGACCCAGTTCATCATCAACCTCCGCTACGCGCTGATGGGCCTGTCCCTGTCGCAGAAGCTGGGGCTGACGATGAACACGCCCCGCCGCATGTTCTTCTCCTTCGCCAACACGGATGAGATCTTCGCCGTGGCGGCCTCTCAGCCGGAGAAACTGCACCACCATTACCTCTACGGCCTGATGGTGATGCCCTACATCGGCTGGTCACTGGGAACGCTGCTGGGTGCGGCAGCAGGCGCCATCCTGCCGGTCTTCGTCACCAATGCCCTGGGCATCGCCATCTACGGCATGTTCATCGCCATCGTCATCCCCCCTGCCCGCAGGGAGAAGCCCATCGCCGTGGTGGCGCTCATCGCCATCGCCATCAGCGTGGCCTTCCGGTATCTGCCCGGGCTGAACACCGTCTCCGGCGGCTTTGTGGTCATCATCTGCGCGGTGGTGGCCGCCGCCATCGGCGCGCTGCTCTTCCCCGTCAGAGAAAACGCCGCTGACAGCAAGGAGGTGGAAGCATGACCCTCACCTGGCCGACATATTTCATCTACCTGGCGGTGATGGCGGGGGTGACCTACCTCATCCGCATGCTGCCGCTGACGGTCTTCCGCCGGGAGATCAGGTCCGTCTTTATCAAATCCTTCCTGCACTATGTCCCCTACGCCGTGCTGGCCGCCATGACCATCCCCGCCGTGCTGGAGTCCACCGGGGATGTCCGCACCGCCGCCGCCGGCACCCTCGTCGCCGTCGTGATGGCCTGGCGCGGGCACGGCCTGCTGACCGTCGCCATTGCCGCCTGCTGCGCCGTGGCTGCCGCCCAGGGGCTGCTGATGCTGATCTGATTTGCCAATGAGCCGCCTGCTGCCAAAGGAGCAGGCGGCTCATTGATTGGTCAAGGAATCAGCATTCCCGCACGGCAGATGCTGCCTGGTTGTCAAACTTGCCGGGAAGCAATCTTATTGAAATGCCCCTTGCACGGATTCTTGACATACACGGATATCAGGGGATCCGAACGCCCTGCAGCTTTCGCAGGCTGACCAGCTCCTCCGCCGTCAGCGGCGCGGGGGTGAGAATGTGCATTTCCAACCCCTGCGGCGCACGGTGATTGCCGACCACCGCGATGCAGCCGGGCAGCGCCGCCTCCACCTCCGCCCCGCGGCCAGGCACGTCCGCCCAGCCCACCGTGCGGTACATGGGCACAGCGCCGTCACGGGCTGCCCGCAGGCTGCTGCGGAAGGCCGCGTTGGCATACAGCACGTCGTCCTCCGCGTAAAGCTTCATGCGCAGATCCGTCTGCGGCCACACATCGCCCTCATAGAAATCCACATAGCCGATGACCGTACCTTCCAGGCAGCATCTCATGTGCCTGTTCGTCCAGCGGTAGCTGCGCGCCAGCCGGTCGATGATCTGCCCGTCCGTCACAACCCATACCGGGCCGTTTTCCTCCGTTCCGCCGAAGGCAACTGCCGTGGTACGCCCGCTGACAGGATTCGCCTCCACCTTGTCCACCGCCAGCAGCCCCTCCAGGCTGCACCCGCTCAGCACCAGGCATATGGACAGACATAACAGCAGCGTCATCCGTTTTGACACAGCTTTCACGACTTTCACAGTTTTCACAGTAAACCTCCTCAAAAGGATTCTTCTGCAAATAAAGACGCATCAGGCCGGAAATTCGTTTCAGCCCGATGCGTTTTTTCACTTCTCCTCCGCCCGGTACAGCTGCAGCGCATTCGTCCACCTGTCCAGCGCCGCAACGTCGATGCGCGGGACGGTGAAGACATAGAGCGCCTCCTCCCCCTGGGCGTGCAGGCGGTAGGTGGCGGCGTCCTCCATGGCCACATAATCGTAGCCCGCCATCTTGTCGTGGATGACGCCGGTGAAGGTGCGGCCGTCCTTGCCCAGCAGGGACAGCGCACGGGCGGGATAGATGCTCTGCACCGTCAGGGTGTCGAAGCTCTCCGTCCGGTAGGTCAGCGTCACCACGCGGGCCACGCCGCCCTCGAAGGGCACGTCCTCGCAGACGCCGCCTGCAAAGGTCAGCTTCGCCGACGCGCCGCCTGCAAACATCACCGGTGCCGGAAACACCTTCGCCAGAGCGGCCAGCTCCGCCTCCCCGGCGATGACCACCGGGCCCGTCAGAGGCTCCGGCAATGCCTGCAAGGTGCGGCTCTGCGTCCCCCCCGACGTATCCTCCGGGGGCTGCCCCATCACCACGGCGATGTAGAACACCCCCATGAGCACCACGGCAAGCAGCATCAGCAGACCAACGCGGACAACACGCTTCACGGACACCCCCCCTTTCAGGAATCAGGAATTAAGAATTCGGAATTTGGATAGTGGAACGAGCGTCATGCCATCGGCACCACATTCTCAATTCCGAATTCCGCATTCCGAATTCCGAATTATCTCTTAGTATTCGCAGTTCATGGGCGTACGCGCATAGGGGATCACGTCGCGGATGTTCTCGATGCCGGTGAGGTACATCAGCAGACGCTCGAAGCCCATGCCGAAGCCCGCGTGGGTGCAGCCGCCGAACTTGCGCAGGTTCACATACCAGTCCAGGGACTCGGTGGAAATGCCCAGGGTATCCATGCGCTCCAGGAGCTTGCCGACGCGGGTCTCGCGCTGAGAGCCGCCCATCAGCTCGCCGCTGCCGGGCACCAGCAGGTCAACGGCGGCAACGGTCTTGTCGTCGTCGTTCTGGTACATGTAGAAGGCCTTGATGTCCTTGGGCCAGTTGTAGACGAACACCGGGCCATGGAAGTATTCCTCGGTGAGGTACTTTTCATGCTCCTTGGCGGTATCCTGGCCGTACTCGGGCTTGAACTGCCAGTCGCGGTTGGCCGCCTTGAGGATGGTGATGGCCTCGTCGTGGGTGATGCGGGCGCACTTGCTGTCCGCCAGCGCCGCCAGCTTCTCCACCAGGCCGGACTTGCCCTTGCCGCCGGCGGCGAAGGTATCCAGGAAGGCCAGCTCGTCCGGGCACTTCTCCAGGATGGTCTTCACCAGGTACTTCAGGAAGTCCTCCTCCACGTCCATCAGCTGATCCAGGTCACAGAAGGCGATTTCCGGCTCGATCATCCAGAATTCCGCCGCGTGCGTCTTGGTGTTGCTGTTCTCGGCGCGGAAGGTGGGGCCGAAGGTGTAGATCCTGGAGAAGGCCATGGCGAAGGTCTCGCCCTCCAGCTGACCGGTCACGGCCAGGGAGGCCTGCTTGCCGAAGAAGTCCTTGTCCCACTGGCCCGCCTCCTTGGGGTCAAGGATGGTGACGGTGAAGGTGTTGCCCGCGCCCTCGGCGTCGTTGCCGGTGATCAGGGGCGTGTGGACATATACATAGCCGCGCTCCTGGAAGTAGGTGTGGATGGCCATGGAGGCCACGCTGCGCACGCGGAACACGGCCTGGAACAGGCGGGTGCGGGGGCGCAGGTAGGCGATCTCGCGCAGGAACTCAATGGAGTGGCGCTTGGGCTGCAGGGGGTAATCCTCGGGGCAGTCGCCCTCCAGGATGATCTCGGTGGCCTGCACCTCGGGGGTGGTGGGATCCTTGTAGGAGGGCACCACCGTGCCGGTCACGGTGATGGCGGAGCCCACGCGCAGGGCCTGAATGGCCTCGAAGCCTTCGATATTATTGTCGTACACCACCTGGGGATTCTTGAAGCAGGTGCCATCGAAAAAGTCGATGAAACCCATATTCTTCTGCTTGCGGTGGTTGCGGATCCAGCCGCGCAGGGTGACAGACTGGCCCTGCAGATCGGCCAGGCGGTCCTTGAGTTCAAGAGTGGTGATGACGCTCATGGTTGATTCCTCCGAATGGTAGGTTTTGCCCCAATGCGGGGTTAAAACTCAGTATAGCACAGCTTTCCCAAAAGTACAAGAAAAAGTTGGTTCTTCACGTTTTCTTAGGGAATGAACAACGCCGCAAGTGGGAAGCCGCTTTCGCCCGCCGAAAGCGGCGCAAAGGCGCTTTTTCCTATTCGGAAAAGCTAACGGAGCTTTTCCCCCCGTCCCCCTCCTGGCCCCCGAGATGTCGGAAAGGCGGCTGCATATCGGGGCGGCGACGTTGCGGAGGGGTGCATGAAAGTATAAGAACGAGGGCGCAACCCTCCGCAAAGACGCCGAGTTTTCCCTTCATGGCTTCGATGC
>JAFXDB010000193.1 GCA_017516305.1 Clostridia bacterium | reverse complement strand
CCCCCCGTCCCCCTCCTGCCCCCAAGGCGTCGGAAAGGCGGCTGCATATCGGGGCGGCGACGTTGCGGAGGGTTGCTTGAATGAATAAGAACGAGGGCGCAACCCTCCGCAAAGACGCCGCATCTTCCCCTTCATGGCTTCGATGCAGCCGCAAAGCTGGGAAGAAACCCGCTCATTGCGCTCACATATTTCCCTGACTTTTCGTGAAGATTCGATCTTTCTGCCATCCACTTCACTATGTGCCAGCCGCCTCACGCCCCGTGACCGCGGCCCCACAATCCAAGGAGACATACATGGAACGCTTTGAGAACCTGGTGCTTGACCAGGAGCGCGCCCTCTACGGCCTGAACGGCGCCCAGGTCATCCGCTGCACCTTCGACGGCCCGGCTGACGGCGAATCCGCCCTGAAGGAGTGCCGCGATGTGCACCTGGACAACTGTGATCTGCACCTGCGCTACCCCCTCTGGCACGTCAGCGGCGGCAGTCTGCGCGATTGCCGCATGACCCCGACCTGCCGCGCCGCCCTGTGGTACGATGATCACCTGGACATCGTGGACTGCGAGATGAACGGCATCAAGGCCCTGCGCGAATGCCGCGACATCACCGTGGACGGCGGCAGTGCCGTTTCCACCGAATTCGGCTGGATGTGCCGCGCCCTCACCGTGCGAGATTTTACCCTGACCAGCGAGTATCCCTTCCTCCACACCACGGATTCCACCTTCGAGGGCTTCACCCTCAACGGCAAGTACTCCTTCCAGTACACGAAGAACCTCACCTTCCGCAACTGCGTGCTGAACACCAAGGACGCCTTCTGGCATGCGGAAAACATCACCGTGTACGACAGCGTAGTGAAGGGCGAATACCTGGCCTGGTACTCCACCAACCTCCGCCTGGTGCGCTGCCGCATCATCGGCACCCAGCCCCTGTGCTACTGCAAGGGCCTGGTACTGGAGGACTGCACCATGGAGGATTGCGACCTGAGCTTCGAAAACAGCGAGGTGCAGGCCACCGTCCGCGGCGCCATCGACAGCGTGAAGAACCCTGTCTCCGGCGCCATCACCGCCGACGCCATCGGCCAGACCATCATGGATGAATACAAGTGGCCCGGTGACTGTGCCATCACCATCCGCCAGTAAATACCGATTTTCCGTTTTCCCTGGCTGCCTCTCCGGAGGCGGCCTTTTCGTTTTCCACCTTACGCCCAATCATTCCGGACAACGCACACACCCACCGGGAAATCACAAAAAAGGAGAGCCCTGCCTTCACAGGGCCCTCCCGGGAATCACTTATGTCTGCCTCCAGGCGCGACCGGGCGCTTAATCCACGATCATTGCCGCCTGCTCCTGCTGCAGCTGCCACTTGGTGGCCGCCTCCTGCAGGCACCACTCCAGGCACTCGGCATAGCCGTAGGCGTTGCACTGGTTGGTCATGTTGCGGATGTGCATGTTGAACTCGCCGTCCGCCTTGGCAAAGATGGCGCGCCAGCTGTTGGTCACGATGGCCTTGGCGCACTGATCCCACTTGACCTTCAGCTCATCGCTCTTGGGGCCTTCGGAGTAGGGGATATCAGGCATGACGGTGTAACGGCCAATGTTCTCGAAGTCTGATCCACCAGAGACACGCCGGACCAATCGCGCCAATCCTGCTGGATGGGGTAGGAAACCGCCGTCTGCACGGAGACCCAGGTGTCCTTGTTGAAGGCCTCGCCCAGGGCGCCGTCGGGGTTCACCATGTCCTTGGCCAGGGTGGTGTTGTTGATCTGCAGGGAGCCATCGTTGTAGGTGCCGCTGAGAACATAGGTCTTGCCCGTGTAGGGAGACGTCCACTCGATGCCGTTCATGTCGTACTTGGAGTCGTTGCTGGTCAGCATGCCCAGCTCGGTGAAGTACATACCGCCGTCCTCGTTGTAGTCCCAGGTCAGACCGCGGGGGCCGTACCACATGGTCATGGAGCCTTCGGGCGTCGCCAGGTAATCCAGGATCGCCATGCACAGCTCCGGATACGCCGTGTAGTTGCCGATGGTCCAGATGCGGTTGCCGCCCAGGGAAGACATGCCGTACACGATGGGGTTCGCCTCGTCCGGCACGCGGGCGTACATCATGCTGCCGTTCTCCAGGTGAGCGGTGGTGTTGTAGGCCATGGAGGAGGCGTAGTTGAAGATGCCCCAGAACACGCCGCCATTCTTCACCTTCGTGCCCATCTCGTCATAGGTCTGGGTCATCGAATTGGGATCCAGCAGGCCCATGCGGAACATCTTGTTGAAGAACTTCAGCATCTCAATGTAGGGGCCGTTGGGATCAAGGGCGTCATAGAACTTGCCGGTGTTGGGATCATACAGACCGAAGCCCAGCTCATCGTAGCCATAGTAGGCCGTCGCCAGCGCCTTGACGTACATGACCATGTTGCCGTCCCAGTCGGGCCACATGGACGCGCCGTAGGTCTCGTTGCCCAGTTCGTCCTTGGGGCAGATCTCCTTCATGTCCGCCAGAACCTCCAGCAGATCATCCAGGTTCTTGATCTCCGGATACCCCAGCTGAGAGTACAGATCCCAGCGGATGTCCCAGGAGTACATGAAGGACTGGTGCGCACCCTCCTGCAGGGCCACGCCGAAGCCGAAGCCGTACAGGTTACCGTCGCCGGACACGGTGCGGTTGGTGGCCAGGGCCGTGCCGTAGTTGCGGAAGATATAGGGCGCATAGGTCTCCACGTAGGAGGTCTCCTTGCCGTAAACGATGTCGTCCCAGTTCAGGAGCATGCCCTTCTCCACGGCCTGCTTGTAATCCTCGCCATTGGAGCCCCACACGACGATGTCGCCCAGGTTGCCGGTGGCCATACGGGTCTCGTAGGTGCCGTCCTGGTCGGGGATGATGACGACCTCCACATTGAACAGATCCTTCAGCAGCACCGCGCTCCAGCCGGTCTGCAGACCGCTGTAATTGGCCAGCTGGCTGTAAACCTCCAGGCGGATGGGCTCGCCGTCAAGCGGGAACAGGTCGTACACATCGCTGGTGACCTCGTAATAGGGCACCTCGTGCTCTGCCAGCGCCGCCACGTTGCCCAGCAACATCAGCACCGCCAGCACCAGGGACAGAATCTTCTTCATGGGTCAGGTCTCCTTTCTCATT
>JAFXDB010000192.1 GCA_017516305.1 Clostridia bacterium | reverse complement strand
CCGCAAGAACCTGTGGAAGTACGGCAAGCGCGCCGACGAAGTGATGACCGAGCTGGTCAAGTACGTCGATACCGTCATCGCCAACGAGGAGGACTTCCAGAAGGCCCTGTGCCTGAAGGCTGAGTCCCAGGGCGACGTGGAAGAGGGCGAGCTGAACATCGAGAACTACAAGGCCATCGCTTCCCTGGCCATGGAGACCTACCCCAACATCAAGCGCGTGGCCATCACCCTGCGCGAGTCCAAGAGCGCCAACCACAACGACTGGCGTGCCTGCCTGTACAACGGCAAGGACTTCTTCCTGTCCCGCAAGTACTCCATCACCGACATCGTGGACCGCGTGGGCGGCGGTGACTCCTTCGGCGGCGGCCTGATCTACGGCCTGAACACCTACCCCGACGAGAAGACCGCGCTGGAGTTCGCCGTGGCTGCTTCCTGCCTGAAGCACACCATCATCGGCGACTACAACCGCGTGAACGTCTCCGAGGTCGAGTCCCTGATGAAGGGCTCCGGCACCGGCCGCGTGCAGCGCTAAGTTGCTGACAGCATAACCCCCGGCCTCCGATGGGAAACCGTCGGAGGTCTTCTTCCATTCATTTCCCCTTTCATTCACTCTTTGGGAGGCCACCATGATCCGCTGCGAATTCAATGCCCCCGTCTCCCCTGCCGCCCTGGCTGACCTGCGGGCATCCGTCGGCTGGAACCGGATGGAACGCGACCTGGCCGACCCGCGCCTGCACAATGCCTTCCATCTGTGCGCCTTCGACGGGGAGCGCCTTGTGGGTTATGCCGCTGTCGTGGGCAACGGCGTGACGGACGCCTACATCCAGGACGTGATGGTTCACCCGGACTGCCAGCATCAGGGCGTGGGGACGCAGCTGATGGAGCGCGCGCTGGCACGGCTGGAAGCAGAGGGCGTGTATATGGTCAGCGTGATCTACGGCGAGGAAGCCCTGCGGCCCTTCTATGAGAAATTCGGCTTCACCACCATGCGCTGCGGACAGCGGGAAATGCGTCCGGGGCATGATTGACAGGAGGTTATCCGATGCAGTTCAACCAGGAAATCGACCAGCTTCTCTCTGAGCGCTTCAGCAAGGACAGCCTGATCGCCCTCGCCACCTGCGAGGGTGCGACGCCCTCCGTCCGCGCAGTCAATACCGTGTATGCCGATGGCGCGTTCTGGGTCATCACCTACGCCAAGTCCGGCAAAATGCGGCAGATCGCCGTCAATCCCATCGTCGGCCTGTGCGGCGAATGGTTCACCGGCCACGGCACGGCGCAGAGCCTTGGCCATGTCCTGCTGCCGGATAACGCCGCCATGATGGTGATCCTCCGCAAAGCCTTCGCCGACTGGTACGGCAACGGCCATGTCAACGAGGCTGACCCGGATACCATCCTGCTGTGCATCACCGTCACCGACGGCGTGTTCTTCCGCAACGGAACGCGCTACGAGTTCACCCGCTGACACATGAAAGCCCTCCGGCAGAGCCATTCCGCCGGAGGGCCTTTTCATATTCCGCTTTACCGGATGGTGATGTCGCCGGACATGCTGCTGACGCTGCCGGTGATGGCGGGGCCGCTGCCATTGCAGCTGTAGCGGGTGGTCACGTCGCCGCTGCGGGTCTGGGTACGGATGCCCATCACCCCGTAGCCAACGGGCAGGTCGATGTCGATGTCGCCGGAAATGGTGCTGCCGTTCACTTCCCGCAGCGCATCGCTGTCCACGTCGATATCCACATCGCCGCTGATGGTCTTGAACTGAATGGCCGCCACGTCCGCATAAACATCAAGGTCACCGCTGACGGCGCCTGCCTGCAGCTTCTCCACGCAGCCGTTCACCTCCACGTCGCCGCTGGTGGTGTTCACCTGCAGTCTATCTGCGTACAGGGTGGCGTCCACATCGCCGCTGACCGTGCGGATCTCAGCCCATGCCAGGTGGGCGTCCCGGTTGAGCTCAAGCGTCACATCGCCACTGGTAGAAGTGACCGAAAGGTCCGCCAGAGCTGCATCCACCACGGCAACGTCGCCGCTGGTGGTCAGGAGCTTCACATGGGGCACCGCGTCATGGGGGATGCAGATGGTCACGCCGTCGCCGCCGGACATGGCATTGCGGATGCCGCCGAACATGCGGCCAATGGTCAGCCCCATCTTCTCCATGATGCTGCCGACGCTCCCCATCACATCGTCCACATATCGGCCCGCCTCGTCAAAATGCACCTCTTTGCCGTTGATATAGACGTGGGCGCTGTCCTTGCCGCCCTTCGTGTTGACGTTGATGTGACAGTTTTTGACGCCCTTCTTTCCATCAAAGCCGGGCTGGCGGCTGATGCGCAGCGTGCCGCCCTCTTCGCAGACCATGATCTGCGGGTCGTCATCGGCATCCCACCGGACATGGTACATGTCGTCGTCGGACTCCTCCAGACGGACGTCCTCATTGACAAGGGCAAGGTCAATGCCATGGATCTCGGCAGGGTTGAAAACCAGGTCGCGCTCCGGATCTTCAGCTGCGCTGTCCATCTCATCCATATCCTCCATATCATCCAGCCCGTCCATGTCATCCATGGCATCCATATTGGATTTGGCGCGGGCAGCCTTCCGGCGATAGGGCGCAATCACGTCCTCCATGCCTTTGAGGCTCTCCACCACGGCGGCGACGGCGTCATCCTCGGCCATTCCTGCGGAGATCAGGTCGGTGTAGCGCTCCTGGCAGTTGTTCATCACCTCGTCGTGCAGGGCGGTCACCTCGTCGTTCATCTCGGTATTCACAAACATCAGATCCACGATGCGGGCAACGGTTGCATTCATCATCTTACTCTACCTCCAGCAGAAGATCGATCTGCGCCCGGGTTTCCTTCCAGGCGTCCATGTCGTTGAGCAGTCGGGTCATGCCATCGGGGGTGATGGCGTAATAGCGGCGGCGCGCGCCGGAGAACTCGTCCCCCCAGTAGGAGCGGATGAGCCCCGCGCTTTCCAGGCGGCGGAAGGCAGTGTAGAGCGTGGCTTCCTTCATCTCCACCGCGCCGCCGGAGAGGGCGTTGACGTTCTTGTTGATCTGGTAGCCGTAGCTGTCCCCGTGGGAGAGCTGACGGAGAATAATCGTGTCCGTATAGCCACGAAGGATATCAGCGGACAGGGCCATAGGGTCACCTCCAGTGCTTCATATCGGATTGGGGACGCATTTCATCTATCTTATTGCGCAGCTGACGGCCGCGAACAGCGAGTGCATCCTCCGGGGGACGGAATTCGGGACGGCGGATTCTCCTCTCCTGCCGGTTGTCCTTGCGGTACATGTCATCACCTCCTGCATATCCCGTTGATACTTCGCGTGTTGAGGTATCTTACGCATACATAATACAACACATTACCTCGCCTGTCAAGGTATCTCGGAAAATTTTCTCAACTTTTTGGCTCTTCACGGAATGTTCGGGAATGGTTTGTATGACATGGCGCAGACACCTTCACCGACATTGCGGCTGCATCAGAGCCTCAAAGGGGACGATGCGGCGTCTTTGCGGAGGGTTGCGCCCTTGTTCTTATT
>JAFXDB010000191.1 GCA_017516305.1 Clostridia bacterium | reverse complement strand
GGCTTCTTCGATACGCTGCCCAAGTCCCTGGATGAGTCCGCCCGCATCGACGGCGCGACCCGCTTCCAGGTGTTCCTCAAGATCATCATGCCGCTGGCCAAGCCCATCGTCATCTACACCATCCTGATGGCGTTCATGGGCCCCTGGGGCGATTACGTCTTCGCCTCCTACGTGGCCTTCGGCGAGACCAGCAGCTACAACGTGGCTGTGGGTCTGTACCAGTGGGTCAACACGAACGACTACCAGGGCTACTTCACCAGGTTCTGCGCTGGCGGCGTTCTGGTGGCCATCCCGATCACCGTGCTGTTCATGTGCCTGCAGAAGTACTACGTCGAGGGCGTCACCGGCGGCGCAGTGAAGGGCTAATCCCCTGTACATCACAACGAGGAGGAAATAACAATGGCAAGCGTTACGCTTGAAGGCGTCAAGAAGATTTACGACGGCAAGGTCATTGCCGTGCATGATTTCAACCTGCAGATCAAGGACAAGGAATTCGTGGTGTTCGTCGGCCCCTCCGGCTGCGGCAAGTCCACCACCCTGCGCATGATCGCCGGCCTGGAGGACATCTCCGAGGGCACGCTGACCATCGGCGACCGCGTCGTCAACGACGTGGAGCCCAAGGATCGCGACATCGCCATGGTGTTCCAGAACTACGCCCTGTACCCCCACATCTCCGTCTACGAGAACATGGCGTTCCCGCTGCGTATCCGCAAGATGGACAACGACGAGATCCACCGCCGCGTGTGCCAGGCGGCTGAGATCCTGGGCATCACCGAGTACCTGACCCGTAAGCCCAAGGCCCTGTCCGGCGGCCAGCGTCAGCGCGTGGCCATCGGCCGTGCCATCGTCCGCGAGCCCGCCGTGTTCCTGATGGACGAGCCCCTTTCGAACCTGGACGCCAAGCTCCGCAACCAGATGCGCGCCGAGATCATCCTGCTGCGCAAGCGTCTTGACACCACCTTCATCTACGTTACCCATGACCAGACCGAGGCCATGACCCTGGGCGACCGCATCGTCATCATGAAGGACGGCTTCATCCAGCAGGTCGGCACCCCCCAGGAGGTCTTCGATACCCCCAAGAACCTGTTCGTGGCCGGCTTCATCGGCGCGCCCCAGATGAACTTCATCCCCGCGAAGCTGAACGCCAACGGCGGCAGCTACAGCGTGGACGTGCTGGGCACCACCGTGAAGGTGGACGGCGTGAAGGGCGATATCCTGGCCCGTAAGAACGCCGCTTCTCAGGACGTCATCCTGGGCGTGCGCCCCGAGCACACCACCGTCTGCTTTGACAAGACGGAGGGCGCCATCGAGTCCACCATCCTGGTGAACGAGATGATGGGCTCCGAGCTCCATCTGCACGTCACCACCGACGGCACCAACAAGATCATCCTGCGCCTGCCCACCATCGACCTGAGCGAGGAGCAGCGCGCCGGCCTGGTGTACGGCAACAAGCTGTACTTCACCTTCGCCAGCAAGGTCATCCACCTCTTCGATCCCCAGACCGAGGAGAGCCTGCTGTTCGAGGCCTGATTCCACACATCAAAAGGGAGCCGTTTCCTTGCGGAGACGGCTCCCTCTTTGGCTTTATTCAGCTTACAGCATGGACAGGGCGGTGACGCCGCCCTCGATGGCGAAATAGAGGCACACGCCGATGATGGCGGCATAGGGGATGAAAAGGGCGCCGTCGTTCTTCATGTCCTCCCAGTAGCAGGAGAGGGCAAAGCCCAGCCCACAGGGAAGGTTGGCGAAAAATTCCCGCACACGATAGCACAGGGCGCGGAAGGGATCACGCAGGAGGCCGCCCAGAATGCAGCTGAAATGGTAAATGGAGCCGAGAATGCAGCTGATGCAGCGGGCGCTGGCGGGATTGACCCTGGCAAACTGGGGCTGGTAGAAGTTGATGGCGGTGGAGATGACGGCATAGAATGCCAACGGAATGCCGATGAGCAGCAGGAAGACAATCCAGCAGCCGTGATAGGGGGAGTAGGACTTGTTGCTATCCATGGCGGAGACCCTCTTTCTGTGAGGTATGAAAAACCGCCCCGCAAGGTGCGGAGCGGTCAATATTGGTGGGATCAGCCCAGGCGGATGCCAAGCTCGATCTGCTCCTGGGTATAGCGCTCCATCAGCGTGTGGATGCGGTCGTAGGGGGTCAGGAGCTTGGAAAGGGAGCGATCGTGGTTCAGGGTGGCGATGATATAGGAGATGTACTTGGACATATCCGCCTCGATGAACCAGGGGGCTGCCTGCAGCTCGGGGGTGCGGTAGGTCAGGTTGGTGGAGATCACGCCGTCGATCAGGCCCTCTTCGTAGGCCTTGTTGTACAGCTCCAGGCCGTTGGTGAACAGCGGGAAGGTGACGGCGGCAAAGATACGGTTGGCGTTGCGCTTCTTGAGCTGGCGGGCAACGTCGATGATGGATTCGCCGGAGGAAAGAATGTCATCGGCCACGAAGACGTCCTTGCCGTCCAGGTCGTTGCCCATGTACTCGTGGGCGACGATGGGGTTGCGGCCGTTGACGATGCGGGTGTAGTCACGGCGCTTATAGAACATGCCCATATCCACGCCCAGCACGGTGGCGTAGAAGATGTTGCGATCCAGCGCGCCCTCGTCGGGGGAGACGATCATCAGGTGATCCTTGTCCAGCATCAGGTCCTTGCGGCGGCGCAGCAGGGCCTTGAAGATCTGGTAGGAGGGCATCACGTTTTCGAAGCCGCCCTCGGGGGTGGCATTCTGCACGCGGGGGTCGTGGGCGTCAAAGGTGATGATGTTGTTGACCCCCATGCGGCTGAGCTCCTGCAGCATCATGGCGCAGTCCAGGGACTCGCGGCTGGAACGGCGATGCTGACGGCCGCCGTAGAGCAGGGGCATGATGACCGTGATGCGCTTGGCCTTGCCGCCCACGGCAGCGATGGTGCGCTTCAGGTCCATATAGTGATCATCGGGGGACATGGGAACCTTCTGACCATACATGTCGTAGGTGCAGTTGTAGGCGCCCACATCGCAGAGGATGTACAGATCCAGGCCGCGCACGGAGTCCTTGATGAGGCCCTTGCCTTCGCCGTTGCCAAAGCGCGGGCAGCTTGTGCGGACAAGGAAGCTGTCACGGCCCATGCCGGGGGTCGTGGTCATATCGCCGGGCAGCGCTTCCTCCGTATGCTGACGCCACTTCAACAGCCACTGGTTCACCTTGCCGGCGATCTCCTCGGTGCCGCGCATTGCGATCAGGCCAAGGGGGCCGACAGGAGTGGTCAGGAAGGATTCCTCGTTCCAGGTGCTCACGAAATCAGTCACACCATCTACCTCATTCCGTCATTTTTCATCTGGTGGTTGCAGTTGCGGGAGGGCGTGACCCTCCAACGGTTATTATACATGAAAATCAGCATTATGCAAAGGGGTTTCGCAGAAAAAACGGCGGAATTTGCGGGAAAAAAACGCTTCCGTCTTCATTCTGCCCGCAGGAGGCGATGATGATGCAGGGGCGGAGGGAATCATTCGGGCCTGGCTGACCAGTCAGCCGGGTGGCAGACGGAAAGATAGATGTCCGGCGACAGCGCCTCCTCCTTCAGGGTCAGAGCGGGGCTGTAGCTGCCATCCTCCCGGCAGACCAGGACGCTCATGCCCGTTACCTGCCAGCCATTGGGCATGAACCTGGCGCGCAGCTCAAGCCGGGAGCCGTCTGCCAGCGGCATGGTGAGGGTCAGCGCATCGCCGTCAAACAGGCTCAGGTGGGGGAGGGGCACATCGCCCCAGGCGGGGCCGCTGACGGAAAGGGACAGGGGCTGGGCGGAGGAGAGCAGCAGATCGTTGTGCCACATCAGCTCCAGCGCTTCTCCGCGGGCGATGAAGCAGCAGAGCATCAGCAGCCCGTCACTGCGCCTGGCAACGCAGAAGCCGCTGCCGAAGTCGTACACCGCCACGGGCGAACCGTCGCTGCGGGTGCAGATGACGGCGCTGACCCTGGCCTCCGTCATGGCGGTGCGCATCAGCGGCAACAGCTCCGCATCGGTGAGCTCTTTCCCCCAGATGCCCTCGGGGATGTCTGCCAGGGCGGTCAGCGGCAGAAGCAGCAGGATCAGCAGGAGAAATACGGATGTGAGCAGTCTTTTCATGGTATCTCCTCTCTTGCGGGTTGAACGGACGGATGCAGTATAGAAAACGGCCGCCTCTCCTGGGGGAGAAGCGGCTGCAGGAACATCATTCGCCCAGGAAGATGCCGTTTTCCCATTTGCCGTTCTTTACGGTACCGTCAGAGTAATACATGGTGCCGGTGCCGTGCATGGCGCCGTCCTTGAACTGGCCGATATAGGTGTCTCCGTTGGAGAAGGTCATCATGCCCATGCCGCTGATGACGTCCCTGACGAATTCGCCCGTGTAGCTGGAGCCGTCGGACCAGGTGAAGGTGCCTTTGCCGTTGCGCTTGCCGTCGGAAATATCGCCGGTATAGCTGGAGCCGTCGGGGAAGGTCAGGGTGCCGCGGCCGGTCTGGCGGCCGTTGATGAAGTCGCCGGTGTAGACCGTGCCGTCCGGGCCCACATAGGTACCCTTGCCGGTGCGGTTGTCGTCATCGAATTCGCCTGTGTAGTAGGAGCCGTCTGCCCAGGTGAGGGTACCCCGGCCGTCGAAGGTGTTCCATGTCCAGTCGCCCACATAGGACATGCCGCTTTCCCACTGGTACAGGCCCAGACCGTTGCGGACGCCCATTTCCAGCGTGCCGTAATACATGCCGGACTCCAGCTTGAAGGTGCCGGTGCCGCTCTGCTGGTCGATTTCGCGGGCGGTTTCAACGCTTTCGTTGGTCAGGTGGGAAATGTCTGCCATAAAGCTGGCGGCGGCGCCTTCAGGCTCCTCCGTCCAGCCGACGAGGTAAGCCGTGAGGGGATCGGTTTCGGCGTTGGTATCGGAGTTGAGCATCACGCTGCGGGGTAAATGCCGGATGGCGGCTGCTTCGACCTCCTCGTGGAAGTAGAAATCTTCTGCGCCGAAGAGGTGCAGTAGCTCATGGCGGACCGTGCCGGGGTCGTAATCCACATAGTAGATGACATATTCCATGGATTCGCTGCCGGTACGGGCGAAGCAACGGCCGGGGGTGTTGAGGCAGAAGAGAACGGGACGGTTGGTCCAGCTCTGTACATCGGCCAGCTCGGGGATGGAGGCGATGGCGTTTTCCCGCCAGCCCTGGGTATCCACGTCTGCCGGCGCGGTTGTCCTGTAATAGACGGGGGTGATGCTCAGGGCCACGCCGTAGTCCGACGCCTCCCGCTCCAGGGTTGCCAGCGCTTTATCGACGCTGCGGTTCACGTTGCCCAGATCCTGCACCGTCCAGGGCTGACCGTCTGCGCTGATGAGGATCACCGTCAGCTCAATGTCGCCGCGCAGCATGCGGCAGGAGCCCTTGTCGCGGCCCTGCGAAAAGGCGTAGACATAGGAGGTGCGGTAACGCAGCGCAGCCAGTGCGTCGAACTCTGCCGCAGCGGAGGAGACGAGCAGCAGCAGCGTCATCAGGAGCAGGGAGGTACGCAGCAAGCTTTTTTTCACGTCGATCAACTCCTTTTCAGGTGCTTGTGACAACGGGTGAAAACCAGCGTTTTTCGCTTGACAGAAGGAAATTTCAGGCTTACCATACAGAGGTCAACATGGAAAGGGGGCGACGGCCCGATGCGGACGGGACGTGTACTGCTGGCGCTGCTGGGCGCGGCCATCCAGGCGGCGGGAATGTGCAATATTCATGCCTGGGCGGAGGTGACCGAGGGCGGCGTGCTGGGTGCAACGCTGCTGCTGCAGCACTGGACAGGCATTTCCCCGGCGCTGACGGCGCTGCTGCTCAACGCCCTGTGCTACCTGATCGGCTGGAAAACGCTGGGCCGGGGCTTCCTGGCATACTCCGCGGTGTGTGGGGTGGGATATTCCGTGTTTTATGCGATTCTGGCGCCCTTTGCGCCCCTGTGGCCGCAGGTGGTGGCTTCGCCCCTGCTCTCGGCGCTGCTGGGCGCGGTGTTTGTGGGCGTGGGCGCGGGGCTGTGCGTCCGCATGGGCGGCGCTCCCGGCGGAGACGACGCCCTGGCCATGGCCCTTTCCCGCCTGACGGGTTGGGGCATCCAGTGGATCTATCTCTTTACCGACGCGCTGGTGCTGGGGCTGTCCATGACCTACATCCCGCTGGGAAAGCTGATGTACTCCCTGCTGACGGTTGTGCTGTCCGGGCAGATCATCGGCTGGATGCAGACGGGGAAACGTAAAACCTGATACAGATACTCCTGAAATATACCCTGACTATGCTATGGGGTGTATTTCGGGAGTTTGTGCTTACAGCACGATCTCCGGCAGGGTCATGTGCAGCTGCTGCTGGATGACCCTGCGGCGTTGGGCGGTCAGGGGAATACGCAATTCGATGCCCGGCTGGGGGGCTTCCATCCGGAAATGATGCTTGTCCAGCGCGGCCTCCGGCGGACGGACAGGAGGATGAAATGCTGCTCATCCGGAAAGCGGGAGAGAAACGCGGGCAGCACACCCCGGCGGATCACGGCGGCGGTGCGGATGTCTGCCCAGGTAAGGCGGGCATGGCCCAGCTGCACACCATATTCGTCCATGACGCAGCGGTACCGGCGGCCAATGAGGACGGCTGCCGCGGCCAGCAGGACAGCCACGCCCGCAAAGACAATATACATTGTGCGGAGCAGGCCGCCCGTTTCCCGGATGGCCAGGAACAGCAGCGCAGCAGCACCCGCGCCCAGGCCAAGGAGGATGGTCAGCTGCGTCCGGGGAGAGGCGGGCTCGTTCAGCAGGGGTTTGTGGGCCATGATGCACCTCACAGGGTATATTCCAGCAGGGTCATGTGCAGATAATGCTCCACCGCGGCGCGGCGCCTGGCGTTCAGAGGGATGCGGACGACCTCGTCCCGGCTCAGCACCTTCCGGGTGGTCAGGGCCCGATGGGTCAGCACCTCCTGGGGCTCGCGGGAAGATAGGACGATGAAGCCGTCTGACTTCTGGTTGCCCACGACCAGGCGCACGATGGCGGCGGTGCGGACGTCGCCCCAGCTCATGGCGGTGTTGCCGAAAAGCTGATCCACATCCGCGCCGGTTTCATCAATGTGTACGCGGCAGAAGAGGAGGCGCACGCCGATAGCTAGATATGTGAGGCAACTGAGTTTGAAGAAAATGAGGAAGGCTTCGAGCAGGGGAGACTCATGCGGAGCCCACATGTAGGTGAGTAAGGGGATTCCCAGCAGCATTCCGGCCAGAAAGGCGAAGGACAGCAACAGAAACCTGACGTTCGCCAGCTCGTTTATGCGGTATTGAGCGTTGTTCATGGTATATTCCTCCATACTATACCTACATCATATCATAATCGGCGGCATTTGGGAAGATAAAAACTTGTAAATAATGAAATTATCCGATCGTGCAAAACCGCGCCCGTGCGATTTCCGGGCGCGGTTTTGCTGAAGGCTTATTCCTTCTCCGGGGGTTCCCCGGCTGCGTCGGGGCGGGGACTGCGGCCTGTCCATGTGACAGGAGCAGTGGGGATGTTTTTGTTCCTCTTTTTCTTCTTCTCCTTCATCACCCGGGCGACGCCCTTCGGCCCGTCAATCAGCAGCACCTGCAGGAAGGTGGCGGCCTTCTTGCGCAGGGTTTTTGCGGGGCCCTTTTCGGGCAGGGGGACGAAGGCCGTATGGTACACTGTTGCGCCGGGGGACGGCATGGGGCTGCGGTGCATGAGGGAGATGTGCTGCCGGAGGGTGGCCAGCATGGTGGACTGGGCGGTGCTGAGCACCATGGGCGGCAGGCTGTGGAACTGGTCGTCCAGGATGCGCTTCCACATGGCGGCCTGGTCGATATTGAGCCGGGTCTCGGCGTTCCGGCGGGCTTCGGCGCCCAGGGCCTGCAGGAGTCCCGCATCCGTCAGCAGGCGGATGATGGCATTGCCGGCGGCGTAGGGGTCGCCCTGGGGGACGCAGATGTGGCCGCCGCCCTGCAGCACGGTCAGGTAGGGCATCTCGTAGGTGACAACGGGGATGCCGTGGGTCATGGCCTCGGCGATGGTCAGGGAGAAGCCCTCGTAGGCGCTGGTGCACAGCAGCACGTCCGCCTGGCGGAAGTAATCCGCCGTGTCGGGGTCGAAGCCCACCAGCTCCACTTTGTCCGCCAGGCCGTTGGCGATGATGCTGCCCCGCAGGGTTCCCATGAGGGCGTCGTCGCCGCTGCCGAGCATGATGAGCCTGGCGTCCGGCACATGGTGGGCCACATGCTGCATCACGGTGATGGCGTCCATGGGGCGCTTTTCCGGGGAGATGCGGCCTGCCCAGAGGATGGTTCTGCCGCGCAGGGCGTTGACCGGGGTCGCGGCGGGGTCGTAGGTCAGGGGGTTGACGGTGGTGTACACGCGGGCGTTGACCTGCTTCCAGTACTGCCTGTCCACGTCCGAAAGGGTCACGACGCCGTCCGCCAGGGCATACACATCCGGCAGGCAGAGGAAGCGGTCAAACATCCCCGCCTCCAGCAGCGGCATGGTGAACACGCTGTGGGTGTGAACGAGGAAGCGCACGCCCATGCTGCGCACGGCCAGCAGGTCAAAGAGGATCTCCGGGTCGGCCCAGGCGTGGTAGACCAGCAGGTCGCTGCTCTTGGCGGCGCGGACGAGTTCGAGCACGCGCTGACGGCGGGTTTCGCCGCTGGCGGGGTCAAAGGCGGGGATGACGCACCGGCGGACGCAGTCGGGGATGGGGTAATCCTTCTCCGTTGCCTCCTGGGCGGTGATGAGCGTCACCTCGTACCCCATCTGCACCCACAGGCGGATGAGGGCTGCGGCCGTCTGCTGCACGCCGCCGAAGCGCAGGCTGTGGTAATACACGGCGATGCGCTTGACGGGGGTGTTGCGCTGGTGCAGCTCGATCCCCTGCAGGGTGCGGGCCCATTCGGGCATCATCATCAGATCCGTGGCGGCCAGGGCGGCGGCGACCTGCGCCCCGCCGTACGCGCCGGAAAGGATGTTCCATACCGTGCGGCGATCGTACCGGGCGGTCAGCTGGCGGATGGCCTCCGGCAGCGGGTCGTGGCCTTCCTCTGCCCAGTTCCCGTCGAAGGATACGCCGTGGGGGTTGGCCCGCAGGGCGTCCCGCAGCAGCGGCAGGGGCAGGAAGCGTACACCCGGCGCAGGGGCGAAGATGTGCAGATTCATGTGCAGCACCAGCGTATCCGGCAGGAGGGAATGCTGCCTCCTCTCCACGCTGACGTGGATGAGGGTACGGGCGTAATCGGCGGCTTCACCCCGGCGGTAGACCCAGTCGGGGGCGTTGTCCAGCACATCCTGCGTCCAGGGCTCCTCGCCGCACATTTCCGCCGCATCCACGATGGCGCGCAGCCACCGCACGTCCACCCGCTCGCCGTGCACCAGGGGGGCGTCCGGCTGGCAGATATCCGCGTGATACCGGGCGAACATGCGGCGCAGCGCCGTCAGCAGCTTCCGCGGCTGCCGGGAGAGGCTGTCCGGCTGCAGATGCACGTCCACCAGGGGGCGGGCGTCCAGCATGACCCTGTATTCCCGGACGACGCGCAGCATCAGATCCCAGTCCTGCAGGCGGGGCAGCTGCTCGTCAAAGCGCACGGCCCGGAAGACCTCGGCTTTGCCCAGCAGGCACTGGGTGCTGCACAGGTTCTCCAGCAGCAGCTCTCGGTATTCCAGCGGACGGTCGGCCGTAAAGCGCGGGAAGACCTCGCCCTCCGCGTCGGGGGCAGTGATGCGGTTCATGGCGCAGACGACCACATCCGCGCCGGTTTCATGCAGGTATTGCAGCTGCTTTTCCAGCTTGTCCGGGTGGAAAATGTCGTCGCTGTCCTGGAAGGCGATGTATTCGCCCCGGGCCATGTCAACGCCCCGGTTGCGGGCAGCGCAGGCCCCCTGCTGTTCATTCAGACGGAGATACTGTACGCGGTCTTCGTGCATTTCCAGCACGGCAGCCTGCGTATCGTCGTCGGAGGCGTCGTCGATGACGATGATCTCAAGGTCTTCGTGGGTCTGCTCCAGCACGCTGGAAAGGGCGCGCAGCAGCAGCTCCCGACGGTTGCGGGTGGGGATGATGACGGAAATGAAGGGCATGGGGTCACCGCCTTTGGCTTTGGTTTTTCAGGGTTGTTTCAAATGATATTCGACATGGGGGTGGGGTTTTCCTTTATGATGGCTCAGTTGATTCAACGAAGCTGGGGTGGATTTATCTTCCGATTGGACTTGTTTTTCGAGGAAGGAAATACCGCCCAGCGCTCATTCATATTCCAACTTTCCGTGAAGAGATAGGAAAAAGGAAGAACGAAAAAACGGCACATGTCTCTGATATCGGAAGGAGGCATGTGCCGAGTTATTTTTCTTTGCAGGGCAGGCCGAGGACATAATCGGCGCTGACGCCGTAGAACTGGCAGAGGGTGCGCAGATGCCGGATGGGCATTTCGTTCACGCCCTTTTCGTAGCGGGAGTAGACCTGCTGTGTGGTGTGCAGGAGCGTGGCGATATCAGCCTGGCGCAGATCGTGATCCTCCCGCAGCTCGCGGAGAATCTCCCAGTATTCCTTCATGCAGAATCACCTCTGCATTATCATGCCACATCTGATTTGGTGTATTGACAAATACACCAGAAGTAGTGTATAATTTCGCTTAAGAGCGACATTGCGATCAGAAGGAGGGTGCTGAACATGAAGAATAACAAGCATGAGTACTCGATACGCTGCGGGGTTTTCACGGTGATCATGACGATTGGTGTGATCTTGTTTTACTGGATGCAACCGGCGACGGCCTTGGCACATGATGGATGGAAAGCTTATCCGGTGGGATTAGCGACTGGTATTGCATTTGCTGCATTGCAGTATTTTGACACGCAAAAGCTTTTGAAGATTCCTGAAAATAGGGCGGATGGAATACCGCGTAACGAGAATGCAAGTAATTGGGCGACTGGATTTACAGTATGTTTTGCGGGTGTCTTATTGCTGACATCTGTGATTGACAATCTTGGACGTTTGGGAGAACTTTTCGCGCACATAATTGAACTGCTATTAGGTATTGGGATATTTTGTGTCATTGCCTACTTTATTGCGTATGTGGTGGCATGGATATGTTCACCCAAGATGTACAGGCCATGGGACACACAGGCGGGATATGAAGCGTATCTTGCACGTGAAGAGCAGCGTAAGGCTGAAGCTCGCGCCCATGCAGCGAGAATAGCGCAAAGTATGCAGAATAGTAGCAGTAACACATCGACTCCGCCCTCTGTTCCATCTCCGGTTTCTGTCTCGATGTCTGATGTACGTGGCCACATTTATCGCTCTGGTTTCAGTGGTGCGGAAATCGGCTACTTCACCGGAGATACCATCTACAAAAAGGATGGCGTCTGGAATGATACAAAGCTTGGAACATATCGCGACGGCAGAATTGATGACGATTCGGGTTACATTTCAATGCACACCGTAGGTCGATACGAGTGGAGCAGCACCTATGGTGGCTACCTTATTTATGCCGGCGATTCTCGAAAGGAATTTGTTGGTAGAGTGTGCCGGAATGGTGACATTCAGGTGGCAAAACAACCGCGTGGAGTGACGGAAATCGTGCTTTCTGGTGTTGAATACACAACGATCGGTCGCTTCACAGGTGATCCGGAAGGGGCAGCAGCAGCGGCGTATATGCTTTTGTTCCGGTAACTGACTCGAGAATGTAGAAAGACCGTCACGGCATTGCGCTGTGACGGTCTTATGTTATTTGCTATTGAGCAGCGGCGTGAGGAACTTGCCCGTATACGACCCCTCGCATGCCGTCACCGTTTCCGGCGTACCGGCGCAGACGATGGTGCCGCCGCCGTCGCCGCCCTCGGGGCCCAGGTCGATCAGCCAGTCTGCCACCTTGATCACGTCCAGGTTGTGCTCGATAACGATGACCGTGTTGCCCGCGTCCGTCAGCTGCTGCAGGACGCTGATGAGCTTCTCCACGTCGGCGGTGTGCAGGCCGGTGGTGGGCTCGTCCAGGAGGTAAACGGTCTTGCCCGTGGCGCGGCGGGAAAGCTCGGTGGCCAGCTTCACGCGCTGGGCCTCGCCGCCGGAGAGGGTCGTGGAGGCCTGGCCCAGCTTCATGTAGCCCAGGCCCACGTCGTAGAGGGTCTCCAGCTTCCGCAGGATGCTGGGGTGGTTCTCGAAGAAGGCCATGGCCTCCTCCACGTTCATCTCCAGCACATCGTAGATGGATTTGCCCTTGAAGGTGACCTCCAGCGTTTCGCGGTTATAGCGGCGGCCCTTGCAGACCTCGCAGGGGACGTAGATGTCCGGCAGGAAGTGCATCTCGATCTTCACAAGGCCGTCGCCGGAGCAGCTTTCGCACCGTCCGCCCTTGACATTGAAGGAGAAGCGGTTCTCCTTGTAGCCGCGTGCCTTGGCCTCCGGCGTGGCGGCGAAGAGCTTGCGGATCTGGTCGAACAGGCCGGTGTACGTTGCCGGGTTGGAGCGCGGCGTGCGGCCGATGGGGCTCTGGTCGATGCAGATGATCTTGTCCAGCTGCTCGACGCCCTCCATGGCATCAAACTTGCCCGCGCGGGTCTTTGCCCGGTTGAGCACCTTTGCCAGATGGGGATGCAGGATGCCATTGACCAGGCTGGACTTGCCGGAGCCGGAAACGCCTGTCACGCAGCACAGGCACCCCAGCGGGAAGGAGGCGTCGATGTTTTTCAGGTTGTGCTCCTTTGCGCCGCGCACGGTCAGGAAGCCCTGGGGCTGGCGGCGCGTTTCGGGCACGGCAATCTTCCGCCTGCCGGAGAGGAATGCGCCGGTGATGCTGTCCGGGTTGGCGCAGATGTCGTCAAACGTGCCCTCGGCAACGATGTGTCCGCCGTGGATGCCCGCGCCGGGGCCGATATCCACGATCCAGTCGGCGGCGCGCATGGTGTCCTCGTCATGCTCGACGACGATCAGCGTGTTGCCCAGGTCGCGCATGCGCTGCAGGGTGGCGATGAGCTTCTGATTATCGCGCTGATGCAGGCCGATGGAGGGCTCGTCCAGGATATACAGCACACCCATGAGCGCCGAGCCGATCTGCGTGGCCAGGCGGATGCGCTGCGCCTCGCCGCCGGAAAGACTGCCTGCTGCGCGGGAGAGCGTCAGGTAGCTCAGCCCCACGTCGATCAGGAACCCCATGCGGGCGTCGATCTCCCGGAGGATGGGCGTGGCGATCATGCTTTCCGTCTCCGTCAGCTCCAGGTGGGAGAAGAAACGGCGCGCCTTTTCGATGGAGAGGTTGGATACTTCTGCAATGTTCCGGCCGCCCACCGTCACGCCCAGGGATTCGGGCTTCAGGCGCAGGCCCTGGCAGGCAGGGCAGGGCTCCTCGGCCATGTACTCCTCGTAAGCGATCTTCATCGTCTCGGAGGTGGTCTCTTGGTAGCGACGTTCCAGCGCGGGGATCACGCCCTCAAAGGTGGTGGCGTACTGTCCCTGGCCGGTGGGGGTGTCGTAGATAAGGGTGACCTTCTCCGCGCCGGTGCCGTAGAGGATGGCCTTCATGCCCTTTTCGGGAATGTCCCTGACGGGCGTGTCCATGGTGAAGCCGTATTTGGCGGCGATGGCTGCCAGATACTGTCCGGCCACGCCGCCCTTGTCAGCGGAGTTGAAGCCCATGGCGTTGAGCGCGCCCTGCGCCAGGGAGAGGTTCCTGTCGGGAAAGAGGATATCCTCGCTGATGACCATCCGGCTGCCCAGGCCCGAGCAGACCGGGCATGCGCCGAAGGGGCTGTTGAAGGAGAACATGCGCGGGGCCAGCTCCTCGATGGAGATGCCGCAGTCCGGGCAGGCGTAATTCATGGAGAACAGCAGCTCATTGCCGTCCATCATGTCGAAGATGACCAGGCCGCCGGAGCGGGTGCAGGCCGTCTCGATGGAATCGGCCAGGCGGGACTGGAATTCCTTGCCCGGGCGGACAGCAAGGCGATCCACCACGATCTCGATGGTGTGCTTCTTCTTCTTGTCCAGCTGGGGCGTGTCGTCCAGCTCGGCCATTTCTCCGTCCACGCGCACACGCACGAAGCCGGCCTTACGGGCCTCCTCAAAGATCTTGGCGTGCTCGCCCTTCTTCGCCCGGATGACGGGGGACAGCACCTGGAAGCGCGTCCGCTCAGGACAGGCACACATCGCGTCCACCATCTGGTCAACGGTCTGCTGGCGGATCTCCTTTCCGCAGCCGGGGCAGTGGGGATGGCCCGTCCGTGCCCAGAGGAGGCGCAGATAATCGTGGATCTCCGTCACCGTGCCCACGGTGGAGCGGGGGTTGCGGCTGGTGGTCTTCTGATCGATGGAGATGGCGGGAGACAGGCCCTCGATGGCGTCCACGTCCGGCTTTTCCATCTGGCCCAGGAACTGCCGGGCGTAGCTGGACAGGCTCTCCACATAGCGCCGCTGGCCCTCGGCGTAGAGGGTGTCAAAGGCCAGGGAGGACTTGCCGGAGCCGGACAGGCCGGTCATCACCACCAGCTTGTCGCGGGGGATGGTCAGGTCGATATTGCGCAGGTTGTTTTCCCTTGCGCCGTGGATGCGGATGAAATCGTTCATAAGCGGTTACCTCATGGGGACGTCGGTTTCGGTTGACGTGGGTATTATAGCACACATGTTCGTGTTGCGCAAGGCGAACACGGAGGTTTTCTGTCGGGGACTTACCTGTATGATACCCGGTTCGGGCGGTGTGGAAACATTGTTGGCTCTTCACGGAAAGTTAGGGAATGGTTTGTTTGACATGGCGCAGACACCTTCACCGCCATTGCGGCTGCATCGAAGCTATGAAGGGGAAGACGCGGCGTCTTTGCGGAGGGTTGCGTCCTCGTTCTTATTCATTCAAGCAACCCTCCGCAACGTCGCCGCCCCGATATGCAGCCGCATTTCCGACATCTCAGAGGCAGGAGGGGGACGGGGGGTGATGCGCTGTTCGCATCCCGAATAGGAAAAAGCGCCTTTGCGCCGCTTTCGGCGGGCGAAAGCGGCTTCCAACTTGCGGCGTTGGTCATTCCCTAAGAAAACGTGAAGAACCACATTGTTCCCGGGACAGAAAAAGGGGAAAGCAAAACAGGTCGCCCGTGGCGGGAGGTTTCTAAAGGATGAATTTATCCCACAATGAAACAATGAGCATCCGGCAATCATACCAGATGCTCATTTGCTTATGGGGTTGCGTCAACGCAATGCGCGAATACCGTGCGTATAGTTGCGCCCTTCCCAAACTGAGGAGAATGCGTTTTTCGTCTGCTCGGCAAGCTGGAATTGGTCTGAAGGCCTGTCTGTTCCTTTGGAGTTGTCCTATGAGCAGCTCGCGCGTTCTCCCTCAGTCGCCTAACGGCGACAGCACCCTCCCGGAGGGAGCCTTTTGGTCGCATGCCTTGTTGCTGTACGAAACGAGTAGCAGAAATGCGGTGGAGCAGCGGCGTAAACGGAAGCTCCCTCCGGGAGGGAGCTGGCTCCGCGCTTGCGCGGAGACTGAGGGAGAACGCGCGAGCTGTTCTATGCTCTGCCCACAAAGGCCCCCTGGACGGCCTGTATTACATATGTCCATACCGCTGCCCATCAGATCGTGGTGATGAGCAGGGGGCTTTCCCGCAGCCAGTCGATGCGGCTGCGCCATTCCCGGGCGACCCTCCCTGCAGCCATGGGGCCGATGCCCTCCAGGTGGAGGAAAATCTCATGCGTGAAGCCCAGGGAGTATTCCAGCGCGCCGGTGTCGATCTCGTTGGCATAGGTGCGCAGGCGGCTGCGGGCGAAGACATCCAGCATGTCCGGCAGCTCTGCGTGGCGCAGGGTCATCTCATGCCGGATGTGCCAGGTGCCGTCGGCGTTGGGGTGAGCGGTGACGGGGCCAAATTCCGTCAGGGCCTCGCTGACGAGGATCTCGTAAGAGGTGCGCAGGGGAACGGCCTCCCGCAGGCCGCTTTTCTCCTTGTACAGGCGCGCCTGACCTCCGGTGACCTCGCAGACAAGGCGGGACTGATCCATGTTGGTCAGGCGGCTGCCGGAGCGGCGGGTGTCGCACAGGCGCAGCAGGGCCGCCAGGTGGATGAGGCGGCGGAAGGTGTCGTCCGCCGTGATGCGCTCTGCTTCGGCGGCGGAGCGCTCCTGGGTAACCATGCGGCGGATATGCTCTCGGATGGCGTCGTAGTGCTTTCCGGCGGGGACGATGCTCGCCTTGTCCAGGGAGGAGCTGGAATGCAGCGCGGCCAGCACCGCCACGGCGGTCATGTCGATGGCGGGGCCGTAATGGGCGCTTAACTCATCCGCGTGGGCGAGGATGTAGCGGCCGCTGTTGGCGGCATGCTGCTTGCGGATGGCCTGCTTGATCTGCTCATGGTATTCCGCCAGGGCGGCGGCGCAGCGTCCTTCGTCGCCCGTTCCTGCCAAGGTCAGCGCCTGCTGCCAGGCGGGGGTGTTCAGGGCGGCGCGGGGCCCCTCTGCTTCCAGCACGCGCAGATAGGGGCGCAGCATCGCCGGGGATTCCTGCCCGGGGGTGCACAGGAGGGTGTGCAGGCTGTCCGTGGCGGTCAGCAGCGCCCGCAGCGCCGGGGTGCCGCACATGCCGACGTCGTGGAGCTTGGCCGAAAGCAGCAGATGGTCGCGCATCCAGGCGGGAGAGACGCCGGGTAGCTTCTCCTGCAGCCAGGGGAGGAACGCGTCCAGCAGCATACCGCATTGCTCCATTACCTCCAGCACATGGGGCTGGGAATGGCAGGAATACAGGTCGAGGGCGTCCGGCGCACCCAGCAGGCGGCTCTGCTGCAGGGTGATCTGCAGGGTGTACTGCGCGTCCTCGGCCGGGGTGAAGGAAAAGAGCTTGTCATGGGGAATCATCGGCAGGAGCCTCCTGGCGTGTCATTGGTGCGGGGGAGATCAGTCGGCGGCCGTCTCCGCAATGCGCCTGCAGGCCAGCAGCAGCTGCAGCAGGCTGGGGTCGAAGGCGGCGACGCGGGCGGACACATGCTGGCGGACGGCGCGGCGCTGTTCGTCGGGGGTCATGCCCCATTCGTCGGGCAGGTCAGGCTTGAATTCCTTGGCCCAGGCGGGAAAACCGGTCTGGAAGGCGGGCAACGCCAGCATTTCTGCCTTGACAGAGGCGCCGGGGAAGAAGAAAAACTCGTAGGCGGCGATAAACTCCCTCCGGCAGATGAACCCGGCGGCCTGATCCGAGTGCTGACGGTTGCGCAGGGCGCGCAGCATGTTGCACAGGGTCATCCAGGCGGCCCAGTCCCGGGGGGTAAGCCGGGTCATGAAGCGGTCGCGGTAGCCGGGGAAGGCGGCCAGACGCTGGCAGTGGTCGGCGTTGACGCGGGTGTAATCCGCCAGGTGATGGGCGCGCCTGTATCCGTCCGTGGCGTGGAAAAGCGGCAGGTAGCAGTGCTTGAGCAGCGCTTCGTAGAGGTAACCGATCATGAAGGCATAGGGCATGCAGTTGACGTCCTCGCTGCATGTTTCGGGGCATTGCTGGCGCAGATGCACCGTGGCGCGGAGGAGGTCGAGCAGGTCGTCATCCAGTCCGGCAGCAAGCAGCTCGTCCTCGTTTGAGAAGCCCATCTTCATCAGCGTCAGGGCGTCGATGGGGCCGGCGAGCCCCGCAGCGCGGGCCTCCTCAGCGGCCTGATGGGGGGTGATGCTGCGGATGATGCGGCTGGTGCGCTCCATCACGCCCTCGATGCTCTTCTGCTGCATGCCGGGGACGGCGGCGAGCTGGCCGACGGCCTGGCTCATGCGGTGCTGCACCTCGGAGAGGCCGTCGGCGCTGGCCTGGCGCACCTGCTGCTGCAGATGGTCACGCAGCTGCCGGGTGCTTTGCTTCAGCTGCTCCTGCAGGGAGGGGATGCTCCCCAGCAGCCCCTGGGCCATCTCGCGGGCGGAGCCGGAGGGCAGGGGCGCGGCGGCAGCGGTGTGCGGGGCCGGGCTGTGCGTGCCCAGGAGCATTTCCAGTTCACCGGCGGTGGTGGCCGTCAGGGCGGGGTCGTGGGTCGCTCCGGCAATGCGGCGGAGCAGCTCCCATGGGTCATACAGGAAGTGGAAGCCGGAAAGCGGCCCCTGGGCCTCGGGACAGTCCGCCAGGGGCAAGTGGAGGGCATTGAGCAGGCGGTTCCTGCTGCCGCCCAGACCCCAGTGAGCGACGGTGAAGCCCATATCCCCGTCGCGGGGGAGGCATGTAACGCACAGGCCGCTGCCGGGGTGGGCCGTCAGCAGTTCCTCCAGCATGGGGAAGGTGAGGCGCCCCATGTCGGGGCGGCGGACGGGTGCGCCGTCAGCGCCACGGGCCCGGCGGAGGAAGGTCAGCCCCTCGCGGGGAAGCAGGGCATAAACGCCCTCGTCGGCCAGGGGCTGTACGGGACGGAGCTCCAGGGCCTCCAGGCGCTGCGTCCAGCCGGGAAGGCACTCGCTGCGGCAGGCGGCGCATTCCGCAGCGCTGGCATGCTCATCCTGCATGCGCAGGCGCAGCACCAGCCCTGTGCGCAGACCCTCGGCGCAGTGGATGATCACCAGGGAGACGGCGGTCTCCGCCGCGTCGGAGGCGGTGTGATGGAGCGCGTGGGGCAGGGCTGTCAGCCAGCCCAGGCCCTCGCCGGGGGTGATGAGAAATTCTGCCGTGCACATCAGGTGTGCGTCGGCCAGGCGGATGGGGTTCATGCTTGCATATGCCATAAGGGGCGACCTCCTTGGGGACGGTGCGGGGCGTTCAGCGGTAGATGACGGGCTCGCGGGCGGCTTCCAGCTGGTAGCAAGCGGCGAAGGCGTCCTGTGCGGCCAGGGGGCGGGAGGGGAAATGCACCTCCTGCAGGCTGACGCAGCCGTGGAAGGCCTGGGCGGCCACCTCCGCCAGACCCGAACCGGCGGAAACGCGCATCAGCGCCGGGCAATCCCGGAAGGCGCCTTGGCCGATGGTTCGCACGCTGTCCGGCAGGGTGACGCACAGCAGGTGCGGGTGGCCGCGGAAGGCATCCTCCGCGACGCCCACCACCGGCATGCCGTCCACCGCCTCCGGAACCGTCACACGGGTCACATCGGGGCGGCAGCCGGTGATGACCGCGCCCTCCGCCGTGGTGGAAAAGTCCAGGGCGGACGGTGCGGATTCAGGGACGGGCAGCGTGGTCGGCATGGTGAAAGGCATGGCGGTGACTCCCTTCGTGTGGTCTGGCGGTTTGCTGCATACAACGGCGGCGGCGGACAGTTTTCCCGCCCGCCGCAAGAAAGATGTGGAGGTCAGCGGAAGTCCGGCAGCTCGTCCAGGGTGATGAAGAACTCGCCCTCGTAGATCTTTTTCAGGGATGCGGGGGTGTTGGACTTGCCGTCGGTGACGAAGTCCGTGTGCCAGACCATGAACATCACCCAAGGGGCGGTGGCCTTTTCCATCTGTGCGGCGGTGGGGATGGTGCCGCACTCGTGGAAGACGATGGGCATGCCCTCGGGCGCGATGGAGGCGACCTCGGCATACAGGTGGCCGTTGGCGCCGGGGCTGTAGCTGTCCGCACCGATAAGATCGACGTACTCGTCGCCGGGATACCAGGCGGCCATGTTGCCGCCGTTGCCGGAGTAGCCCAGCACCCAGATGAGGTTGTCCAGGCCCCAGTAATCTGTGTAGCGGCTGTACATCAGCTGCCAGAGCTGCACGAAGGCCTCGCTCCCGCCCTTGGACCACCAGAACCAGCCGCCGTCCAGCTCATGGAAGGGACGCCACAGTACCGGCACCCCCGCATCTTCCAGCTGCTGCAGGTAGGGGACGGCGCGATCCATCGCAGAGAGAAGCGCGGCATATTCCGCCGTGCCGGGGGTGAGGGCGTTCTCCCAGTCCAGGTTATGGGCCAGGCTTTCATTGTAGCCGGAGGCGAAATCGCTGCCGGTGTGCCAGCAGATGTGGGGGATGCCGCCCCTGTTCCACCAGGCGATGGCGCGGTTGACCACGCCCTGGAAGTCGTTGTGCATGAAGTCCAGGCCGCGGATGGCCGGGAGCTTGCCCGTGTGCTTCTCAATAAAGTTCATTTCATAATCCGGGGAGGACATCCAGGTGGATTCCATCTGGCCGGTGAGGCAGGCAGTGCCGTGCACCTGCTGCAGGTAGGCGTAGACCGCGCGGGCCTCGGGAATGGCGTTTTCATTGGACAGCTGACCGTCATAGGTGTGGATGATCGCCATGGAAGCCTCCACGGCGGACAGGTGGGAGTCCAGCTCCGCGGCGACCTCTGCAGGCAGGAAGTACAGCCCGGCGATGCGGCCGCCGTTCCACGCGCCCAGCTGGAACTGGCGGAACTGCGCCGGATCGGTGATCCCGGCCATCTCCATCAGCTCCGCCACGGTGAAGACCAGCAGGCGCTCCTTGTCCGGCTGGTCGGAGTAGGCGATGATGTCCTTCTGCCTGCCGCCCACGTTCAGACCCAGCACGCCCCAGCCGCCGTGGGTCACGTCGTCGCAGGCCCACAGAAGGGCGACGGCGTCCTCCGGGGCGGCGGTGGTCAGCCACTGGATGCTGCGGGGATAGTAGCCCTTGTTGACCTTGCCGGAAAAGAGCACGGTGCCCCGGGCCAGGATGGCTTCCTGAATGGCGAGGGCCTCCTCCTCCGGCATGGCGTTGCGGATGACGGGGGCCTCGCGGGGCGTCCAGACATCCTCAGCGGCGGCTGTAAACGCGGGGGTGCAAAGCATCAGGGCGAGGAGCAGGGAAAGAAGTCGCTTCAGCATGGAGACAGCCTCCTTGTCAGATCAGGTGGAGAATATTGCGCAGCGCATCGGCGATTCCGTCCTCATCGCAGGTGCGGGTGACGTATTTCGCGGCGGCCTTTGCCTCGGGCACGGCGTTGCCCATGGCGACGCTGACGGGGTAGCGCGTGAGCATGGGCAGATCGTTCAGGTCGTCGCCGAAAACGGCGATTTCGTCCTCCGCAAGGGCTAGGGATGCGCGGATGCTCTCGATGCCCGTGAGCTTGCTGACCTGCCTGGCGGCCGCCTGGATGGTGCAGCCGCCATCGGTCAGGTACAGGCTGACCCGGTCGCCCACGGCGGCTTGCAGATCGGTCAGCAGCGCCGGCGGCAGGGGCGTGACCGCTTCCTTAAGGTATTCGTGGAAGAACAGCAGCTTCACCGTGCGGGCAAAGGCGCTTTCGTCCAGGGGGAGGATGCTGCCCTCCGTCACGCCCCAGAAGCCCCAGACGCTGCGGGGAAGGGTGAAGTTGAAGGCATGCATGCCGTCATCCATATGCAGGGAGACATTCACGCCGTGACGGTTGGCGATGTCCACGCAGGCCCGGACGGCGTCGGGAGAAATACGGGCCCAGCGGGGCGTGCCGCCCTGCATCACGCAGGCGCCGTTGGAGAAAACGCCGCCGTCAAAGAGGGCGAGGACGTCCTCCGTCCAGCCCAGGGTCTTGTCCAGGTGCGGGGAGCGCCCTGTGGCGATGTACAGCTTCCATCCCCGCGCCCGGCAATCCTGCAGGGCGGAAATGGTGGCAGAGGACAGGGACTTGCCGCTGGTCAGAAGCGTGCCGTCCAGGTCGAAGAAAAGCGCTTTGATCATGCTCATTACCCATTCCTCAGCGGATGAAGTTCGTCCAGGCATGGGGCTCGGCCTCCGGGAGTCCGAAGGTCTCCCTGCCCAGCTGGATGGACTTCATCAGGAAGGCCATGTTCCGCGCCAGGGTGCGCATGGTCTGCAGGCCCTCGGCGTCCTGGGCGGCCTCGCCGGGCGCGCCGCCGTGGACAGAGTTCCAGTACTGGCTGGAAGCGACGGGCATGCCGGAAATGGTGAAGAATTTGTTCAGCTCATCGAAGGTGCTGGAACACCCGCCCCGGCGCGCAACGGCGACGGACGCGCCGACTTTCATCGCCTTGGGGAAGCGGGTGGAGTAGAACAGGCGCTGCAGATAGGCCACCAGCGTGGCATTGGCGGAGGCATAATAAACCGGGCTGGCGGCAACGATGCCGTCTGCCTGGGCGAATTTCTCCGCCGTTTCGTTCACCAGATCGTCAAAGACGCACCTGCCCTTTTTGTGGCAGACGCCGCAGGCCGTGCAGCCGCGGATGGCCGCCCTGCCCACCTGGATGATCTCGGTCTCGATGCCCTGGGCGGCGAAGATCTTCTCCATTTCCACCAGGGCCAGGGCGGTGTTGCCGTTTGCACGGGGGCTGCCGTTGAGAAGCAGGACTTTCATGTTCAGGGGCCTCCTTGGATGTGTGGTTGTGTGTGATATGCCGGTGTCTTCTGGCATTCATTGTACACGATGGGACGAGGAATGGTCAAGGGTTTCGCAGCGGCCTGGAGGGCTGTGCAACGGAAAACCCCCGCTGCGGCGGCAGCGGAGGTATTGGAGGCAGAGTCATCCCAGGTGCTTGCGGATGAAGGCGAAGATGGCCTCCAGCACGGGCAGGCTCCAGAAGGGGCCCTCGTGGGGAGCGTCGGTCACGCGGATGAGGTCGGCCTCATAGCCGCACTCGACCAGCGTATCGTACATGCGGGTGGAGTGATCGTAGGGCACCAGGGTGTCCGCGTCGCCGTGCAGGAGCAGGAAGGGCGGCAGCTCCATCCCCGGCCTGACGTAGTGCATGGGGTTGATGACGGCCAGGTTTTTGCGGAAATTGGCCCGATCCTTGCCGCCCAGGTTGAACAGCAGGTTGTCATCGGCAGGGTCGGCGGAATCCCAGGTGTCCACCATGCCGTCCACATCCGTGGGGCCGAAGCAGTCCACAACGCACTGCACACGGGTGCTCTCGCCCGCGCAGGCGTCCGTCTCAAAGGCGGGATCGTCCGCCGTGACGCCCAACAGCAGCGCCGTGTTGCCGCCCGAGGACGTGCCGAAGGCGCACACGCGCTCCTTGTCAATGTCGAACTCGGCGGCATTCCTCCGCAGGAAGCGCAGGGCCGCCTTCACGTCCTTCAAAAAGGCGGGCGCGGGCGCGGTGTAGCAGCTGCGGTGGGTCACGCTGGCGATCACATATCCCTGCGCCGCCAGGGGACACAGCTGCGGCAGCTCCCAGAACTGGTTGGGCTTTGTCCACCCGCTGCCCTGGATGAACACCACCAGCGGGAAGCCCTTGCCCTCCGGTGATTTCCACTGGGGCTTCACCAGCTGCAGGCAAAGCTCCTCGCCGTCCACGGTCAGGAAGGGGATATTGGCCCGCAGATCCAGCAGGCCGGAGAAGGTCGGGTTATGGGGAAGGGTTGTGATGGCCATGAGGTGACCTCCTTGTGTCATTCGGATGATGCGCAACGCATAATTATGGGATAGATTCCATGCCAGGCGGAAGAATCCCTGCCTGATCCCTGCAAGACCGTGAAATTTTCCCTTTACCCCTTGACAAACCGGATGGGATTTGCTATCATGATCAAGCTGATAATTCAGCGTATGCCAATATGGCTCAGTAGGTAGAGCAGCTCACTCGTAATGAGCAGGTCGAGGGTTCGAGTCCCTCTATTGGCTCTCCGTCATCCTTCACGATGCAGCTTTGGGGGATGACGTTTTTCCGAGGTGTAGCGCAGTTTGGTAGCGCGTTTGGTTCGGGACCAAAAGGCCGCGGCTTTGAAAGTAAGCCGGAAGCGTTTGTAGATATTGTCGCATATATCGATAATCACTATACAGAAAACCTTACATCTGAAGGAATCAGCAAGATGTTCGGATATAACAATACCTATTTCTGCAAGAAATTCAAATCAGTTACCGGAATGACGGTAATGAATTATGTGAAACATTTAAGATTGTCAAAAGCGAAAAAACTTTTATCAACAACAAATGATT
>JAFXDB010000190.1 GCA_017516305.1 Clostridia bacterium | reverse complement strand
GGTTTGTCTGCCCATCTTTTACAAAAAACAAGACAATTCTGCTTTGGGTATGTTTTAGCAGTTGAAAGGGCTGCCGAGCGATCGACCGTCGTTTCAAGTGCTAAACCTCCCTGGCAGAGCAAAAAACAAGGAGGTAAAATATTATGATCAAGCGCAAGCAGTATCCCAACCATCACATCTATGAGATGGAGATCGGCGGCCGCACCCTGCAGGATCTTCTCGATCATGTACTTCGTCCAGCCATAGGGGTTGGTGCAGCCCTTGCAGAACATATCCTCACGCAGGGGCACCTCGTCCGGCACGCCGTACACGGTGGCGGAGGAGGAGAACACCAGCTTCTTGCAGCCATGACGGGCCATGGTCTCGCACAGGGTCAGGGTGGAATCCAGGTTGTTGCGGTAGTAGCGCAGGGGGATCTGCACGCTCTCGCCCACGGCCTTCAGGCCCGCGAAGTGCACCACCACGTCGATGGCGTTCTCGCTGAAGATCTTCTCCATCGCCTCCGCTTCGCACACGTCTGCCTCATAGGCCTTCACAGGATGACCTACGATCTCCTCCACCCGACGGATGGCCTCGGGATTGGAATTGACGTAATTGTCCACGATGATCACATCGTGGCCCGCGCTGCACAGCTCCACACAGGTATGGGTCGCGATGAATCCGGCGCCGCCGGTGAGCAGGATGTTCATGCAAGCATCTCCTCTGTCTTGTTTTCCGCTTTTTCTCGATTGTATGCAGGCGCACGAAAACGAAGCGTTTTCCGCGCCATCTTTGATTATACGACAAAAAGCCCTCCGCGGCAAGTGGCGAAGGGCCATTTGGTGATTATTTTGCAGAAATTGATTACTTTTGCGTCACAGGCCATCCGGATACAACCCTTCGGCGTGCAACCGCCGCAGGGCCTCCTCTACTACAGGGCGGTCTGCCGGCCGGTGAAGTCGGCATCATACCATCCCCGCCAGCGCCGCATAGACCGCCGCGCCCACGGGAAGGGCCGCCTCGTCAAAGGCTGCCTTCGGGTGATGGGCCGGAAAACCATATCCATCCTGGGGACGTCCGGCTGCCAGGGCGATCATCACCGACGGCACGGTGTGGCTGACCCACGCAAAATCCTCCGAGCCGGTGGACTTCGCCCCCTCGCCGCCCAGCTGACTGCTCAGCAGCGCCCCCTCTTTTCCCAGCAGCTCCTGCAGGGCCGCCAGCGCCAGTTGGGACAGACGCGCGTCATTGCGCAGGGTGGGCGCGCTGGCTGTGACCGCAAAATCCGCCGATGCGCGGAACATCTGCGCCGTTTGCACAGCCACCTCCTCCGTCCGCCGCAGAAGCATCTGCACCGTCTCGTCCGCAAAGGCCCGAAGGGTGCCCACCAGCTCCGCCGTATCCGGGATGACATTGGCGCTGTCCCCCGCCTGCAGCATTCCCAGGGTCAGCACCGCACTGTCCGCCATGGCCAGCTCGCGGGTCTGCACCTGCTGCAAGCCAAGGACGATATGCGCCGCCGTGCTGATGGGATCCACCCCCGTGTGAGGCATCGCGCCGTGACATCCCTTTCCCTGTACACCGATGCGGAAGAAAGCCGCCGCCGGAGCACTCACCCCGGGGGCGGACACGATGGCCGTGCCCACCGGCAGGTCAAGATTCGTCAGCACATGGAGCATGAAGGCTCCGGTACATGTCCCGCCATTGAGCAAGCCGCTGTCCAGCATGTCCTTCGCACCCTGCAGCACCTCCTCCGCCGGCTGGAACATGAGCCGCACGCGCCCGGGCAGCGACGTCTCCCGGCTTTTCAGCAGCCGCGCCGCCCCCAGCAGCATCGCCGTATGCATATCGTGGCCGCAGGCATGCATCCGTCCGTCCCCGCAGGCAAAGGGAACGTCCGCCTCCTCCAGAACGGGCAGCGCGTCCATGTCCGCCCGCAGCAGTACATAGCGCTCCCCCGCCCCGACGTCCGCCGTAACGCCGCAGCGTCCGCACTTTTGCGGCGTCAGGCCCATCTCCGTCAGGTTGTCCCAGACATAGCGGTAGGTTTCCTGCAAATCAAAGCCCGTCTCGGCATGGGCATGCAGATAACGGCGGTCGGCGGCAATGCGCTGCGCGTCCGCCCTGGCCTTTTTCATCATTTCCATCAGATTCATCGTCTTCTCCATGGCTCAGTCCTCCCCATGTGATGCACCATTCTCCCGCAGCTCTGTGTCCCCTGCATGAACAGATGCGGTCATGGCTATGCTTCCCACACCGCCCGACCTGTACACCGTCAGGCCTGATTTTACATCCTGTTCCCTTGCGCTTCCGGGAAAAATGTCGTATACTGAATTGACCCCTTCCACAAATGCGAGGTGATCCCATGGCAGAAAAAAAGAAGGCCTCCCTGGGCCTGAAGCTGGCATATGCCGCACTGTTTCTCCTGATTCTGGCCGCAGCGGTGCTGGGCATACACGTCTCCAACCTGAATGCGCAGGTGCAGTACGTCAATTCCCTCACGCCCACGCCGGTTCCCGATTACCCCCCCAACATGATGCAGGTGACGCCCGACCCGTCCGTGACCCGCGCGCCCATCCTGAAAACCGGTTCCCGGGGCGATGCCGTAAAGCAGCTGCAGCTCCGCCTGAAGGAGCTGGGCTACCTCCCCGGCGCAGCGGACGGCCAGTTCGGCCCCGCCACGGAGACCGCTGTCATCCTCTTCCAGCAGCAGCATGGCCTCACACCCGACGGCAAGGCCGGCCCTGCCACCACGGAGCTGCTCTACTCCAGCGCAGCAAAGCCCTTCACGCCGACTCCCACACCCGCCCCTACGCCGACCCCCTCCGCCGCCCCGACGGACGCTCTCAGCGATACCGAACGTTTGCAGCTGCGTCTCAAGGAGCTGGGCTACTACACGGGCGCGGTGGACGGCAGCTACGGCCCGGCCACCAAGGCCGCCGTGCGCAGCTTCCAGCAGGCCCACGGCCTGGCGGCGGACGGCATCGCGGGCAGCAAGACCAACGCCGTCCTCTATTCCAGCGCGGCCAAGCCCTTCACCACTCCCGCCCCCGGAAGTGAACCCTGGGTGCGCGCCGACGGCTTACCCCTGCTGGTCAACGCCGCCAACCACCTGCCCTCCGGCTATCAGACCGCCGACCTGGTCATGATGCGCACCTACTGCGACAGCAGCATTGTCACCATCAAGGGGAGCGAGATCCAGGGCGAACGCGTGGCGGTGGATGCGCTGATGGCCATGCTCCGTGCCGCCCATCAGGACGGCCTGACCATCTGGCAGGTGAGCGCCGGTCACCGCTCCGTCGCCTACCAGCAGCAGCTCTTTGACGACCAGGTCTACGCCTACCGCCAGGACGGCATGACCCGCACCCAGGCGGAGGCAAAGACCCGGCAGACCGTCGCTGACCCCGGCGCCAGCGAGCATCACACGGGCCTTGCCTTTGACATCACCGTTCCCGGCCAGCAATTCTCCAACACGAAGCAATCCCAATGGCTGGCCCAGCACTGCTGGGAATACGGCTTCATCATCCGCTACCCCATCGACAAGGTGAACATCACCGGCATCTCCTACGAGCCCTGGCACATCCGCTACGTCGGCGTGGAGCATTCCATCCGCATGCGGGACGAGGGGCTGTGCCTGGAGGAGTATATTGAGAAGTACGGGAACTGATCTTTCCGCAACGAAAAACCGGAGCGCGCCCTCTTCTTGCAGGGTACGCTCCGGTTTTCTTATGCGCCGCCGCTGATGATAACCATTGCACAGATGACGGTATAAAATACGGTCAGGTTGATCAGCAGCGTGACGAGCTGGCAGATGAGCAGATGGCGGGTCTTCATCCCCTTTCGGCCGGCAAGGATCGCCAGCACCGTACCAACGGGCAGGATCGTGCGGATCCACGCCATCGCCGTCCATATGCTCAGCACGCCTGACGCCGCCATTGAGCGCAGCCAGGCGATGTCGCCAAACTCGATCAGCAGGAACAACCCACCCACAACTGCCCATGAAATGTACGCCTGAATGCGGTAGATTTTTCCGATCATACAAAACCACCTTGCTAAAGAGGACGGCCTCCACCCAGAAACCGTCCTCCATTCCAATTAAGCATTAAGAATTAAGAATTACGAATTAAGAATTCCCTTACAGCGCCGCCAGATCCTTGAACAGCTCCTTGTTGGCCTGGTAGAGCTTCTTGTACAGCGCGTAGACCGCAGCGTACTTGGGCACGTTCTCCTCGATGGGGTTCTGCGTGGGGTTGCGCTTGATCATCGCGGCACAGGCAGCGGGAACGCTCTCGTACAGGCCAGCGCCCACGCCAGCCAGGATGGCAACGCCCAGGGCCGGGCCCTCGGTGTTGACGGTAGTCGCCACCGGCACATTGAACACGTCCGCCAGCATCTGACGCCACAGGGGGCTCTTGCCACCGCCGCCACAGGCCAGCATGGTCTCGGGGGCAACGCCCATCTCGGCCAGCACGCTCAGGCTGTCCATCTGGGAGAAGGTCACGCCCTCCATGACCGCGCGCAGCAGGTCGCGGCGCTGGTGCATGGCAGACAGGCCGAAGAACATGCCGCGGCAATCAGCATCCAGGTGGGGGGTACGCTCGCCCATCAGATAGGGGGCATAAATCAGGCGATTGGAGCCGATGGGGCTCTGGGCGGCCTGCTTGTTGGTCAGCTCGTACACGTCAACGCCCATCTGAGCGGCGGTCTCCTTCTCGGCCGCGCAGAAGGTATCACGGAACCACTTCAGGCTCAGGCCCGCAGCCTGGGTCACGCCCATGACGTGCCAAGCACCGGGCACGGCACAGCAGAAGGTGTGCACGCGGCCCTGGGGGTCGATGGCCAGCTTGTCGGTGTGGGCAAACACCACGCCGGAGGTGCCGATGGTGACGAAGGCCTTGCCGTCCTCCACCACGCCGGTGCCGACAGCCGCAGCCGCATTGTCGCCCGCGCCGCCGACCACCAGGGTCGCGGCAGACAGGCCGGTCAGGGCAGCAGCCTCGTCAGACACATGGCCGGTGACCTCGCAGGACTCGTAGACCTTGGCCAGCATGGACTTGTCGATGTCCAGAATTTGAAGCAGCTCGTCGCTCCAGCAGCGGTTCGGCACATCCAGCAGCTGCATGCCGGAAGCGTCGGACACCTCAGTGGCATAGTCGCCGGTCAGCATGAAGCGCACATAGTCCTTGGGCAGCAGGATGTGGCGGCACTTGGCGTAGACGTCGGGCTCGTTGTTGCGCACCCACAGGATCTTCGACAGGGTGAAGCCGGTCAGGGCGGGGTTGGCGGTGATGGAGATCAGCTTTTCCTTACCGACCTTCGCGTGGATCTCGTCGCACTCCTTGGCGGTGCGCTGGTCGCACCAGATGATGGAGGGGCGCAGGACTTCGTTGTTCTCATCCAGCATCACCAGGCCGTGCATCTGGCCGGAAATGCCCAGGGACACCACGTCGTCCTTATTCACGCCGGACTTGGCCAGCACGGTCTTGATGGTCTCGACGGCAGCGTTCCACCAGTCCTTGGGATCCTGCTCCGCCCAGCCGTTGTGGGGCTGGTACATGGGATACTCAACGGTGGCAGAAGCCATTGCCACGCCGTTCTGGTCAAACAGCACCGTCTTGGTGCCGGAGGTGCCAAGGTCAATACCGAGAACGTATTTCATATCGAATCGCTCCTTTTCATTCAGTTGTTGAACGGGGTTATGCCATTACTTATCATACTATGAAATTGCGGCTTTCGTCAAGTGCGGCGCAAAGGATGATGAAAAGAAAGCAAGGGATGATGACTCCATGCAGAATCCCCAAGGAATTTATGAAATTCCCGTCAACCCCCTTTTCATCAACAAAAGATTGTGCTATAATAACTCCGTACGCGTGTTTACACGACTGAGTAACAAGGAGGACTATACCAATGGCTATCGTTACGACCAAGGAAATGTTCCAGAAGGCCTACGCGGGCGGCTACGCCGTCGGCGCCTTCAACGTCAACAACATGGAGATCATCCAGGGCATCACCGAGGCTGCCGGCGAGCTGAAGGCTCCCGTCATCCTGCAGGTTTCCAAGGGCGCCCGTTCCTACGCCAACCACACCTACCTGGTGAAGCTGGTGGAGGCCGCTGCCCAGGAGAACGACATCCCGATCGCCCTGCACCTGGATCACGGCGATTCCTTCGAGCTGTGCAAGAGCTGCATCGACGGCGGCTTCACCTCCGTCATGATCGACGCTTCTTCCAAGCCTTTCGCTGAGAACATCGAGCTGACCCGCAAGGTCGTTGAGTATGCCCATGACCACGGCGCTGTCGTCGAGGCTGAGCTGGGCACCCTGGCCGGCGTGGAGGACGACGTGGTCGTCGAGCACGGCGCTGAGATGTTCACCCGCCCCGAGGAGGTCGAGGAGTTCGTGTCCAAGACCGGCTGCGACTCTCTGGCCATCGCCATCGGCACCAGCCACGGCGCTTACAAGTTCAAGCCCGGCACCAAGCCCCAGCTGCGCTTTGACGTGCTGGAGGAGTGCGCCAAGCGCCTGCCCGGCTTCCCCATCGTCCTGCACGGTGCTTCCTCCGTGCCCCAGAACTTCGTTGAGGAGATCAACAAGTTCGGCGGCGCGATGCCCGGCGCCATCGGCATCCCCGAGGAGCAGCTGGCCCAGGCTGCCAAGCTGGCCGTGTGCAAGATCAACATTGACTCCGACATCCGTCTGGCCATGACCGCTTCCGTCCGTAAGTACATGGCGGAGCATCCGGATCACTTCGATCCCCGTCAGTGGCTGAAGCCCGCCCGTCAGGCTGTGAAGGAAATGGTGACCCACAAGATCGTCAACGTCCTGGGCTGCAACGGCAAGGCCTAATTGCCCAATGGCATCAAAAGAGTGGCTTCGGCCACTTTTTTGAGTTTTGGAATGCATTCGCCGGTTGCTCGTGGTAAGCTTGAACGCCCCTGAACCCGCATACAAAAATCCCCTGCCCGTTTCTTTCGGACAGGGGATCGTTTTCTTTTACCAGGGTTCATCGGTTTCGATGGGGCGTTCGCTCACGCCGACATAGGTGATGGGCTGCACCGCCGGATAGCTGTCATGATACAGGAAGGTGCGTTCGACCTCCTTGCCATCGACATACTTAACCTTGTAGCTGTCCACCTCGTAGCCCACCGCACCCTTCGCCGTGTAGGGCGGATCGTCCACATAGACCACGTGCTCCGCCTTGGTGTCAGGCACGATGGTTGCCTCGGGGATCGGCACCTCTGTCGTCACCGCTTCGATGT
>JAFXDB010000189.1 GCA_017516305.1 Clostridia bacterium | reverse complement strand
TTCTGGCCAGGGTGGAGTAGGTCAGGCGCAGGTACAGGCCATGCAGGGTCTCGTTATTTGCGGCGATCTCGCTGGCGGAGAAGGAAGTCTGGCGATTGGTCTTGTTGCCGGTGCGGTGCATGGGCTTGAAGCGGATTCTGGCGCCGATGACCGTGTCCGTGCCGGGGGTGGGGGCGTAGTAGGTGATGTCGGACACATTCCCCTGGCTGTCCTGCACGGAGATGATATAGCTGACGCCGGGCACCAGGCGGGTGAGGGTGTAGGAATTGCCCATCACGCCCTCGGCAGCCGTCCAGCCGAAGGGAACGGGAGCCGCCTCCAGCAGCTCATAGCGCACGGTGTAGGGGGCGCATGCAGCGTCATCCGTCCAGGTGACGGTGACGGTGCCATCCTCATTCTGCAGGGCAGAGGTGACCTCCAGCGCGGCGGGCTCACGCTCCTGATGCAGCAGGGCCAGGAAGCAGTTGGTGCAGATGTAATCCTCGCTCCCGGTTTCGCTGCCGCACAGGGTACAGCTGGCAGCCAGGGCCGGGGTCACAGTCAACAGAAGAAACGCTGCCGCCAGCGCGATGAGGCGGAGCAGGGCGCGCTTGAACATCAATAACAATCCCCTTTCGTACAGGAGGGTACTTTCATCTCAGTTTATCATGCCGGGCAGGGAATGTCAATGTTTTTTGCAATCCGGCGGTTTTTTCCCGTTTTTCCCGCTTTCTCACGCGTTTGTGCTTTCACGCTTTTCCGCGGCGGCGGAATCTGCCGGGAACCGGCGGAGGATGGCGGTCAGTCGGTGATGCAGAAGGTCTGGCTGCCTGCAAACATGCCGCCGAAGTAGATGGCCCAGGTGTATTCTCCGGCAGGGATGCAGCCGTAGTGCGCCATCAGCCGGGAAAAATACTGACTCAGGTCATAATCGGCCAGGCGCAGGGAGCTGCTGCCTGCGGGGAGAGTCAGAACGGTCACGGTGTCGGTCAGGGCGGCGCCGGTGGGGGCGGTGATGCATACCTTGGCGGTGAATTCCCGCCCGCTGGTCAGCTCCGGGAATGTCAGGAGGACGTCGGCGCTGTATGCGATGGCCGGGTCGGCGGCGATATCCTTGGCGGAGAAGCTGCTGCATGCCCGGGGCTCTGCGCCGCTGCAGCTTTGAAGCCGGAGGGTCACGCTGATGGGGAAATCAGAAAAGGCGGGGGCTTCGCCGGGAATCCAGGCCCGGTAAACCAGCCTGTCCTTTGCATCGCGGACGGCGATCCAGTAATCCTGACCGGGCACGAGCCAGTCTGCCGTGCCGGAATAACCGGAGAAGGTGCAGGGCGATGCGGCCTGAAATCCCATGCATGCGCTGCTTGCCAGGTCAACGGAGATGTCACCGCTGAGCTTCTGTACGCACAGGAGCGTATAGGGGCCTGCGCCGCCGCTCCAGTTGACGGTGACCGTTCCGTCACCGCTGTTGTGGATATGGGTGATGGCCACGGCGGCGGAGGAGGGCATCTGCCGCGCGCCGCAGCGGGGGCAGAGATGTGCGCTGTCGGAGATGCTGACGCCGCAGGCGGTGCAGTAGGCTGCCCAGGCGGAGCTGACGGCCAGGATGATCAGCAGTGCGAGGGCTGCTGAGAGAAGGAATTTCCTGCGCATACATAGTTCCTTTCGTATGCAGACTTCCTGACGAATACAGGGCACGATGTTGATTTGATTATACTGTGCCGGGGAAAGGGCTGTCAAGCGATCATCGGCATGAGAAAAGCCAGCCCTGACGGACTGGCTCAGATGATGAAAGGTCTGCAAAGCGTCAGTTGGTGATGCGGAAGGTTTGGGAGCTGACGAACATGCCGTCATAGTACAGCGTCCAGGTGTAGGTACCCACGGGGAGGGAGCCGTGCTGGTCAGCCAGCAGGCCCAGATACCAGTCCAGGGAGTAGTGGGTCCAGTAGGTGTAGGAGCGGCCGCGGCTGAGTTCCATGTCGCCCAGCGCATCGACGATCACCTCACCCGAAGGATCGGTGATGCTGACCATATAGCGGTACTGGCGGGCACGGGCCAGCTGAGGATAGTCCAGGCGGATGTAAGCGCCGTAGGTGGTATTGGAGCGGTTGCGGTTGAAATCGCTGGCAGAGAAGAAATTGACCTCCTCGTAGGCGTTGTTGCGGCGATATTTGAGCTGGATGGAGACGTCGGTGTTGAACTCGTAGAAGCGGGGCATGGAGCCGGCGTCGTACGCCTCGTAGACGTAGTCGCCGTTGGCGTTCTCCACGATGATCCAGTAGTCCACGCCGGGCACGAGCGTATCGATCACCGCCGTGCGGGAGGGGGTGTCCTCCGCGCAGATGAAGGAACCGATGGCGGCGTCCAGATCGGCGTCGAAATTGTTGCTGAACTTCTGCAGCTTGTGGACGTTGTAGGGGCCTTTGGCGGCGGAATCGGTCCAGCGCACGGTGACAGTGCCATCGCCGTTGTTGGTGATCATGGAGACCTCAAGGCCCGAGGAGCGGCTGGAGGAGGTGGCGCTGCCGGAGGAAGAGCTGCCGGAGGAGCCGCCGGACTGCTTCGCACCGCAGTTGTAGCAGAAGTTGGCGCCGCCGGGTAGCTCGGTGCCGCAGTCCATGCAATAGGCTGCAAAGGCGACGGTGGCCAGCGCAAAGACGAGGATGACGGACAGCAGCAGGGAGAAAAGCATCTTTCTGCGCATCGGGAATCTCCTTTCAGAATGCAGATGTTGATAACGGATGAAAGTTGGTTTCATCATAGCACGCTGCGCCGGATTTGTCAAATGCGGAAAAAAGCCGCCTCCCGTTTACGGCGGGAAGCGGCGGATGGATTCAGTTGTCTCAGAAGACCATCTTGTCCTCGATGTACTTGCGCAGGTCGGCAATGGCCACGCGCTCCTGCTCCATGGTGTCACGGTCACGGACGGTGACGGTGCCGGTGGCCTCGGTGTCGAAGTCCACGCAGATGCAGAAGGGGGTGCCGATCTCGTCCTGGCGGCGGTAGCGCTTGCCGATGGAGCCGGTCTCGTCGTACTCCACGGGGAAGTACTTGGCCAGCTGCGCGTGCAGCTCGCGTGCCTGGGCGCCCAGCTTGTTCTTCTGCAGGGGGAGAACAGCGGCCTTGTAGGGCGCCAGCGCGGGATGCAGGTGCAGCACCGTGCGGACGTCGTTCTTCTCCTCGTCCAGCAGCTGCTCCTCGTAGGCGTTGCACAGGAAGGCCAGCACCAGGCGCTCCACGCCGACAGACGGCTCCACGCAGTAGGGGATGTAGCGCTCGTTGGTCACGGGATCCAGGTACTCCATGGACTTGCCGGAGTGGTTCATGTGCTGCTTCAGGTCATAGTCCGTACGGTCGGCAATGCCCCACAGCTCGCCCCAGCCGAAGGGGAACAGGTACTCGAAGTCGGTGGTCGCCTTGGAGTAGAAGGCCAGCTTCTCGGGCTCGTGGTCGCGCAGGCGGAGCTTCTCCTCCTTCAGGCCCAGGGA